>JAYEOH010000205.1:0-7320 GCA_034722775.1 Campylobacterota bacterium | reverse complement strand
GAAGATGAGGAACATGATCCGCATTATCCTCAGACGATACAAGTATCCACCAGATCAGCAGTTAGAGGCGATCAAGATGGTGATGAAGCAGGCGGAAGTGCTGAGTGATGAGTGGAGTCAGGAAGATTATATATCAACTGCAAAACCTTATCCTGCAAACAATGCCTATAATCCGGAATTGATGGCTGCGGAGCCAAAGCCGAAGTATGGAGAGAAAGAAGATCGATAAGTATATGACCCCGAGTCACAAAGATAAAATCAAAGTTGCTAAAACTCCATCACCATGGTTTTCAAGTACCAATTCTCCTCCTATGGAGTCCTCTATGATCATCTTGGACATATAAAGCCCCACTCCTGTTCCATCACTTTTGAACTTTGTCGTAAAGTAAGGCTCAAAGATTCTATCCATAATATCATCATCTATCCCTCCGCCGTTATCTTTGACTCGTATCTCTATCTTGTCATCTTTATGAAGGAGATCTACAATAACTTGTGGTTTTTTTATCTTATTGCCTACAACCGCATCTCTTGAGTTATTGAGCAGAATCATTATTACCTGCATCAGCTCATTTTTGTAGCTGCATATTTGAGTATCTCTATCTTGAGTTCTGTCTATTAACTCTACACAGCTATCCGAGTAAGAGTCTTTCACAAACTTTATAGACTCTTTTATCGCATCGGAGACTACAAACCGCTCTTTCTCTTTGGCAGGAGAGAAGAAATTTCTAAAATCATCTATTGTGCTGCTCATTTTATGGATATATTGACTTGACTCTTCTTTAAACTGGACTATCTCCTCTTGCGTGAGTCTCCCATTATCCTCATAGTCCATCATCAAAACTGTATGCAGTGCAGAGAGTGAGTTAAGCGGTTGTCTCCACTGGTGGGCAATATTGGCTATCATCTCTCCCATGGATGCCATTTTACTATTTTGGATCAATATCTGCTGTTTCTCTTTAATTTTTTTGATCTTCTCTTGAAGCTCACTTTTATACGCTTCTATTTCTGTAATATCTGTAAGAGTAATAGAGTAGAGGTTTTCATCTGCCCGCTTCTCATTTATATTGACCCTGAATAGATGAATACTGCCATCCACGGCCTTTATCTTCGATACATTTGGCGCATTCTCTTTATCATTCAGTATAGCATCTATCCAGAGAACTCCATTAATCCTTTTTTGCAGGTAGCCATCCTCTTCTATAAAGAAGTCACAAATACACTCATGGCATTGACGAAAATCATCTATGTTTTCAAAGCCTAAAAAGTTTAACATAGCCTGATTGGCTTTTTTTAATTCATTCCCATCTGTAAGAAGCAAGATATTTTCTTGTGAGTCAAGAATAAACTGTATATATTCACTATTTTTTTTCAAAAGTAACTCTTCCTAGCCTAATTTTTATTGATTATATCCGATGATTGTTTAATTCTAATAATATAAAAATTACCGTATAATTTAAATAATTTTTTGTTATTATATCAAATAATTAAATGTTAAAGGCATAAGCATGTATTTAAGTGATACTACAGTAATGTATGTTGAAGATGATCTTTCTACTCAAAAATTAATAGAGAAAATTCTTAATAGACACTGCAAAGAGGTCTTTGTCGCCAGCGATGGGGCAGAGGGCTTGGCTCTATACAAAAATATACATCCCGATATTGTACTCTCTGATATAGTGATGCCTAATATGAATGGAATAGAGATGAGTGAAGAGATAAAAAAACTCAATCCCAGACAGATAATCTCTCTATTTACCGCCTATAATGAACCGGAGTTTAAAGAGAAAGCTTCAGAGCTAAAGATCGATGCCTATATCATGAAACCACTGGATGAAAAACAGTTTTTTGCCTCTCTAAATTATCTGGCTATGGCTTTTCATACGGATATAGAGATAAAAAAAGAGATATAAATGTCAACACAAACAGAAGAAAAGTTCAGGCTTGGAGCCTCACACACTATAGGTTCATATATACTTCCCGGTGAGATCATTGACACCATTCACCGGCAGGCAGATCGTAAAATTAAATTGACTGTTGCTCCCTGCAATGAGATAACTAAAGCGATAAAAGAGAAGAGACTTGATTTGGGTTTTATAGAATTTCCTGTTTTTGACGACAGCCTGGTCTGCAGAGAGTGGATGGATGATGAGTTAGTTGTCTGCTCCAAAAAGAAACTGCCAAATTCACTTGCTAAAAATGATCTGAACAGGTGCCGACTGGTCAGCAGCGAGAGAGGTTCGTTTAGCAGAGCATTTATCGAGAATTTCCTTGAGGAGCAGGGGTTATTCTATGATGATTTTGACTCCATATCAGAAATAGATAACCCAACAGCCATTATCCAAAGCATCAAATGGTCAAAACCAAATGCCCCAATCACTGCCGTAGCTATTGTCTCTAAAACCGCTATCGAGTATGAACTAAAATATAACCATCTATATGAATCCTATATAAACAATACTCCTATTGTGAGAAAGTTCTATATATTATATAGAGAGGATTCTGAATATATTGACACTATTAAGAATATTTGCAAAACACTATTATCCCGAAATATATCAACCTGCATCAATTGAGTACAAAACAGAGAAAAACAGTGTATAATATTACCGTACTAATTGTGTGGTAATATTAGCAAAAAGGAGCTAGCATGTTAAAAGAGATGTTATATACAGGAATCGGTGGCGCCATGCTGATGAAAGAGCGTGTCGAAGAGGAGCTGAAAAAGCTTGAAGATAAAGGCAAACTGAGCAAAGAAGATGCACAGCAATTTCTCGATGATCTCAAAGCCAAAGGGGAAGAGGAAGAGACTAAACTTAAAGAACAGATCAAAGAAGCACTCAAAGAGGTCATAGAGGAGATTGGTCTGGCAACCAAAGAGGATATTGAAAAGCTCAAAACTGACAAAAGCTGATGCTGCGATACTATTCGCCTATGAGAGTGTGGCGGGTCTTCACTTTTCTACTGACACTCTTTCTATTGATCAAGAAGCGGGATCATTTTCTTTTTCTTCACCCCTTGACACCCGAAGCACTGCTCAACACCATTACCCGGCTGGGCGCGAGCTTCATCAAGCTTGCACAGGTGCTCGCTACCCGAAGCGATTTTTTTCCTGCTGAGTATCTCAACGCGCTCAAAACACTGCATGATGAACTTCCGCCTATGTATGATGAGGTGATGGAGCGTGTTTTTGCTGCCGCATTCCCCGAAGATCCTTTCGATAGTTTCACACGCCAACCGATCGCTTCAGCATCGATCGGGCAGGTTCACGAAGCGAGACTCACGGACGGGACAAAGGTTGCCGTCAAGCTGAGACGGAAGGGGATCGAAGCGCAGGTACGCGCCGACATACATATCCTAAATGCATTCAACATGCTATTCAAGCCGCTCTTTTCGCACTACACCAAACACTCTGTCGAAGCGGTCATCGCAGAGTTTTCAGATATGATCCTCAAAGAGGTCAGTTTGACACAGGAACGCATCAATCTCGAAAAATTCTCAGCAGAGTACGCAGATCAGCCTGTTCGTTTTCCTATAGCCTACGAACAATACTCCAATGATGATGCGCTGGTAATGAGCTTTGAAGAGGGATTTCGCTTTGATGACAAAGAGGCGATAGAAGCACACGATATCGAGATCAAGCCGATCATCGAAACGCTGGTTGGCTTCTATACTGAGCAGATGCTTGTGCGGGGTTTCTTCCATGCAGATCCACACCCCGGCAACCTGCTCGTCTCACCGGAGGGCGAACTGATACTTCTAGATTTTGGCATGGTCAAACGCCTTCCCAACGATGCCCGAATCGCTATCATCGGGATGATCAAATCCGCCAATGAACGCGACTACGAACGCTATGTCAGCGCCTGCAAACAGCTCGGTGTCATCGCCTACGAAGCACCTGTCGGCGAGGTGGCTGAATTTGCAGAGCAGATGTTCGATATCTTTGAAAACAATACACTTGACAGTACCACGATGCAGGAGTTGGCTTTTGATGTGCTGGAGAAGACCAGAAATCTCCCCTTCAAACTCCCGCAGGAGGCGATCTATATACTCCGTGTCAGTGCCATTATCGAAGGGTTAGGCACCACTTATATCGAAAACTTCAATGGGATCAAAGACATTTTACCGATCCTGCAAAAGAATATCCCGCGTGCGCTGGGTATCAATGGCAGCATCATCGAAACACTCATCGATGAGGTGATGGCACTTCCGATGGATGTCAAAGCCTTCCGCACCATGATCCGCCGAGCCAGCGAGGGAGAGTTGGCAGTTGAACTCTCCAAGCCACAGCTCGAATCACTCCAGAAATCTTTCAAGGAGACGCTGTCACCCATTATTACCGGAGTCGTGCTTCTGCTCTCCGGGATCTTTGTGCTGCTTTATGATCAAACACATGATAGTGTTGCCGCTATGCTGTTTGGATTGGGGGTTGCACGGCTGTTGTTTCGCAATTAAAGCCATATAATTTCCTCCGTAGGGTGTTGTCTCCCGACAACACCAAAATATAAAGTGAAATGGCTTCGTTCTCTGCAGCAAAAAATCTATAATTTATGTATATCAATGGTGTTGTCGGGGGACAACACCCTACAGGTCTGTTTCGATAGTTTGCCGTATGCTTGGCGTCCTTTACCTCCGCAGAGTCGCGATCAACCGCTTCGGCTCCAAAAAAAGCGCCAACGCATCTGCACTGTTTTGACAAATAATCTCCGCACTCAACAACGCCTCCCTGCTACATCCCTCATCACCCAACACAGCAATGCCTATCTCGGCTGATTTGAGCATCTCGCTATCATTATTTCCATTTCCCATTGCAGCACATCGATCGGCACCGAGAGCGACAATAAAATCTGATTTCTCTTTCGTGTGATTGCTGCTTGTCAATATCTTGATTTGCGCACCATAGCCTTCTAATTGTGCTTTGACACTTCCGAAGGTATCTGCCGTGATGACATGGAGGGTAAAATCCTTGCTTAGTTGAGCAAATAGCCTCTTGATTTCAGGAAGCACAATGCCGTCTTTGGCAATCGTTCCATTGTAATCACAGACAATATCTGTGATCGTGATATTTTTATAATTTGGTATCTCTATGGTCATCTTTATCCCCTCGGTGCTATAATTCACGCGAAGTATAGCACATTAAGGACAAAAGTGGAAAAGATCAAATTAACAGAGTATAGTCACGGTGCAGGATGCGGATGCAAAATATCACCAGTACTGCTCGAAGAGATATTGACAAGCACGAGAGCAGAGATCGACTATCCCGGACTACTGGTCGGAAATGGCAACAAAGATGATGCAGCAGCCTTTGATCTGGGCAATGGCACCTCAGTCCTCTCTACGACAGATTTTTTTATGCCGATCGTGGATGACCCATTTATCTTTGGGAAGATCGCGGCAACCAATGCGATCAGTGATATTTATGCTATGGGCGGCTCTCCTCTGATGGCGATCTCCATTTTCGGCTGGCCGATTGACAAACTCTCCGCAGAGGTTGGCCGCGCAGTGATAGATGGCGGTCGTGCTATCTGCGAAGAGGCAGGCATTCCTCTCGCAGGCGGACACTCCATCGACTCTCCGGAACCTGTTTTTGGTCTGGCGGTTACGGGACTGGTGGAGAACCAGCATCTTATGATGAACGACACGGCAGAAACGGATTGTCTGCTATTCCTGACCAAGCCACTGGGGATCGGTATCCTCTCGACAGCGCAAAAGCAGAAGAAGATCGAAGCAGGAGAGATAGAGCCGGCGATCGAAGCGATGACAACACTCAATAAAATCGGTGCCAAACTTGCGCCATTGGAGAGTGTCGTAGCGATGACTGATGCGACTGGCTTTGGTCTGCTGGGTCACCTGAGTGAGATTTGCGAAGCCAGTGATATCGGCGCGACGGTTTGGTTCGACAAAGTACCGCTGCTTCCCAATGTCGAAAAGTACAGGCAAATGGGATGCATTCCCGGTGGGGCAAGGAAAAACTATCTAAGCTATGGTGACAAGATCAGCGAGATGACAGTGCAGCAGCGTGAGATTTTGTGCGATGCCCAGACATCGGGAGGATTGCTCATTATCGTCAGAAAATCCGGTTTAGATGCTTTTTTTGAGGCAGCAGAAAAAGAAGGATTGAAACTGGAACCGATCGGAGAAACCCATGCAAAAGGCAAGTGCCGGATAGAGGTCCGATAAGTGTCCGACCTTCCTCTGAGTGGTGATTTCAAATCGATCGTACTCAACAATACGCCCTTGATCGATGTGCGTGCTCCTGTCGAGTTCGAAAAGGGTGCTTTTCCTCACAGTATCAATCTGCCGCTGATGAGTGACGAAGAGCGGCACCTTGTGGGTATCCGCTACAAAAATATGGGCAACAGTGAAGCGCTCAAGCTGGGTCACTCTCTGGTCAGCGGTGCAAAAAAAGAGGCACGCGTCAAAGCCTGGCTTGACTTTACAGAGAGCCATCCGGATGCCCTTCTATACTGCTTCAGAGGCGGACAACGCTCACAAATATCGCAAGAGTGGATGAAAGAATCAGGAATGCCAATCGTTCGGCTGGAGGGTGGATACAAAGCTTTCAGGCGATATCTTATCGAAGAGACAGAACGCTCTTGCGATCGTTTTCAGCCTATCGTGCTGGGAGGACGCACCGGCTCAGGCAAAACGATACTTCTACAGCAGCTGGACAATGCGATCGACCTGGAGGCTTTGGCAAATCACAGGGGCTCTTCATTTGGACGGCATATCACCCCGCAGCCTACTCAGATCAATTTTGAAAATTCTCTGGCATACGAACTGATTCAAAAACTGGAATTGAGCTTTAGAGATCTTATTTTTGAAGATGAGGGTAAACATATAGGGAGGGACTATCTGCCGGAAACCTTCGCTAAATACCTCTCCAGAGCTCCGCTTGTCATACTCGAAACACCAATACAGGAGAGGGTAGAGATCACTTTTGAAGAGTATGTGGCAACTGCGCAGGAGAAGTATCGAAAAGCAGGTTACGCTGAACCTCTCGATGAATGGAAGCAAGATATAATAAGTGCCATAGAGCGTATTCGGAGGCGGCTCGGCGGCCTGCGATATAAAACTCTCTCTGATATCTTCGGGCATGCAGTCGATGAACAAATAAGAAACGGATCACTTGATGCACACAAGGTCTGGGTAGAGTATCTGCTGAGAGAGTATTATGACCCGATGTATGATTATCAGATTCAAAAACGCTCTGAGCAGGTTGTGTTCAGGGGAAGTGATAAAGAGATTTTAAGCTATCTGAGAAACCTCTAAAGGATAACTATGTGGAATTTTTTAACTTTTCAGACATTTATCGCACAAGAT
>JAYEOH010000204.1:2066-7392 GCA_034722775.1 Campylobacterota bacterium | reverse complement strand
TATTTTCAGAAAAATACCCTATAATATCCCCAAATAAATAATTGACTTACGGAGTTATAATGTTAAGATTTGCACCCTTTCCTGTTGGAGATATGCACATAGACGACCTCCGTGTTGCACTCTTCAACTATATCGTTGCCAAGCAAGTGAATGAGCAATTTATCGTTCGTATCGAGGATACGGATAAAGCACGCAACATTGAAGGAAAAGATACAGAGATACTGCAGATATTGGAAAAGTTTGCACTGCCGCATGACCGGGTTTTTCATCAGAGCGAAAACCTCAATATTCACCAAACCCTGGCAATCAGACTGCTAGAAGAGGGAAAAGCATTTGTCTGCACATGCACTCCTGAACAACTTGATGCTGATCTGGAGAAATCCGGAGAAAAGAGAATTGCCTACAGTTACAGTGGTCGCTGTGAAGAGATGAAGAGTGATGATCTTGCCAAACTCAAAGAAGATGAAATACCCTTTGTGATTCGCATCAAAAAACCTAATACATCCATTATTGTCCGGGATATTATCAAAGGTGATATCGAAACGACACCCGATGAGGTGGATAGCTTTGTAATACTCCGTGCCGACAATACCCCGACCCACAACTTCGCCTGCGCCTGTGACGATATGCTCACCGGTATAGACTTTATCATACGGGGCGAGGAGCATATGAGCAGTACACCAAGGCAGATTCACATCAAAGAACTTTTGGGGTACGATACCCGGACTCTCTATGCCCACCTCCCTGCCACACTCAATACATCCGGCAAAAAAATGAGTAAGCAGGATGATACCGGTTCTCTAAAATGGCTCTTTTCGGAGGGTTTTATACCAGATGCTATCATTAATTACCTGTTGCTTCCGGGCAATAAAACCCCGGAGGAGATCTTCACGCTTCCTGATGCACTGGAGTGGTTCAAACTCGAAAATATCTCAAAAAGTCCCGTGCGTTTCGATATCGATAAGCTGCTCTTTATCAACCGGGAGCATCTGAAGCAAATGGATGACAAAAAACTCTCCACTCTTTTTGGATTTGCTGATGCCGATATTGGAAAATCGGCAAAAATCTATCTGGAAGAGGCCGGTACGATCAATGGGCTCGAAGTAAAGATCAAAAGTATCTTTGCGCCCAAGGATTTTGACGGAGAGTGGGGAGAGCAGATGAGAGTACTGGAAAAAATCATTACCAATGCCCCTATGATAGAGTCGTTTGACGAGTTCGAAAGTTTCCTGATGAGAGAGAGCGGACTCAAGGGGGAAAACTTCTCAAAACCGCTGCGCATCCTTCTCACCGGTGCAACCCATGGTCCTGAACTCAGTGACCTCTATCCGCATATCAAATCTTATCTTTTGGAGATCGCCTCATGAATGCCTTTGCCTTTGCCGTAGTACAACTGCTGCACACCCTTATCTCTGTCTATATCTGGATTATCATCATCTCAGCACTTCTCAGCTTTGTCAGACCCAATCCGGACAACCCGATCGTTCGCCAAATTCTTCAGGCAATTTACCAGATGACGGAACCTGTTTATGATTTTGTCCGAAGAAAAATGCCTTTTGTAGTCTTGTCCGGTATCGACCTTTCGCCGATCGTCATACTGCTGACACTGCAGTTTATCGATAGCTTTATGATGCGATCTTTTTTCGGGTAGACAGTGAAGTTTTTCTTATCTGTCGTTCTGGCTTTCGTCTCTCTTTCGTACAATACAGAGGCTAGGAGTTTTACTTTTAATCAAGTGCACATGATGCCCAAAAGTATAGAAAAAGACTACTATATATGGCGTTTTTTATGTCAGGGAAACTGTACTGCATCACAGGCAAAGCAGATCATAAGGGAAGTCAACTCTCTCAATAAAAAACTCCGAAATTCTTATAGAAAAAAAACAGGAAGTGCGGCAAAAAGCTACTCCAAGGCAGCCAAAAAGACGCCTACCAAAACAGAGAGAGATGCCTGGCTTGCCAAAATAGCATCCCAAAAATACTTTGATGTTGCTATCAAAAAACTTCAGCAGGGAAACAAAGATGTTGCGATAGTCTATTTTGAAAAAGCGAGACGATCAGCCAGGAAACAGCTCGATGCAGACAAAGCAACCTTCTGGCTCTATCAGACAACGGGCCAAAAAAAGTATCTGCAGCATCTTCTTAAAAGCTGGGATGTCAACTTCTATACTCTGGTCGCCAGAGACAAAATGCACATCAAATATCCCCGAACGATTACCCCCAGGCTTCCCAAAAAAAATCTCAAACACTACAATGACCAGGATCCTATACACTGGGCACATATCAAGAAGAAGCTTTTCAAAAAGGGCAGCAATCTGACTTCACTTGCCAATGGCTACAAGGCAGAAGAGTCTATCGGTGTCTATACCTATATCAAGGCCAAAGCATCTCATCAAAAAAATATCTATTACCCTATGCCTTACCGCGATACAATGTCTCAACTTCCCAAAGAGCGTCAGGCACTCATCTATGCAATCGCCAGACAGGAGAGCCGTTTTGTGCCTGCATCGGTATCGAGCTCTTTTGCACTGGGTATGATGCAGATTATGCCGTTCCTGGCAAAGCATATAGCCAAAGAGCGGGGGGAGCGTATCGACCTGGATCAAATGTTCAATCCTCGCAAAGCGATTATATATGCCGACCACCATCTCAACTATCTTATGACTCATCTTTACAATCCGCTCTTTATAGCTTATGCCTACAATGGCGGGATAGGCTTTACCAGGAAATTGATACAGAGACCTGATTACTTCAGAAAGGGGGCATACGAACCCTATCTCAGTATGGAAAAAATAGACAATGCAGAGCCGAGAGAGTATGGTAAAAAAGTCTTGGTCAATTATGTCATCTACCTCAACAAGCTGGGTAAACCGACACGAATTTCACCCTATATACAATCCCTGACTACACCCTCCAAAACAGATAGTTTCCGCAGGTAATGATTTAGGACATCTACTATTGGAGGTGTCCTTAAAATAATTTTTTACTTTTTTGATAGAGATATTTTGCCTTCTTGCTGAAATTCAATTTATACTTTTTGTACTCTTGTTTTTTGATTTTTTCATCCTTCTTTTTTTCCTGCTTGGCTTTAGCGTCTCCTTTTGTTGTCTTCTTCTCTTTTTTATTCTTCTTCTTTTTCTTTTTACCATATACTTTATTCTGGTATGTCAAGGCAAATGTTTTCCTCTCCGTATGAGGAAACTCAACATAATAATAGTTGTTCCAGGTATTAACCAGAGGGATATATTTCAACAGCGGATCATTGAGTGAAAGCTTTTTTACAGCTACAGGAAGTTTGTCAACTCCCTTTTTTCTCTCGATCTTCTCTGCTCTTGTGTACTCTTTGTCGCTCTTTTGATATTTGATGTTGATTGTCAAATTTTGATCTGGATTGATCAGACCGGTAAAGTTAACATCATCAGCCTGATAGAAACCGATAATAAATTTTTCTTTGATTTTATTATCTTCATCGACTATTGACTCTTCGCCATTGAGGTAGGTTGCTGTCAAAAAAATCTTTACTTCTCCATCTTGACTGAGTTTAATATTTTCAGTTTTTTGCATACCCTCACCAAAATCTCTTATTTTCACAAAAGATCTGTCCATGCGGTTCTCATCTTTTGAACTGCAACCGGCAAAAAGTATTATCAAACCTATTAGAAGTAGCTCTCTGAACATTAATTCATCCTTGATCATTTTATGATATTTAAATAGATTTTAACATAGCTTCAATAAAGTTTGATGTATAATTTATTAATTTCAAGATAAAGGGGAGATGTGAAAAAGAGATATGCTGTGGCTTTTACCGGTCCGTCCAACAGCGGAAAGACGACACTTGTTGAGAAGATTGCGAAAGAGCTAATCAAGAAATACAAGGTAGCGATCATCAAAAATGATCCCAAGGATAAGGCACTTTTCGATATCGAAGGAAAAGACAGTTATAAGTTTTCACAAACCGGTGCCGAAGTGGTGGTCACCTCCCCCACGCGAACCACCTACTTCTCTCAGCGGGAAAAATCACTCGATGAAATCGTTGCAATGCTCGATGACTTCGATTATCTTCTTGTGGAGGGACTCAAGACACTGCCGCTGCCCAGAATCGCCATTTTTCGCAATACAATAGAGGAGAGTTACTTTGAGTGCAGTGAAGCGATAGCAATCGACGAGAGCATCAATCCCTCAAACTACTCCATCCCCGGCGAGATCACAATGCTGGATCTCAACCAGACAGGAGAGATCATCTCCTGGATCCAAAACAATGCAAGGGAGATATAATGCGTACACTGGAACCCGTCTTTGAAGCAATCAAAAAATCAGCGTTTCGTATTCAGAAGGCGATTACCGATGAAGATACAGACTACTCCAGCCAATCCAACCAGTCAGGCGATATACAGCTCAAGCTTGACATCATCAGTGATCTCATAATCGCAGAGGAGTTTTCCTATCTTCCGCTGGTCAAATCAATAGCAAGTGAAGAGAAAGAGGAGGAGGATATCCTCAATCCCGATGGTGAACTATGTGTCGCCTATGATCCCCTCGATGGCTCCAGTCTCATAGATGTAGATCTCAGTGTCGGGTCGATCTTTGGAATTTATGATGGGGAGTGGGATGCCAAAAAGATGATTGCAGCTGTCTATATAGTCTATGGTCCAAGGATGGAGATGGTCACAGCCTACAAAGGAAATGTGCGTCACTATATCTATCGACACGAGCGCTTCAGAGAACTTAAACAGATCAAACTAAAAACAAAGGGGAGACTCAATGCCCCTGGAGGTACACAGCAATTCTGGCCGACACACCATAAGAAGCTGATCGATGGATTTTTTGCAGAGGGGTATCGCTTGAGATACTCAGGAGGAATGGTACCCGATCTCCATCAGATCCTTCTCAAGGGCGGCGGACTCTTCAGCTATCCGGGTACTGCAGATAGGCCTGACGGCAAACTTCGAAAACTCTTTGAAGTCTTTCCTTTTGCCTACATCTATGAGCTTGCCGGCGGAGAGGCAATAGATGAAAGTGGAGGGCGTTTGATGGAGTTGCCATGCAGTGATCCGCATGACACTTCTCCATGCTTTTTTGGCTCGAAGTATGAAATAGAGTGCACTAAAAAGGCGTATGGAGTTATTCAGTAATGGCAGAAGCTAATCAATGGGAACTTCTCCTGAAAGAGAAAACAGAAGAGCTCAAAGCATGTCAACAAGCAAAAGGACTCAAAAGCTGTCTCAGCTGTGAAAAGGTCAATGACTGCGAACTTAGAGACAGCTATGTCAAAGCAGTTTATGAGAGTATGAGCAAGGGGGCCGGCGGAGGATTTGAGTTCTAACTGC
>JAYEOH010000204.1:0-1966 GCA_034722775.1 Campylobacterota bacterium | reverse complement strand
GCTTGGCTACACCTCGGGAGAGGTGGAGCCAGAAAATTAATAATATGCACACTCATACTCCCCTGCCCTCCATCCTTCGGCATAGCTCCCTATGTGTGTATATTTGTACGGATCTCTTCGATAGAATCCTCTGACACTATCGCAGCCATCACGATATCCCTGGTCAAAATAGTGGCGCTTTTGTGTCGGTGTCAAGCTTTTTTTAGCACTCTTATTTCTAATGTTCTTGCACTTTTGACGCCCAAGTGTCCATCCCTCCCGATATGCTCTGCTATGGAGGTAAACATCTTCTTCTCTGGTGTAATTACCCTTGGCGGAAGAGCATCCATGTCGGTACCCGCTTTGATACTCCTGACTTCTCTCGTTGACTTTTTTTTCTTTCCCTTTGGACTCTTCTACTGTTGCTTTCTTTCTCTTGTTGTCACACTTCTCTGCACCCCTCTCCCATCCTTTTTTGTAGTCAACAGAAGAGTCGTACAGAGCAGTATTTTTGACTGCTTTGCCGATAGCACTGTTGCAGCCATCTTTATAGCCAAGATCATAGTGCTCTTTTTTTTGCCTGATCACCAAAAGACACTCTGTTTTTCCTTTTTCAAATCCCAATAGATAAGCACGCTCACGATCTGTCTCTGCCGGGACAGATGTACTATTTGCATCTGAGATCTTTTGGCATCCCTCTTTGTACCCCTTTTGATAAGACTCTACGATAGAGATGATATTCTGATCTTCATCTATATCATCTTTTTCTTTCTCAATTACAGTATTGTTTGTCTTGGAGGGCAAAGATCGTCCCTCTGTTATGTTTTGTTCCCATGGATCAGGCAAGGTGCTTTTTTCAGATTGAGTGCCTTTTTTGCTCTCTCCTGTTTTGTGCTTAAAGTAGTAAAACTCTGCTCCTATTATGCCAAGCAGAAGCAGCAAAACAGTTACACCGGTTTTTGAAAAGCTCATACCTATTTTCTCCTAATTAAGCTTCACCTTACCCCAAAAATGTGAATGAATTGTGTAAGTCACTCTACACAATCTGTACACTTTTCTCTGTCATGATGAGGTACTACAATGCAGAAGGAAATACGATGAAACCTACTAAAAAATTCTTGCTCTACATAGCAAGTATACTGTTTTTGCTTACCTTTTCTACTTCGCTTTACGCCTATGACAATAGAGGTATCTATGTACAAAGTCAAAATTTCAGCCAGGATCTGGATCTCAATGCGGTTGCTTCTCTTTTTGGACAGTCAAAGGACTTGGCTGATTTTGAATGGAAGCTAAATGACCCCTATAGCCAAATCTCAAATCTCGATCTCAACGGCGACGGTCAAGTTGACTACCTGCGCATTATTGAAACAACCCAATATGATATTCACTTGATCGTCATACAGGCTGTCATCGGTCCTGACCTTTATCAGGATGTTGCGACGATTGAAGTTGCCAGAGACAGATACAATAAAACTATCGTACAGATCGTAGGTGACCCCTATCTCTATGGCAGAGACTATATCATCGAACCTTATTATGTCTATGCTCCAGTCATATACAACTACTTCTGGGGTTCAAGATACTACCGCCCCTACTATTCGCACTATCGCTGGGGCTACTATCCTCGAAAGTATCGCTCGTGGAGACCCCGTCCGGCACCCTATTACAACCGGCATATACGCGGATATGTCGATAGACGGCATCGCTACAAGCAAACCAGAGTACGAAAGAGTCACCGCGCCAGGCAGATGCATAGAGGGATTAGAAAAAATGACTACGCACGCAAATATCCCAACCGGTCATACTCTAAGCGACAGCAGCACAAAAGAGATAATAAGCGCTCCCACAAAAGAGAGAGGAATCAGGCGCAAAGAGGCAAACAAACCCAACAAGCGACCCATTCAAATAGAGGCAGAGGCACTCAAAGTGCGCGCAATCAATCTGCAAAGCAACAGGCACACAGCAGAGAGAGAAGCCATACGCAGTC
>JAYEOH010000203.1:8658-28459 GCA_034722775.1 Campylobacterota bacterium | reverse complement strand
CACACGGATTTACTGTCGATCATTATGATGTCCACGCTTCACTCGAGCCGGGTGAAACTTCAAGTATTCAATTTACAGCTGACATCGAAGGGGTATTCCCATACTACTGTACAGAGTTCTGTTCAGCTCTTCACCTCGAGATGATGGGATATTTGATGGTCAAAGATCCAAACAAGAAGTATGTCAGTGCGAAAAAACTGAAAATGGCGAAAATGAGTCCGGAAGCTCTTAAAAAAGAGTATGACGAGACTGTAGCCGTCAATAAAGCGACAGATGATGTCATCCAGAGTGTTGTGAAGTTCCTTAAAGACAACGACTTTGCGAAACATGAAACGGTTAAAAACCTTGTGACGGATGCTCTTGACCAGTATGGCAAGATCCCTGAGCAGAAAAAACTTTCAGATGAAGCATTGGCTGCCGGTGATACGGAAAAAGCGATCTTGTTTGAGAACATGATCTGGCAATATATGGTTAAAACCGCAGATGTCGGCATCAGGGCAAAAGACCTGCTTGTAGTGGCACTGGCGACCAAACAATCTCCAGGGGCAGCAGCAGGTGAAAAAGCATTCAACGAAGGCGGATGTTCAGGTTGTCATGTTATCGGAAAAGTCAGTTCCGGTCCAGACTTGACAGGTGTTCTTGCCCGTCATGAAAATGGCGAGAAGTGGGTGGCTGAGTTTATCAAAAATCCAGAGCATAAATATAACGATGAGTATGTCAAATCTATGATTAACTACTTCAATCTTAAAATGCCTAACCAGAATATGAGCGATCAGGAGATCAAAGATATTATCGAATACATGAAATGGATCGATACTAACGCGAACCTCTTCTAAAAAGTTCGATCTACAGGAGACACTCCCGTCTCCTGTGTTTTTTATAAGTCTTATTGTCCCAATTTCCCCTATAATTTCTATAATTTATTCTTATTATTAATATAATTTTATATTTACTTGACAGGTATCAAGTAGTTTTTTGTTTTTTTGAGATAGAATCAAGAAAATAAGTAATAAAGGATCAATTATGAGTTCTTTGGCAAAGTCAAAAGTTTTTGCTATTATCGCTTTAGGAATACTCCTGTACGGTTTTGTGATACCTACAGTCGGTTTTCACGGGGCATTGGAAAAGGTAGAGCAGGGGAAAGAGAGTACACTTTCTGACGCTACATACTCACTATGGAATTTTTATAATAAAGGTAGATACTTCAGCAATGCAACACCTGAAGTGGCCAAAGGCGATCTCAAAAAGATGATCGATGAAGAGGCTGAAATCGGTATGGCTTCTACTCCTCTCTGGTCAGTTTCCCTGGAAGCACCCAACTATCCCAAAGAGGCATTTCCTCAGGGGATTCCCGTATTTTTCCATTTTGACGGATTTAGCGGTGAAGTGCATGAGATGAATACGATCAACCACTATATCGGTATGGATCCTATGGAGAGAGGCGGCCCTTATGAGAGAGTCCTGGCGCCGTATGCCCTGGTCTTTACCGCATTTCTAATGTTCCTGTTTATCCTCTACGACAAAAAGATCTTGTCGCTCTTTATGCTTATTCCTGCCTTGTTGCCGGTGATCTTCATCGGTCTCTACTCATACTGGCTCTACTGGTTTGGTCATAATATGCACGACTATGGTGCCTTCAAGATCAAGCCGTTTATGCCGACAGTCTTTGGAGATGGAAAAGTGGCGCAGTTTGTGACACACTCCTATCCGACAACCGGTTTTTGGCTATTGGTGGCGATCAGTCTCTTTTCTCTCTTGGCAATTTTGTCACGATCAAAAGCGCTCAAAGCAGAAAACCGGTAGTCAAGTATGGGATCAAAGGGATTGATTATGCGCATACTTATTATAGTCGCACTTTGTTTTAATATCATGTATGCCAAAAATATTTTGCAGGATGTCATAGACAAAGCAGATGAGAATGCGATCATCAATCTCCCCAAAGGAGTATACAGAGGCAATATCCGTATTGAGAAACCATTGACGATCATCGGACATCCTGATGGGTCTGAGATCAATGCCGAGGGCAACGGTACAGTGATAGAGGTCAGAAGTTCGTTTGTTACCCTGAAAAACCTGATCATCAGAAACAGCGGAGATATGCATCAGACTTTGGATTCTGGAATCACAGTAGAAGATGCAAAATATGTCGAGATCATCAATTGTGATATTGATGACTGCCTTTTCGGCATTGATATGCAAAATACCATGAATTCCAAAGTAGTAGGCAACAAGATCAAGTCTAAAGATTTTGATCTGGGTCTCAGAGGGGACGGGCTCCGCCTCTGGTACAGCAATGACAACCTGATCAAAAAGAATCATTTGAGCCACTCCCGTGATATGGTGGTCTGGTACAGTCATGGCAATCTGATCGAAGAGAACTTTGGAGAGTACGGCAGGTATTCGCTTCACTTTATGTATACAGGTGCCAATACAGTACGCAATAATACCTATGAGCATAACTCTGTCGGGATCTTTTTTATGTATAGCCGGGATACGGTGGCAACCGGCAATGTGATCAAAAATTCACTCGGAGCTACCGGGATGGGAATCGGACTGAAAGAGGCATCCAATTTTACCGTAAAAGACAATACGGTGATCTATTGTGCGCAGGGATTTTATATCGACTGGTCTGCTTTTGAGCCCGATATGCCCAATCTGATAGAGGATAACAATATCCTTTATAACGCCGAGGGGATGCATTTTCATTCCAAGAGTATCGATAATGATATTTTCAAGAATAATTTTGTAGGAAATATGGAGAATGTCGTGAATGATTCCAAAAGAACCCAGATAGCCAAAAATAGATGGGATAGAAATTATTGGGATGACTATGAGGGATTTGACAGAGACAAAGATGGTATAGGGGATACACCTTATCACAGCTATGCCTATGCGGACAAGATGTGGCTCTATAATCCCAATGTAAAATTTTTCTATGGCTCTCCGGTGATAGCCATCATAGACTTTTTGGCAAAACTGGCACCTTTTTCAGAGCCGGTACTGCAACTAAGTGATCAAAATCCAAGGATGAAAAGATGAGTGAAGAAAACAGCAGAAGAGACTTTATGAAGCAGCTCTCCGCTTTGGGGATACTTGGTGGAGTCGTTGCAGCAGGTGTAGGCGGAACGATGTATCTAACTGCAGGTAATACACCGCTGCTTCGCCCCCCTGCGGCAGTCAATGAAGATGACTTTATGGCGCTTTGTATCAAATGCGGTCAATGTTTGCAAGTCTGCCCTTATGATTCGATCATATTGGCTGACATTGATGAGGGTGATGGTGTAGGTACACCGTTTATTGACCCATTCAGGCGTGGATGCTATCTCTGTCCTTTGCTGCCCTGTGTATTGGCATGTCCAAGCGGCGCACTCGATCACCATGTCGAGGATGTCAAAAAGCTGGAGATGGGAATCGCAGTGACACCGAGGATGGATGCCTGTATCGCCAGAGAGAGTAAGCCGGTGACCAAAGAGATGATCAATCGGGTTTATCGCAATACAAAAACATTGACGGCGAGCGAACTTCAAAATTTTAAACTGGAAGATTTTCCAAATAAATCTGACAAAAGGGAACTTGAAGAGAAAGTCCTTCAAAAATTAGACACCTTTGAGGGGAAAGCCTGTACACTCTGTGCAGATATGTGCCCACTGCCCAATGCAACCGATGCGATTCGTATGATCGCTGATGCTCAAGGCGGAGGGAAGAAGCCGGAGATTTTGGAAGCCTGTGTCGGATGCGGTGTTTGTGTGGAAGTGTGTCCAACATCAGTTTTGTCGATCAGGCCGAGAGTAACTTATGATGAATTTTATAAAAAAGGGTAAAAGATGAAGAGTACTATTTATGCTATCGCCATAGCGGCACTTCTAATCGGCTGTGGTGATAAGCCAAAAGAGGCAGAGAAGAGTTTGGGAGAAAACCCGAAAGAAGTTCAGGTCTCTGAGATCAAAGTGACTCAGGGAGAGAAGAGAGTTGAGCAGACGGAAGAGAAGCATGAAAAAGAGCTGAAAGCTGATAAAAAAGGTTTCTATTATGCTTATACAGAAGATGGCAAAGGAGATCAGGGTGCCGATGAGACTTTTACCAGAGTTGATGCCCAGAAACGCGTCAAAAACAAAGTCGTAGACGGGAAAGCCACTGTTATAGAGAGAGAGCAAAGTGTAGACAACCCTTATCAGTATGTGCGAATCGATCTTCTGAAAAGTGCATTAAGTAAAAACTTTATGGTGAAATGTTCGGCATGCCATGATGATTATGCCAATGGTATCATCGGACCCTCTTTGCTGAAAAAAGATGGGAATTTTATATATGGGCAAATGATTAAATATCGAAATGATCCGTCAAAAAATATCTTGATGTATGATCTGGTCAAGAATATGCCGGAAGATGAATTGAAGTCACTGGCAAACGAAGTGGCACAATTCAACAAAGAGATCAGAGCACTTAAAGGAGAATTAGATGATTAAAAATATTTTGGCAGGCTTGGGGCTTTTGGCAACTATAGGGACTTTTGTCTACCTGATTCAGGTGGACAAGGAGATAGATGCGATGGGCAATGTGGAGGAGATCTTCAGAAAATCAGATCTGTTGGTAGAGATGGGAAAAAAGAGTGCAAGTTCGGGGACTATGTCCGGAGGCTCGGCACCGCTTGTCTCGATCGACAGCGCAGCTGCCGCTACGAAAAAAGATACCAGGAAGGAGGGAGAAGACAAGCTCAAGGCCCTCAGAGAGAAAGCCGGAAACATTGGTGGATTCAAGGTTAGTGCGCTCTATAAGACCAAGTGTGCCTCCTGTCACGGTGTTAATGGCGAAGGCGGTATCGGGCCTGAGGTGATCGGTCAGGACTATGAAAAAGTTTCCATTGCATTGAAAGATTTCAAGAGCGGTGCCAAAAAGAATTATGTCATGTATGGACTGCTTCAAAACCTGAGTGATGAGGATCTGGATGCGCTTTCGAAAGAGATTTCAGAGTTTGCAGACCGTGCCAAGGCATTGAACCAATAAATAGGAATTTTTCATGTTTATAGATAAGTATCACTCAAGCAGAAAAGAGTTGGTGGAAACACCGCTCCTAAGCACTTTTTTTATCAAAAATGCCAAAGGAAAAGTAAGGCCCAGTTGGCGTTTTTGGAAATGGTCTTCTGTCATTTTCATCCATCTCTTTTTCTTTTTATCATTTTTTCTTGATATTCAGATTCTCGAAGGGACACTCAACGCTTCGCGCTTTTTAGGGTTTCACATGATCGACCCCTACACAACGCTCGAAGTCTATGCCACGCAGTACAAACTTGGCATCAATATGATCATCGGAACAGCCACAATCGTGATCGTCTATCTGTTGATAGGCGGGCGTACCTATTGTGGATGGGTCTGCCCCTATAGTGTACTGGCAGATATAGCAGAGTCTCTGCACCGTACATTGATCGAGAAAAAGATTATCAACAAAAGACCCTACAGCAAGCTCTACAGTAATAAGATCAAATATGTTTTTTGGGCGATTTTTCTGGCTATGGCAGCCGGAACAGGATATATTGTCTTCGAGAGTATCAATGTTGTCGGCATCATGAGTCGTGCCATTGTCTATGGCTGGAGTGTGGCTCTGATCTGGGTGCTTGTGATCTTCCTCTTTGATATTTTTGTCTCTTCCCGTGCCTGGTGCACCTATATTTGTCCGGTTGGGACAACCTATGCCATGTTGGGGTGGGCAAGCGCTACAAAGGTAGAGTGGAACGACAACTGCGATCACTGTATGGCGTGCAGCGGTGTCTGCCCGGAGCCTCATATCCTGGAGTTGACCAAGGCAAAATATGCCAAAGGCAGAGAAGAGAAAGGGGTCACGAGAGAGCATGTGATCAGTGGAGATTGCACCATGTGCGGACGATGTATCGATGTGTGTCACTCTGACGCATTGGGATTTAACTTTAGATTGACAGATATGCTATGATAGAAGTACAGCATATCACCAAAAAATTCTACAAAGACAAGTCGCTAGATGATGTCACAGTCTCTTTTAACAAAGGAGACAGGGTCGCCATCATGGGTCCCAATGGAGCAGGCAAGACTACACTGATACGAGCTATTCTCGGATTTTATCATGTTAGCAGCGGGCAGATAAGAGTCAATGGTTTTGATCCGATCAAGCAGAGGGTTGATGTAGTGCAGCATATCGGCTTTATTCCGCAGCTTCCCCCTCCGATAAAACTAAGCTGCAAGGAGCTGATTGATTATGTCTCCAAAAGCAGCGGATGCACCGTAAAGTCCATTATTGATAATGCGCATAAGATGGGACTGGATATCGAAAATCAGATGCATAAATCATTCTTTAAGCTTTCGGGCGGAATGAAGCAAAAACTGCTCATCGCTATCGCTGTTTCCAAAGAGAGTGATACTCTGATCTTTGATGAGCCGACGGCAAACCTCGACCCTAAAGGAAGAGAGAGTTTTTATCAACTTCTTGAGGATATCAAAGAGGATAAAATCCTACTCTTTATCACCCACCGTCTCGATGAGATTGAGCACTTGGTCAATCGTGTTGTTTATATGGATCTTGGCAAAGTAGTCAGTGATGAGAAGCTCTAAGGCTTGGCTGATCCTTATTGTTTTGGTCTCATTTTGGGGCTGTGAGCGAAAGATCGATCTCAATCCCCACGAAGTGCACTGGGACAGAGATATGTGTATTCGCTGCAAGATGGTGGTCAGCGAGAGAATGTATGCTGCCCAGACGACAGACCCAATAACCGGTAAAACCTACTACTTTGATGATATCGGCTGTACGATACTGTGGTTTATGGAAGATGAGATAGAGTGGGCAGAGCGAGCAAAGATATGGGTGACTGATGTCAAAACCGGAGAGTGGATCGATGCAAGAAGTGCCAAGTGGGGTACGATGAGTATTACGCCGATGGCATTTGGTTTTGGGGCATACAGGCCCGGAACAGAACCGAAAGATACGGAAATTATCGGTTATGATGAGATGGCAAAAAGGGCGATTGCCCTGGAAGCAAGAAAAAAGAATTATGGAGATACGCAATGAACACATTATGGCTAGTGGCTCGTCTTGATATCATGGAGTCGATCAGGGCAAAGTGGTTTTATGTCTATAGCTTTGTCTTTGGCGGGCTGATCGCACTCTTTTTCCTTACAGGAGTGACACAGTCGGTTGTGATGGGATTTAGCGGGCTGAGCCGTCTGCTGCTGGTCTATATTCAGGTGACGATCGTGATCCTTCCGATCTTTATCTTGATCACTACTGTAAGGTCGATCTCCGGGGATCGGGAGAGTCATATATTGGAGTATATGCTCTCTTTCCCTGTCTCCCTCAAAAGCTACTACTGGGGCAAACTGCTGGGGCGTTTCATTACTGTCTTTTTCCCTGTCTTTGTAGCGATGGTCATTGGCGTAGTCTGGGGCATTATCAAGGGTGCATCTGTTCCATGGGAGATGCTGCTGCTCTACTCTGCTATGCTGTTTGCGCTGACCGGGGTTTTTCTGGGAATAGCTTTTTTTATTTCAACTTTTGTCAAATCTCAGGATATTGCACTGGGAACGGCATTTTTTGTATGGATTATTATGCTGGCATTTATCGATATCGTGCTGATCGGTATTATGATGCAGAGCAATGTGGACGAGAGTATCATTATCTTTAGTGCACTTGCAAATCCTCTTGAGACCTTCAGGATAGGCGCTATTTCTCTTTTTGACCCGGAGCTGACAGTGATCGGTCCGACAGCGTACTATATTCTGGATGCCTTTGGGAAAAATATGTTTATGCTGTTCTCGATCATATACCCTCTGATTTTGGGACTTCTTTTCGCTTTTTTGGGGTATAATCTTTTCAGAAAACGAGATTTACTATAAAAGGATAATGATGAAAATTGTGTGGATAACTCTGATATTGACCGCCTTGACAGTCATGGTGAGTGCTGAGGGCATTGTTGCTGACAAAAGCGAAAGAGATCTGATTTGCGGCCTACAGCCCTATAAAAATCCGAAATGGGTGACTGAGATTGAGCTCAGAAATGGAAAGAAACTCCATTTCATATCTGTAAAGTGCATGATGCTCTTTTACTATAAAAATGATAAGTGGGATGACCTGGGTCTACTGGGCACCAAAGATCCTATTGTGGCATTGAGGATTCAGGATTTTAACAGCTTGAAAGTTATCGATGCCAAAAAGGCTTATTATGTTTATGGAAGCCACATCATGAGCTCCAAAGGGGATGACTTGATTCCATTTGAATACGAGCAAGATGCTGAAAACTTTATGAAAGAGAATGGTGGACGCAAGATATTGACATGGAAAGATTTTAAACTCAATCTTTTTGATCTGCTCAATCTTTAACCATCAGATAGATTCAATTATTTAAGGGTTATTGAACTAAGGATTTTCCGGGAACCTCAAACTTGTTTGAGGCAAAGATCAAAAACTAGAAATTATAGTATTGACTCGAACAAGTTCGAGTGTCCTGACAAATAATAATCTTTGCCTTAACATACATTTAACACTAATATATTATTATTGGTTATCAAAAAAATAAGGGATAAAAATGAAAAAAGTTCTATTGGCGTTGTTGGCAGTGAGTACAATGTCTGTTTTTGCAAATGCGGAAGCGGAAAAACCGAAAAAGATGACGAAGATGTTCCAGATGGTTCCGGCAGATAAGGCGACTATCCTCCAGGAGGGGAAAGCAAAAATGTTCTGCCCCGAGTGTGGTATGACACTGCCGATGTTTTACAAGACAAACCATGCTGCAACTGTAGATGGTAAAGTAAAGCAGTATTGCTCAATTCACTGTATTGTTGAGGATACAAAGAAGGGTTCTAAACTGACGGATATTAAAGTGGTAGATGTCAAAAGTCTTAAGTTTATCGATGTGAACAAAGCTTTATATGTAGTCGGAAGCAGCAAGAAAGGTACGATGACAATGGTCAGTAAATATGCCTTTGCCAATAAAGTTGACGCTGAAGCTTTTGCCAAAGAGAACGGCGGCGAAGTGGTAGATTATGCAGGGGCATATAAATCAGCAGAGGCTGATTTTGACAAAGATGCCGCCATGGTTGCCAAGAAGCAGGATATGATGGCGCAAAAAGGTGAAATGATGTATGGCAAAATGTGCCAGAAAACAGAGAAGAAGTTTGCTACAACTGCAGAAGCAAAAGCTTTTATGGCAGAGAGCAAACTTTGTAAAGGGTTAAATCCGAAACAAGAGCAAGCCATAGGACTTTATCTGAAAAGCAGATAATTTCTGCTCTCGTTCTGCCTCACGGTTTCTGTAGGGTTGCCTGCATTGCCATGAAGCTATAAGGGTTTCTGGGAACCTCAAACTTGTTTGAGGCAAGGGTTAAGTTCCCAAGGTATGGCATTGACTCGAAAATATCAGAATTATTAAAAAGGATATAACAGTATGAAAACAGTAGCTTTTTTAGTGATACTTTTAGTGTTGCCGCTCTTTGCTGCAGAGATGAGCCTGGCAAAAATCGTCAAGCTCTCAAACAAAGGTGAAAAGATCGTCAAGACACTCTGTGAAAGCGATAAGCTCCCGGATGCCACAGGTACGATCGAGCAACTGATGGAAAAAGTCAAAAACTCTCAAGCCTGTCCTCCCTTGTCCAAATCCAAACTGGAAGCAGTTGCCTACTATGTCAGTAATGGCAGTATGAAACTTACCGGCAAGCATATTGCAGTGCCGGCAGAAGCAAAATGCCCGGTATGCGGTATGTTTGTTGCCAAATATCCCAAGTGGGTAGGGCTAATTGTCGTGGATAATAAAAAGCACTATTTCGATGGTGCCAAAGATATGATGAAATTCTATATATTTGATGGTGATTTTCCCTATGACCGAAAGAAGATCAGTGCAATAAAAGTCACGGATTTCTATACACTGGAGGGTATTCCTGCCAAGGAGGCTTTTTACGTGATCGGGTCGGATGTCTATGGACCTATGGGAAATGAGCTGATTCCCTTCAAGACACGCAAAGCCGCCAAAAATTTTCTGGATGATCACAGAGGGAGCGAAATCGTGATTTTTGATAAGATCACAGCAAAAATGGTGATGGCATTAGATGGTGTTGAATACGAGCCATGATTAAACCTTTTTATGCGGCAGGCACTCTGCTGCTCCTGATAACTGTTGCCATAGGGGCGCATTATCTCTTGACGGAGCGAGGGGAGAGTTGCGATAGACTCAATGCCGTTGCAGGGTTGACAAGAGTGAGTTCACTCTCCTTTGGTGTTGCCTACTATGAGCCTAGAGTACATGGGGTTGAGTTGGCAGCCAATATCGCTTATCCTGAGATGACACCCCTTGACCGAATGGATTTTGTTTATGCAAAATAGTCCTTTTTTTCATTTTCTGACACTGGAGTTTTTCAAGGAACGCAAAAAACATATCGGTGTTATTGCCATATCACTGGTGATTCTCTTTTTGCTCAGCAGTGTTCTCTTTATCTCCTCTTCTATCCGCTACTCTCTGAATCAGACTTTGGCTTTGGAGCCGGATTTTGTGGTGCAGCGTATCCAAGGTGGAGAGAGAATCAATGCACCGGTAGAGTGGATAGACAGGTTTTTGGAGATTCATGGTGTCAGCTCTGTCACGCCGCGTGTGTATGGGCGCTACTTTTTCAAGTCCAAAGAGAACTCCTTCTTGATAGTGGGGGTTGATTTTATGGATGAGCAGAGCCATAAAGCACTACGAACCATTATAGATGAAACGGATCTGAAGCAGTTCCTGGGGGGCGATAATATGCTTGCGGGTGAGGGAGTCGCCAGTTATCTCAAAGCACATTTTTATCCCAAAGGATATACTTTCTTGACCCCCAAAGGCGCTTTTAAAAAAGTAGGTCTGTTTAAAACTCTTCCCAGAGAGAGTAATCTTGTCGCCAATGACATGGTCATCGTTCCTATCGAGTTGGCGCAGGAGATTCTGGGGATGAGTGAGGAGGAGGTGAGTGATATCGCCTTCAATGTGCCCAATGAGGATGAGTGGGATAATGTAGAAGATAAGATTAGCTCCTTCTATTACGATCTGCGTGTGGTGACCAAAAATGATATCAAAAAAGCTTACGAAAATCTCTACAACTACAAAGGAGGTATCTTTTTGATCCTCTTCCTGATCACCATGGTCACTTTTGTGCTGATACTATATCAGCGTTACTCTATGGTCTACTCGAGTGAGCGACGCCATATCGGCCTGTTGAGGGCTTTGGGCTGGAGTATAAATGATGTGTTGAAGTTGAAGTTTTTTGAGACTATGATGGTCGTGGTGGTAGCTTATGTTCTGGGTGTAGCGCTGGCTTATCTCTATGTCTTTGTATCAGGCGCTCCCTTGCTGAGAGAAATCTTTCTGGGAGGTGCCAATCTGCACAATAGTATCATACTGGTCCCTGTATTGGATTTTGGCATACTCAGCTCCATTTTTCTGATCTATGCCGTTCCTTTTGTTTCGGCAGTATTGATTCCTGTCTGGAAAATCGCTGTGACCGACCCCAAAGAGGCGATGTTGTGACAGGTGATGCTATGAATGGAGATACGATGATCGTTATCGAAAATCTCAACAAGCACTTCAGGAGTGGCGAGTCCCTCTCCAGGGTACTCAAAGAGATCAATCTTGAGATCAAGAGAGGAGAGTGTATCGTTCTGAAGGGAGTGAGCGGCAGCGGCAAAACAACACTGCTTTCAATCATGGCAGGGCTGGATCGGCCCAGCAGCGGGAAAATACTGGTAGATGGAGAGTCGATCAGCAAGTTGCCTGATCTCCATATTTCGCGCTTTAGAGCCCAAAAGATAGGGATGATTTTCCAGCATTTCAATCTCTTTGATCACTTGACAGCGGCTGAAAATGTGATGATTCCTCTGGTTCCTTCCGGACTGAATATGGATGAGGTCAAGAGAAAAGTTCAAGAGAGCTTGAAACTTGCTAATATTTCCCATAAATCCCAGAGTACGGCAGGGCGACTCTCGGGAGGTGAAAAACAGCGTGTTGCGATTGCCCGTGCGCTTGTATCCAGTCCTGCTATTATCCTCTGCGATGAGCCTACGGCAAACCTGGATCGTGACAACTCCTTGAAGTTCATCGATATCCTCAGTCAGCTGCATGATATGGGAAAAACGATCATTGTAGCGACACACGACCCGCTCTTTGAGAGTTTGCCGTTTGACGGCAGGATAGTGCCGATAGAAGACGGTTTGCTCGTGGAGAGTATCTCCAGAGATGCACCTGCTGAGTGCTAAAGGGGCACAGTGAACGAGATACTATTAAGCAATCAAGTCATTGTCTACCTTTTGAGTGAGTCGATTCTTTTTGGACTTCTCTTCATCGCTTTTGTGATCACATTGGGGATTTTGGTCCGATGGGATTTTGGGAGCTACTCAGAACAGCAATTTCGTCTGGAGCGACGCGCCTATCTGGTGATGACGATCCTTCTCTTTGTCTTTATGGTAAAGTTTCTGCTTCTCGTTTATTTTGTTTTTGCGATCGACAGTTTGTCGCTTCTGGTGCCCGGCGCCATGTGTGCCGCAGGAGTGATCTCTGCCAATGACTATGGGATGCTGCTGCTGTTTCTCAAATTGGTGATTCTTCTCTTCCTGCTGCTTTGGATGGCGCTCAATCGCTATGATTTGCAAGCAAAAAACTATCCGCTTTTTCGTATCAAGTCATGGCTTTTTGTTGCTATTTTTCTTGTGATTGCGATTGAAACAGGTATGGACTTTGCCTATTTTGCCCATATCGATACGCTGGAGCCTGTGAATTGCTGCTCGACGCTCTATGGGCAGCTCGAGGGAGCCAATCCTCTGCCCTTTGGTCTCAGCACAATAACACTTCTGGTTCTTTTTTATCTGCTCTATATGGTAGTGATGGGGGCAACACTCTCCGGACAGAAGATACTCTCTATCGTGGGCAGCCTTCTTTTTGTCGTGATCGCCTATTATAGTGTGGTCTACTTCTTTGGCACTTATATCTATGAGCTGCCCACCCACAACTGCCCCTTCTGTATGCTGCAAAAAGAGTACTACTATGTGGGCTATTTGGTTTGGGGGACACTCTTTGTCGGGACTTATCTGGGGTTGATCTCTTCCGTCATGGAGATAGGGCTCAAGGTGGAGAGGCGTGGCGAGCGCCATATTGCATTGGTACTGCTTAGCCTTTTTGTGCTACTATGCACAGGTTATGTTGCGGTTTATTATCTCCGTAATGGTGTCTTTTTATAAATGGGTACCTTAAATGCTATTATGCCAAGAGTAAATTCATTGCCCTGTTTGGTCGGTGAACCGACCCTACATGATATTTGTATATCATGCCTGTCCTGCAGGGTCGATTTATCGACCAGACAGAATAAAAAAAGTGCACAAATGCTTCACGGGAGTTATATATGAAAAAACTAATACCAATCATCGTAATCGTACTGATGCTTGCCATCATCGCTACTCTCTTTATCTCGATGGCAAAAGAGGATCAGCCTGTGACGATCATCAAGGGAAATATGGAGATGAAGGCACTCCCTATCAAGCTCAACCACACCAATGATACACAGTGTGCAATGCTGATCAAGACAAATTATAACACCGCACAGCTTGCCATACCTGACGGACGCACATGGTTTTTTGATGATCCGGGCTGCATGGTGCTGTGGATTGAAGATAAGCCTTTTCGCAAAGAGGCGAAACTCTGGGTGCATACGATCGATACAAATCGGTGGATCAATGCCAAAAAAGCACGCTTTGGTATCACAGACCGCTCAGAGATGGGCTATGGCTTTGGAGCGAGAGAGCATGATGCCAATCAGACAATCGATTTTGAAGAGATGCGCCTCAGGATGCTACGCGGAGAGAACCTGACCGATCCAAAAATCCGTAAAAAGCTTTTGGGAATTTAGATGAACACGATTGATATTTTATCGATTGTTACCGTTGCTTTTTTGGGTTCTGTCGGTCACTGCATTGGAATGTGCGGCGGCATCATCGTCGCCTACAGCAGTACCAAGATCGATGGAAAATGGTCAAAATATGCACAATCTATCGCCCACCTGATCTACTCTATGGGAAGAATTACTACCTATATGATGCTGGGTGCGATCTTTGGTGCTATAGGAGGTGTTGTCGCTTTTAACAATATTGCCAACGGTACTTTGACAATCGTTGCCGGGATATTCATGATTCTTGCCGGACTTTCACTCGCGGGAAAACTCTCTTTTTTAACCAATCTGGAGCACTCCTTTTCAGGAAGCCGCTGGTATCAAGAGGTATTTCGTCAAGTACTGCGCTCAAAGTCGCTCTACAGTTTTTATATTTTGGGCTTGCTCAACGGCTTGCTTCCCTGTGGACTGGTTTACTTTTTTGCAGTAACGGCTGCGAGCACAGGCAGTCCTCTGTGGGGTGCCTTTGTGATGATGATTTTTGGCCTCAGTACCGTGCCGGCACTTTTTTCCCTGGGGATGTTTGCCGGTGTTTTTACCAAAAGTTCTATGCGAAAGACTATGATGAGTTTGGCTGCTATCATTGTCGTTTTATATGGGGTCTATACACTATATCGAGGATACGATTTTATTGTTCATCCAGAGAAGTCTCTGCTTAATTGCTGTGATACAGACCAGGAGACAATAGAGGGCGAGAAGAGTCAATTGCCCAAATTTAAGGGCATCTCTGACAAGTAGGCAGTCTCCTTTAGCGTCTCTTTTATCTTTTTTTGTTATAATCAGCTGTATTTTTAACTAATCTAAGGAGAAAACAATGGCATTGTTTGATGATGTAAAAGAGGTAGTGGTAGAGCAGCTGAATGTAAGCCCTGATGAGGTGAAAGAGGAGTCCAAGTTTGTAGAAGATCTTGGTGCTGACAGTCTTGATGTTGTTGAGTTGGTCATGGCACTTGAAGAGAAGTTCGATATCGAAATTCCTGATGATCAGGCAGAGAACATTGCGACAGTCAACGACGCAATCAAGTTTATCGAAGAGAACAAATAGTTTTCACTCCCCTTCTTTACGAAGGGGTTTCCCGGGAAAGTAATCGCTGAAAGTTCTGACCAATGAATACAGAATTTTTAGAGATGACTTCTCGTAACTCAACCATAGGAGCGCAGTGTGAAAAGGGTAGTCGTAACAGGTATAGGAATGATCAACAGTCTTGGTCAGGACAGAGAGAGTTCGTTTCAGGCGATTATTGATGGTAAGTGTGGGATTAAAACAATTGAACTTTTTGATCCGGAAAAGTTTTCTGCCAAAATTGCGGGCGAGATTGTTGGTTTTGACCCCAGTACAGTCATGGATGCCAAAGAGGTTAAGAAGGCGGATCGTTTTATTCAATTGGGCCTTAAGGCGGCAGCAGAAGCAATAGAAGATGCCAATTTGGATGAAGGGATCGACCTGGAGCGATTTGGGGTCTCCTCTGCTTCCGGCATAGGAGGATTACCGGCAATTGAAAAAAATTCTGTGATCTGTGATACGCGTGGTCCCAGACGCATCTCCCCTTTCTTTATCCCTTCAGCGCTTGTCAATATGCTGGGCGGTTTTGTCTCAATCTATCATGGGCTTAAGGGGCCTAATCTCTCCAGTGTCACGGCTTGTGCAGCAGGAACCCATGCGATATCGGAAGCGACCAAAACGATTATGCTCGGCGGAGCAGACAGGATGCTGGCTATCGGTGCCGAGTCTGCGATTTGTGGTGCCGGAGTTGGCGGTTTTGCTGCTATGAAAGCGTTGAGTACCAGCAATGATGACCCCAAGGGGGCTTCTCGTCCTTTTGATGCAGACCGTAATGGATTTGTGATGGGCGAAGGCGCAGGAGCTTTAGTGTTGGAAGATTATGATTTGGCTGTAGCGAGAGGCGCAGAGATCTATGGCGAAGTGATCGGATTTGGAGAGAGCGGCGACGCAAACCATATCACTTCACCGGTAATGGAGGGACCGCTTCGTGCAATAAAAGCGGCACTATCTATGGCAGGAAACCCAAAAGTTGACTATATCAATGCTCACGGAACCAGTACTCCTGCCAATGACAAAAATGAAACAGCAGCAATCAAAGAGGCGTTTGGCGGCAAAGAGAATTGTCCCCCTGTCAGCTCTATCAAGGGCCAAATCGGTCACTGCCTCGGTGCAGCCGGTGCAATCGAAGCGATCGTAACGCTGATGGCGATGAAGAGAGGGGTCCTTCCTCCTACAATCAACTATACGACACCTGATGAAGCCTGTGATCTCGACTATGTTCCCAACCAGGCAAGAGAAGCAGATATCACTATTGCGATGAGTAACTCGTTTGGTTTTGGCGGCACCAACGGTGTCGTTATTTTCAAAAAGCTCTAGGGAGGGTGTGATGGCAACTTATCTTGATTTTGAGAGCCGAATCGAAGTAATCCAGAATGATATGGAGTCGGCAAAAGGAAGAGGAGATGAGTCTGCCCTGGAGAGTCTTGAAAAAGATTTGGACAAAGAGGTTCAAAAGACTTATGGTTCCCTCAATGATTACCAGAAGCTTCGCCTTGCTCGTCATCTGGATCGTCCTTATGCAATAGACTATATTAACCTGATAATGGAAAAGAGCTATGAGATTCACGGGGATCGAGCTTTTCGCGACGATCTTGCTATTGTTTGCTATATAGGATGGATCGATGGCCTCAAATGCATGGTGATCGGTGAACAAAAAGGGCGTGGCATCAAGAATAAGATCAGGCGAAATTTCGGGATGCCCAATCCGGAAGGCTACCGCAAGGCTTTGCGTGCTGTAAGGCTGGCAGAGAAGTTTGATATGCCTGTTTTGATGCTGATCGATACTCCGGGCGCCTACCCCGGACTTGGCGCCGAAGAGCGGGGGCAAAGCGAAGCGATCGCACGAAACCTATTTGAATTTTCCAGCACGAGAATTCCTATGATCTCTGTCGTGATCGGTGAGGGGGGAAGCGGCGGTGCTCTTGCGATCGGTGTGGCTGACAGGTTGGCAATGATGCGTTACTCTGTCTTTTCTGTCATCTCCCCGGAAGGGTGTTCTGCAATCTTGTGGAATGACCCGGAAAAAGTAGAGCAGGCGACCAAAGCAATGAAGATAACACCTGACGACCTCTTGGAGCATAAGCTGATCGATGACATCCTTGACGAGCCTCTGATGGGAGCACACAGGGACAAGCAGGCTGCTGCATTAGCAGTCAAAACCTATTTTCTGGATACAGTTAAGCAGCTTCGGGAGCTCTCTGTCGATGAGCTGCTTGAGCAGCGCTATCAGAGACTTGTTGCCGTCGGTGCTTATAACGAGTAAAATTTCAAAATAAAGATTATATTATGATACATGAAATAGCCGATACCATCGTTGGATATATTGGAGATATGGGCTATATGGGTATCTTTCTGCTCATGTTTCTAGAAAGCACTTTCTTCCCTTTCCCCAGTGAAATTATTATGATTCCGGCAGGATACCTTGCTTTTAAAGGTGAGATGAATGTCTATATGGTTGTATTGGCGGGCATACTCGGCTCCGTAGGAGGCGCACTTTTCAACTACTATCTCGCTATGCACTTCGGAAGAAAATTTATCTTGAAATACGGCAAATACTTCTTTATCAAAGAGGAGACCCTCGATAAGCTGGAAGCTTTTTTCACAAAACATGGCGAGCTTTCTACTTTCAACGGAAGATTGATCCCTGGTATACGCCAACTTATCTCTCTGCCGGCAGGATTGGCGCGCATGAATATATGGAAGTTTTCCCTCTACTCGGCATTGGGTGCAGGTATTTGGGTGGTTGTCCTGGTCGCCTTGGGGTATCTGCTTGGTTCCAATGAAGAACTCATCTCTGAGTACCTCAAGACGGCAACTGTGATTGCTCTCATCTCTGTAGTGTTTATTACCATTTTTTATATCGTGAGACATAAAAGAAGAAAAGAGATACTGGAAGAGGGATGATAAAGGGTACCACTGTCAGGCAAAAATTTCTCGGTATTTCGTTTGCGTCACTACTCTTTTTTGTATTGATAGCATTGGATGTTATTTTTGACGGCGCATTGACAGTGTTTGATCAGTTAGTGCATAGTTGGTCCCTTGGATGGCATGCTCCTCTGCTGGACAAGGTTATTTTCGGGATAACACACTTGGGTAATCTCTCAACTATGCTATTCTACTCTGTGATCATAATAGTACTCTTCTCCTGGAAAAAAGAGTGGAAAAGTACACGCTTTTATTTGATCGGCATGCTGGGCTCTACTGCACTTTTTAGTGGGATCAAGGAGCTTGTTGGGCGATCTCGTCCTTCAAGTTATATCGGCGAATTCCACCAGCATGGATACTCTTTTCCCTCCGGCCACAGTACAATGTCAATGACTTTTGCACTCTTAATATTTTTTCTTTTTTATCCAAAAGTTTCTGGAGGGTATAGGGTTGTTTTGATTGCTTTTTGCTTACTATTTCCACTGCTGATCGGTTTTTCCCGTATCTATCTGGGAGTACACTATTTCAGTGATGTTATGGGAGGTTTTACACTTGCTGTTTTTTGGGTGATGCTAATGGCAGGAGTCAGTCTGGCACCAAGCCCTAAAGGATAAAATTCCTTAGCTTATGCATTAAGGGTGCCCATACTGTATTGCGGGATCTTCATAAGCTCTCCGTTCCGAAGTGCTGACTGATGAGCGACGATGCCTGCCACCGTCATGTTTAGAGCCTGTGCTATATCTACCCACGGATTACGGTTTCTCAGGATGGCATCCACAAATTCGCTCATAAGGTATCCATGTGATCCACCGTGTGCTCCGGCACCAACTCCGGGGGGAAGAGGCGGCTTCTGGGTCTTCACCGAGAGCTTGGCGTTGCTCTGTCCATATACCCTTCCTCGCTCGCCACCGGCCGCCGGCATGTCCCAGGAGACTGCCATGCGAGACATACCGCCTTCGCTGGTTCGGAATAGTGCGACCTCGGTTCCGAATGGGTTCTTGTAGGGGTTGTTCTCTGCACGCAGATGCGGCACAATGCTGGGCATTCCCATGCAGGAGACCTCGGTAAAACTCTTGCCGGTTACGCCAACATAGTATGCGTTCGAATGGGTCGGATACCACTGCGGCGGCACACCCTTGCGCCATCCCTCAGTATCTATATTATTCGTCTTTGGGTTGTAGCCTTGCAGTGGAGAGGGGGTATTGTGGTAATACTCACCTTCAGAGTAGATGATTTTTCCCAGTTTTCCGGCTTTGTACCGCTGATGTAAGGTGTATAGAGTGCGATGGTAGTACGATGTTTCGAACATCATGTACTTCAAGCCGCTCTTCTTGACAGCATCGAACAGTTGGTTTGCGTCCTCGATAGAACCGAAGACTGCTGGTACGGCACAGGCGACATGCTTGCCGTGCTGCAAAGCGGCGATCGCCAGCCGAGCGTGACTTGGTGCGTCTGTTGCGATGAATACAGCCTCTATATTGTCGTCTTTGATCATCTCCTCGCACGATGGATAAGTCTTCTTGCAGCGGCAGGCCTTCGCCAATGCATCACATCGCTCCGGGATCAAGTCGGTGACTGCGACTACTTCAACATTCGGGTGGTTTTGAAAACCGAACGCCGCTCCGAAATGGCACATACCGTATCCGGCGATACCGACACGAATCTTCCTGTCGGAAAACGGCTGCCAACCCCTGGATGCGTTCGGATCGGCTTGTATCTTTTCGAAACCGGGGATGATCTTGCCACTGGCATCCACTGGAGACCTGATCGATTCTTCGGCACCCATAGCCGGCAACCGACTCATAGCCCATGCAGCGCCGACCACTCCTACCGCTTCGAGAATTTCCCGTCGGGTGACCTCTATCGGTTGCTTCTTGCCCATCATCTCTTTTTCTCCTTTCGTCT
>JAYEOH010000203.1:0-8558 GCA_034722775.1 Campylobacterota bacterium | reverse complement strand
CTAATCCATCCACCACACTCTAAATTTTCTTCCTTTGATCTTCCCTTTCTTTAGTCCTCCAAAAGCTTCTTTTATACTTTTTTTGTCGATCGCTACATAGGCGTGAAAATCAAAGATATCGATCTTTCCAATATGGTCTCCGGGGATACCGATCTCTTTGCTGAGGGCTCCCAGGATATCTCCGGGGCGTAGTTTGTTCTTTTTGCCGCCGTCGATACAGAGTGTTGATTTGTCGGATTCAAGAATAAAATTTTTGTCGATCCTGAGGTTTTCCGGAGAGAGAAGTTGTATGTCTGGGGCCATCTCCAGAAGTTTTGCTTTCTGTCCGGGGAGATAGAGGGAGATTGCTGTACCTTCTGCTCCTGCTCTGGCAGTTCGTCCGACTCTGTGAGTATAGACTTCCGGATCGTGAGGCAGATCATAATTGATCACCATAGAGACATCTTTGACATCCAGTCCTCTCGAGGCGACATCCGTGGCAACCATGATGCGGACCGATCCATTGGCAAACTTCAATAGTGTTTCATTGCGTTCTCTCTGGTCGAGATCACCCTGCAAATCTAATGCCGAGAAGTGTTTGTCGCAAAGGAAGTCCGCCAGGGATACTGTTTCTGCTTTGGTATTACAAAACACAATCGCCGTCTCCGGCTTATAGGACTTTAGTATTCGCAAAATAGTATTCTTTTTCTCCTGCTCTGTTGCTTCGAGACCCACTTCATGGATGACCAGGTCACTATGTTCTGTATCGACTTTGATCATTACCGGATTGTCGAGGATCTCCCTGGAGAGTTTTTGGATATTTCCAGGATAAGTTGCAGAAAAAAGCATACCCTGCCGTTTTTTGGGGAGATTGGAGATGATCTTTTTGATCTCATCGTAGAAACCCATATCAAGCATTCTATCTGCCTCATCCAGCACCAGAGAATGAATGTTTTTAAGATATATCGTTTCACGAGAGAGATGATCTTGTATCCTGCCGGGTGTGCCTATAAGAATATGTGCTCCCCGTTCCAGTGATGCAATCTGCGGACGCATCGGGGTGCCGCCGCAAAGCGTAAGAATCTTGAGATTTTCTTTGTATCGTGCCAGACGGCGCAGCTCTTTGGCGACCTGGTCTGCCAGCTCCCGGGTAGGACAGAGAATCATAGCCTGCGGATTTCGCTTTTTTGTGTCAATGATATGAATGAGCGGTATGCCAAATGCCGCCGTTTTTCCTGACCCTGTTTTGGCTTGTGCAATGATATCTTTGCCTTCCAGCAGCAGAGGGATGGCAGATGCCTGTATTGGGGTCATCGTCTCATAATGCAGTTGTGTAAGTGTGTCAATAAGCGCCTGGGGAAGCTGGGAAAGATCGCGGAAAGATTGCATGGTAAAATACCTTGTGATTTTTAATAATTGCTTCTGTTTGTGTGATAAAAAAGAGGAGATAGAAAGGTGCGGGAACTCCCGCAATATGTCTTATGCCTGTGATTTCTTGTACTCGAGGATCATTCCGAGTGCTTCGTCTTTCAGCATCAACTTCTCTTTTTTGACGACTTCAAGCTCCGAATCCGACAAGTGCAATCTTCCCTCATCGGCATTTTTGGCTTTTTGATCTAAATCATTGTGCTTTTCAAAGATTTTCGCAAAGTGTGCATTTTCTTGTTTGAGTTGTGATATCTCTTCCCTGTATTCTTGTAGCATTATCGCTCCTGTATTATATTTTAATGTATTTTATCTTTTTTGATATTAGAGGTGCCCTAAAAGTCTGAAATATGCGTAATAGGGCAAATATTTTTGGGATAAAAGAGTATAATTACAAAAGAAAAATTTAAAAATAAAAGAAGGCAAAATGAACTATCCTGATTTACCCAAAGATTGTACATCGATGCTTTGCAAGCATTTAACCCCGGAGATTTTTGAGGCACTCAAAGAGAAAAAGACGGCAAATGGCTTTACATTGGAGCAGGCGATCAACTCCGGAGTAGAAAATATCGACAGCGGTATTGGTGTTTATGCCGGAGATAAAGAATCATATACGCTTTTTGCGCCACTTTTTGACCCTATTATTGAAGAGTATCATAGTTTTGGCAAAGAGGATAAGCATCAAAGTAATCTCAACCCGGACGACCTAAACGCACCCAACCCTGACCCCAAAGGAGCGTTTATCCTCTCTACGCGTATCCGTGTCGGGCGAAATGTGGACACTCTTCCTTTGGGTCCTGCCATCACCAAAGAGCAGCGGGATCAGGTCGAATCCAGTGTAGTGGAAGGGCTCAACACGCTTGAGGGGGAATTGGCAGGAGAGTACTATCCTCTGCTGGGTATGCCAAAAGAAATTCAAGACGAGTTGATCAAAGATCACTTCTTATTTAAAGAGGGTGACCGTTTCCTGGATGCTGCAGGGCTTAACCGTAACTGGCCGGAGGGGAGAGGAATTTATCATAACAATGACAAGACTTTCCTGGTGTGGGTCAATGAAGAGGATCAGTTAAGGATCATCTCTATGCAGCAGGGCGGGGATATCAAAGAGGTCTTCACACGATTGGTCAACGCTATTAAAAGCATCGAGACCAAAGTGCCGTTCTCTTATAGCGGTCACCTTGGATATATCACCTCCTGCCCGACAAACCTAGGAACAGCAATGAGGGCAAGTGTCCACATTGCAGTTCCAAATTTGGCAAAAGATATGGAAGCTTTCAAGGCGATCACCGACAAGTATCATCTGCAGATTCGTGGTATTCACGGTGAGCATAGTGAGAGTGAGGGCGGTGTCTATGATATCAGTAACCGCCGCCGTCTTGGCATTACCGAGGTGGAAGCTGTACAGGATATGTATGATGGTGTAGTGGCGCTCATTGCTGCGGAAAAGAAGTTGATATCGTAAAGAGTGAGGTGGATGCGCGGCAAAGCGTTTTATTTTAGGACAAATCATTTAGGCGGCTTGAATATTTTGGGCTCGAACAAGTTCGAGCTTCCGGTACTCCATCTGATTTATAGTTCCAATAACGGGACTGAAATCCCTGCTTCGCAATAATCTATTTATGTGCGGTACTCTGCATTGATCTTTACATAGTCATAGCTGAGGTCACATCCGTAACTGGTGTAGCTTCCGTTCCCGATACCCAGATCACAAGTAACACGGAAACTCTCCTGCTTCATAATTTTGTATGCTTTTTCTTCACGCTCCTTATCAAGTTCTCTGAATGCATCGGAGTAGATCAGGAGGTTGTCGTAATGAATCGTCAGTGTTTTGTCATCACAGGTGACGCCGCTCGCGCCGATCGTGGAAGCGATGCGTCCCCAGTTGGGGTCTTCTCCAAAGAGAGCCGTCTTGACGAGGAGTGAGTTGCTGAGTGCACGGCTCACAGACATAGCCTCTTCGTCATTTCGTGCTCCTTTGACTTCAAAAGCGACGAGTTTATTGGCACCTTCGCCATCTTTGAGGATCATCATCGCCAGCTCAAAGGTGATCTTGTTCAGAGCTTCCTGAAATACCTCTTTATCGTAGGCGCCACTTTTTTGGTTGCTGAGCAGCATAACTGTGTCATTGGTAGAGGTATCTCCATCTACCGAGATACGGTTGAAGGAGCGGTCAGAAGCCTCCTGCAGTACTCCCTGCATCTCTTCTGCCGGGATGCTTGCATCGGTTGTGATGAAACAGAGCATTGTTGCCATAGCCGGATTGATCATCCCGGCACCTTTACAGATCGCTGCGATATGAAAAGTGCCTCCGTCTTCCAATTCGACCTTGAAGCATAGCTCTTTTTTGAAGCTATCCGTTGTCATGATGGCTCGGGCAGTTTTGTCACTGGCTTTGGCCTGGTAGTCAAAACGATCGAAAGCAGAAGCGATTTTGTCACGATCGAGACGATAGCCGATCACACCTGTAGAACTCATCACGGGATTTCTTAGCTCGATTCTACTATTCAGCTCTGCGAAAAGCGTATTGATATCTTCGATTCCTTTTTCGCCTGTCATTGCGTTGGCATTTTTGGCATTGATCAGGACAAAATCTGTCTGAAACCCTTTGGGGTAGCGTTTAAAATGCTGGAGTGGAGCTGCCTGAAATCTGTTTTTTGTGAAAACAGCGGCAATATCGCAAGGTGTATCGCTTCGGATAAAAGCCACATCTCCATCTATGGCGCCGGCAGCAGAATCATTGGCAGAATTGGTGCGCATCCCGACATTGGCAGCATCGCAAAAAAAACCGGGTACATTTTCTAATCCATTTTTGAGTGGGAAAAGTTTAAACATATCGCAACTCCTCCGGCTTCTCTTTCTTGCGAATAATCTTTTTGGCTTTATATATTCCTTCGCTGGTGCCGATCAGCAGCAGTTTGCTTCCAGGGAGGATAGAGGTGTCGCCATCCGGCATCGGGATGAATCTTCCATCCTCTTGCCGGATGCCGATGACCGTAACATTGGCGATATCTCTGAAGCGTGCGGTTTTGATCTTTTTGAGGGTTAGCCAACTTGTCCTGGTCACTCTCGCCTCTTCCATATCCAAAGGTGTGTCCTTCTTGTAGAGGAACTCCTGCAGAAGGTTTTCCATCTCCGGTCTGACTGCCATGGCATTGATACGCTGCGCCATAAGTCTGGTGGCTATGACAACTTTGTTGGCGCCCAGTTTGAGAAGTTTTTGCTCATCTTCCGGATTTTTAGCATTGGCAATGATAAGGTATTTTCGTTTTCGTCCAATCTCTTTTTCATATAGCCTGTCTGAAGCGATTGTTGCAATATTGTCCGCAACATTGTCGGCGAGCGTGATGACTCCCTTGGCACTGGAGAGGTGTGACTTGAGTATGCCTGCTTCCGTATGCGGCTCTTCGCTCACAAAATAGGGATAGTGGTATTTTTTGGCGATCTCCTCCAGATCCTCTCTGGGATCGACAACCACAAAGGGGACTTGGCTGGCTCTAAGTTGTTTGGTTACCTGTATCGTAAAATCATTGTGGTAACAGACAACAAAATGCTGTTTAAGTCTTGCGATTTCATAAAGCATGCTGCGCTCCTTGGAAATTTTTTGAAATTCTCCTCTTTTGATCACTTCGACAATAATACCTACAGCTATAGAGAAGACAACAAATCCGAAAATAATCAGAGTGATCGTAAAAATACGCCCTGCATCAGATATGGGTTGAATCTCTCCAAATCCGACTGTTGTAAAGGTAATTCCTGTTTGATAGATTGCGTCCATAAGAGGAAAGTGATCGATAAGCATGTAGCCCATTGTGCCAATAAGCATCGTGAGTACAGTAAGAATAAGAGGAAGTCTAAAAGGTGCTAGTTGAGCATAATACTCACCACTAAGTGTAATATGTGGTTGGGGGGCGCTTCTCCAGCCGAGAAACTTTTTGATTTTTTGAGTGGCAGTCAATTGCCTAACCCCGGGAGGTTTGGAACTTAGCTGGCTGCTGCAGTTTGAGCAGCTTTCTTTTTCATTGTTCTGAGCTCAGAAGCAGCTACCTTGATTTTTCTTGTTGTTCCATCTTCGAGCGTGATTTTCACGGATCTAAGATTTGGAAGTTGTCTTCTCTTTGTCTTGTTGTTTGCGTGACTTACATTATTTCCTGTCAACGGACCTTTGCCGCTTACATCACATCTTCTTGCCATTGTATACCCTTTGTCTTGCTTGTAGTTTCGCGCTTGACCTTTTGGTCATTTGTGAATAATTTTTGCGATTATATCTGAAAGAGCCTAAAATATTCTTTAGTGTACTATTTTAGCATATAAAAAATCATAGAATTTTCCTGGAGGAAATTTGGGTTTTTTATCCATTTAGAAAGAGATAATCTTATTTCCTTGCTGAGAAAAATAGGTTTAGAGGTGCCTTAAGTTAAGGATTGGTTTTTTTGGAAAGGGAGACTTTAGTCCCGAACAGCGGAGGCAAAGCCTTCCGATTCCAAGTTTGAAAAGCAATATTGTCTCTTAACTTAATGGCAATGGAGGTGCCCTTGGGTATTCATTTTGATATGGTATAATCTGCATAAAAAAGGGGATAGAATAATGTTGGTAGCACCCAGTATTTTGTCAGCTGATTTTGGTCATCTGGCCAGAGATGTTAAGGCGATTTGTGACGGAGGATGTGATCTGGTTCATGTTGATGTAATGGATGGTCATTTTGTCCCCAACCTGACGATCGGGCCGGTCGTTGTCGATGCTGTGGCAAAAGCTGCAACGAAACCGTTGGATATTCATTTGATGGTGGAGAACAATAGTTTTTTTGTTGATCTTTTTGCTCCTCTGAATCCGGAATATATCTCTTTTCATATCGAAGAGGAGAAGCATCCCCATCGTCTAATCCAAAAGATACGATCACTGGGGATTCGGCCTGCTATTGTTCTCAATCCTCATACGCCGCCTGAGGCGATTGAGTTTTTGGCGGAAGACCTTGATATGGTACTTCTGATGAGTGTCAACCCCGGCTTTGGCGGACAAAAATTTATTCCCTCCGTGCTCGAAAGAGCAGTGCGACTGAAAGATATAACTGAAAAACGAAATCCTAAATGTCTGATCGAAGTCGATGGCGGCGTGAGTGACAAAAATGTACATATGCTTGCTGAAGCCGGTGTGGATGTCGTGGTGGCAGGCTCTTATGTTTATAATCATCCTGCAGGGGTTGCAGAGGCGATTGCTTCTTTGAAAAAAGAGGGAGAGGCGTAAGAGGGCATGAGGGTCAAAATCTGCGGTATTACCAATCTTAAAGATGCGATTCATGCTGTTGAAGCGGGGGCAGATGCTTTGGGTTTTGTTTTTTACAAAAAGTCACCGCGTTATATTTCAATAGAAGAGGCTGGGAAAATTTGTGAAGAACTTCCTCCTTTTGTGGAGCGAGTGGGATTGTTTGTGGAAGAGACTCCGGAGCAAATCGATAAGATCTGCCGAGAGAGCAGGATGAGCCTGGCGCAAATTCATTTTGAGGCAGATGAGGGTTTTCTGGAAAAATTACAAACAAAGTCACTGCCGGTAGTCAGGGCAGCTTGTCGTGAAGATGTAGATAAATTTTCCGGTCGCTATCGTCTCGTTGATGCCTACTGTGAAGCATACGGCGGCAGCGGAAAACGACTCAATCTGGAGTGGTTCGAGGGGGTGGATTGTTCCAGGATCATTTTGGCAGGGGGGTTGACAGCTGAAAATGTGGGAGAGACCAAACGCTACGGGTTTTACGCTGTGGATGTCAGTTCCGGCACAGAGGCAGAGAAAGGGATCAAAGATCCTCTGAAAGTGGAGCGGTTTATCACGCATGCAAAAAGTCTATAGCGAGTTAACCAATGCTTTCCGAAAAAATAGAGGAGAACTCTCTGCCGAGCGATATGAAGAGATCGCTACCCGGTATACGACACTTTTCGAGCAGGCTGATACGATCTTCCTGCTCTTACAGGCTTCAGGCTATCCGATTAGTGAAACAGAGAGAGGCAGCTACCGTCTGGAGACATGTTTTACGCCTTATCGAGAGCAGCGCTACTGTGTCATCGATATCGAAACAAACGGCAGCAAGCCCGGCACTTCGCAGGTGATAGAGATCGGTGCGGTGATGATCCAAAATGGTGCTATTGTCGATCGTCTTGAAACCTTTGTCGAGTGTGCTTTTATGCCGGAGTATATCACGAAGATTACCGGTATCGAACCCTCTGACCTGATCGGTGCTCCAACACGGAGAGAGGCGCTGACAAGACTTCGTGAATTTATGCAAGATGCAATTTTTGTCGCTCACAATGCGACCTTTGATTACAGTTTTCTCACCGCATCCTTCAACCGCTTCGGCCTTGGCGACATCGGAAATCCCAAACTCTGCACGATAGAGTTGGCAAAGCGGACTTTTGAAAGCGAACGGTATGGACTCGCCTACCTCAACGAATCCCTGGGCATAGAAACAGCGACACACCACCGAGCCTACAGCGATGCCGTCAGCGCATATACTGTGATGGAGAAGAGTTTTGAAACACTTCCTGAGTATGTAGTGACGACTGATGATTTGCTGCGCTTTTCTGTTTCGAGTAAAAAGCAGAGAAGCAGAAAGTCGTAGGTTTGGCATTTCTGGTTCCACCTCACTGTGACTATGGAAGAACTCAAGTTTTCTCGGAACCGTCGGCTTTAGCCACGCCTGAATGCACAAACAACAGTAAAATTTTGTATTATTGTGGCATTTTTCGGGGCTAAAGCCTCCGTTTCCAAAGGTTCTTTCACAGTCTCACTGAGGTGGAACCAGGTGGAGCAAGATAGGCATCCTTATTTCGCACTTTTCCCCTATACTCTCATTATCTCAAAGAGTTCCAGTCGGCAGGTGAGTCTGATAGTGCCAATACACTTAACCTCCCCCTTTTTTTTGCTAGCAAGTTAAATATAGCAAAGAAGATTTAGTTACGATACAATTACGTTCACCTGACACCTTTTTTTCGATTACGCTATTTTATTTTTCTCGACAAACTGACCAGTCAGGTACTTGTGCAAAACAGAATTTAACAAAGTTTGATAAGGCATACCTTCTTCCAATGCCCTAGCTTTCAATTTTTCCAAATCACTCTCCAAAACTTTAATGTTAATAGCTTTACGTTTGTTATATTTCTCTTTTACAG
>JAYEOH010000202.1:0-7503 GCA_034722775.1 Campylobacterota bacterium | reverse complement strand
TAACCTCTGCTGCCCGGTTTGATCGCTTTGCTGCCTGCTTTGCAGAGCGGACACTCTTCTGGTGAGTACATAGCAAATTCAAAATCATCCAGTGCAAAAAATGGGACGGTGGATGGAAGCTTGCATTCCGTTCTTGGGGATGTTGTACTTCCTTCCCTCCGGCAAAATCCACGATTGGCAAGTGCTGCAAAAGTGACCACTTCAGCGCCCAACGCTTCGATGACCACTGCTGCCTCCATTGCTGAACCGCCTGTGGTGATGATATCTTCGCAGATAAGGATTTTTTCGCCCCTGCTGACTTCAAAACCTCTGCGCAGCTCCATTATTCCCTCTTTGCGCTCCACAAAGATACTTCTAGCACCCAAAGCTCTTGCGAGTTCATATCCTGCCAATACGCCGCCAAGAGCAGGTGCACAGACAGTATCGATCTGAATACCGCTTTTTCGGATCATATCGGCAAGTTCGCCTGCCAGTAGTTCTGCGCGTTTCGGATCTTCAAGTACCTTGGCACTTTGAAGGTATCGGTTGGAGTGGTTGCCGCTGCTGAGGATGAAGTGACCCTCCAGCAGTGCACCGGCATCTTTGTATATCTGTGCTACATCCATCCCTTATACTTTCAGAATATCCGCTTCTTTGTGTTTGAGCGTTTCGTCGATCAATAAAATATGCTCATCTGTGATCTTCTGTACATGGTCATGGGCTTTTTTGCCATCGTCTTCGCTGAGCTCTTTCTCTTTTTCCAGTTTTTTAACCTTGTCATTGCTCTCTTTGCGGATATTTCTGACCGCAACTTTGGCTTTTTCGCTCATCGCTTTGGCTTGTTTGACGATCTCCTGTCTCTGCTCACTGGTCATCGGAGGAAAGAAGAGTTTGATGAAGTCTCCATCATTATTTGGATTGACGCCGACATTGGCTTCCTGGATCGCTTTTTCGATAACGGGGAGCAGTGACTTTTCCCAAGGCGTGATGGAGATCGTCGTAGCGTCTGTCGCGATAACATTGCCTACCTGGTTAAGCGCTGTGGGTGTACCGTAATAATCAACTCTGATGTTGTCTACAATGGTAGTGGTAACTTTTCCTGTTCTCAGCGTGGCAAAATCGCGTTTAAGTGCATCGATACTCTTTTGCATATGCTCTTCTGTATGGTTATAAATTTCGTTTAGCATGCTCTTTCTCCTGTTTGTTTTGATGGATATGCCCAGTGCGGGCAAGTATGACTCTTAGTGTGTGGCAGGCTTTGGTGTCTCTTCGCTTCCGGATGACTCCTGACTTTGAGGCGTATCAACTTTTGGCGGTACCGGAATAGTTGATTCTGGTCCTTTAGCTGGTGCTGTTGGTGTACTTGGTGCAGCCGGGGCTGTGGTTTTCGCTGCTTCTGGAGAAACCGGCACAGACGATGCGATCGTATCTGCAACCGTTTTATTGTTCGCCACAGTATAGAGATAGCCCAGTACCAAAGTGTTGAGTACAAAAAGCAGTGCCAGCCCAAAAGTAATTTTTGCCAGGAAACCCATCGGGCCCTTGGCTCCAAACATAGATTCGTTACTGCCGCTGTAGGCACCCAGACCGATACTGGAACTCTTTTGAAGTAGTACGGCGATGGTGATGGCGAGTGCCAAAATAATCTGCACGATTAAAAGTGTTGATGTCATAGATTCCTCGATATATTGTTATTTTCTGAAACCAGGCTAAAGGCATACAGAGCTTCTCCTAACCTGTTTCTGGGTATAATTTTGTGGATTATACCTAAGGGCACCTCTGGAAATCCTGAATACTCATAATGGGCTTTGCAAATGTAAGATTTCGCAAGAGGCTCTCAAATCCTAGCCATAGCTAAGATGAAGTGAGTATCTTGTGAAAGATTGCGTTTGCAAAGCCCACCCTTCGGGCACCTCTAGCTTTCGCCTATGCGTCGTTACTCTTTTTCACTTTAGCTACGGCTAGAGTTTCAAAAGAGTGCCTAGCCTAGACAAAAGCTAGGGATGTTATGAGTATTCAGGATTTCCAGAGGTGCCCTAAATAAATGAAAAATGAGTTAAATGGATGACAAGGGTTGCCCAAGAATTTTCCCGGTTTGCCGCCGCTTATAGCCAACACAATATTATTCAAGCAGAGGTCGCCCGGAAGCTTATTTCACTCTTGCCCGAAAAACATTATAGAACTATCCTTGATCTCGGCTGCGGCAGAGGAGAAACCTATCGTAATCTCAAAGAGCAGGGGGTTGACTTTGGATATTTGACCGCATTGGATATTTCTGATGAAATGTTGCAGCTCCATCCTTCTGGAGAGAATTTAACACTGCTTCAAGGTGACTTCAACCAACCCGATATTTTGAAGGTGCTTCCCACTTCCCATTATGATCTGCTGATCTCTTCCTCAGCCCTGCAGTGGAGCAGTGACCTGGATGTCACACTTCCTCTGCTTGCTCCCCTCTCGGAAAGTTTTTATTTTGCCATCTTCACGGCAGGTACTTTTCAGTCGCTCCATCACTGCGCCGGAGTCACTTCTCCGATCTACAGTGAGGCGATACTCAAAGAGAAAATAGACAAATATTTCGATGCTTCATACGAAACGATACACTACAAGCTTCATTTTGATACAGTGTATAAAATGCTGCGCTATATCAAAGAGAGCGGTACCAGCGGAGGCGAACGCCGCATTGGTTACGCTCAGACGAAGCTGCTGCTGGATACTTACCCTTGTGATTATCTGGAATTTGAAGTTTTGTTTGCACATTCAAAAAGTTAATATTTCTTATGAGTGTGATATACTATTTCAAATATAAAATTATCTGAAAGAGGAGAGTGAATTTATGAAATGGTATCAAAAGGTTGTAGTCGGAATATCAGGATTGATGATATTGAGTTCATTGAGTTATGCCGAGCATATTTGGGTGGGTCTCTATGCCAAGGGCACCAAGATGACCGGGCAGTCCCTGGTAAGCAGAGAGTATCTGGGTGATATCACTGAGGCGATAGAGGCAGAGTGGAGAAAAGGGTTTTATCTGGTAGATTTGGAGCAGGGACGCCGTACCTGGATGGGTCTCTTTGCCAAAGGTACAGGTTATACTGCCCAGTCATACCTGCACAGCAGTAATTGGCGCAAGTTTCTCAAAGGTGTTGAAAAGAAAAAGGCTCAAGGTTTTGACTTAATTGATCTTGAGTATGGCAATGCCGAGTGGGTTGGGATCTTTGCTAAGGGCACAGGCTTTAAAGATCAGGTCATTGCGGCTGATCGGGAATGGAAGGCGTTTCGACAGACGATAAAGTCATACTGGGAGAAGGGGTATGCACTGACTGAGGTTGAAGCAGGCGGTGGTCAATGGGTTGGACTTTTTGCTAAAAATACAGACTATAAAGATCAGAGTTATGTCAGTCTGGATGAGTGGAGTGCTATTCGAAAAGTGATCCGTGATCGCTGGGATAGAGGTCATCAGGTAACCAAGCTTGAGTATGGAGAGGGGCGCTGGTTTGCACTGTTTGATAAAAAGATCAGGTGGAGCGAAGAGGCTTATAGCAGTACTTATGGATGGGAACGCTTTCGCGCAACGCTAAAGAAGTACTGGAAAAAAGATTTTGATGTTATTGGGATCTCCAGCGGCTGGAATGATTGATAGCAAATTTTTATCTATTACAGAAATATTTAAGTTTTTATTCACAGTTTGTTAACATTAATCTGTTAAAATTTTCAATACATTACTATAATAGTGCATATTAGATTTATAGTTTATATATCAGTTTTTTATAAGATTATAGTTAGAGAAGGAAATATATGAAGCGTTTTTACACCTTACTGTTCAGCCTTACACTTGCCTCTTCGTACAGTGTAGCAAAGACAGGAAAAATCGATGCCAAATACGAGGCAAATAAAAAAGAAAGCGGCACAATAAAGAGTGCCAGAATCAGCAGCAGCAAGCTGGTGAATTATAAAGTAGGGAGTGGTGATACGCTCTACTCTATTGCAAGAAGACATCACACAACAGTTGCCAAAATAGAGCTTGTTAACGGAATGAAAAAAGATGCTAATCTCAAGATAGGAAGATCACTCAAAGTTCCGAAGAACAGTTATGTTCCTGATGCTAAAAGTAGTGATATCACTCTGGCATCAGTGATGCAGGAGATAGATAAAGAGAAGAAAGTTCAGCCTGAGAAAGTAAAAAAAACAAAAAAAATCGCTTCATCTGAAAAGATTTCCAATAAAAAATCTTCCACAAAAAAAGAAGCAAATAGAGAGAAAAAGAGCAAAGAGACTCTCTCTCATATAGTGAAAAAAGGTGACACACTCTACGCGATTGCCAAAAACAATCATACCACTGTCTCTGCACTGGCGAAAATCAACCATATCAAGCCAGATAAGAGTCTCAAGCTGGGACAGGTCATTGCCTTGTCTGAAACACTACAGACTCCAAAATCGAAAACTAAAGTGGCAAAAGTTGATACTAAGATAAAGAAGAAAGCTGCACCAAAAACTAAAGTGGCAAAGCTTGATACCAAAACAAAGAAGAAGAGTGTTTCATCCAAAAAATCTTCGTCTAGAAAGCTGGTTCTTAAGCCCGAGCCGACAAAGAAAAAATTTCTGTCATCTCTAAAATGGGGAAGTGACTCCTCGCTGAAACTAGCATCAGCCAAAAAACAGCTTGGAAAGCGTTATGTTTATGGTGCTACAGGACCTCGTACATTTGATTGTTCAGGTTTTACGAGCTATGTTTGCAAAAAGAACGGTGTTTGTCTCCCTAGAACTTCTATCAATCAATCCAAAGTAGGTAAGCGGGTCAGTCGCAGCAAACTCAAAGCCGGTGATCTGGTTTTCTTTGATACCTCCAAGAGGCGCAGAGGGTATATCAATCATGTCGGTATCTATATGGGAAACAATAAATTTATTCATGCCTCCAGTGCAAAGAAAAAAGTGGTGATAAGCAGCTTGGAAAAACCTTTTTATAAAGCACGATTCAAGTGGGGCAGCCGCGTTAAGGGATAAGATTTACTGTTCCTATGTAGTTAAATACAAGGTTTGGCATCGCCAAACGCTTTAAAATTCTTCAATAATCAACCTGCTTTTTATCTATCATTGTTTTGCTTGTGGTGTTTGGCAATGCACTCCAAGGGCACTTCTTTCAGGGTGCCAAACATACAAAAAGCAAGGCAAATTATTGCAAATTGTAAACTATTCAGCCTCCAGCATCGCACCATTACTGGCATTGGTCACCAGTGCCCTGTACTGCTTGAGCCAGGAGCTGTGCAGCGGCTTGACCAAGGGTCTGAAGTCGGCTCTTCTTCTGCTTATCTCCTCGTCACTGAGCTTGGCTTCCAGAATATAGTTGTCTACATCGATATGAATCTCGTCCCCATCTTTTAGCAGTCCTATAAGCCCGCCTTCTGCTGCTTCGGGACTTACATGTCCGATACTGGCACCTCTGGTGGCACCGGAAAAGCGTCCATCAGTGATCAGAGCGACTTTGTCTCCCAGTCCCATACCCATGATGAGGCTTGTTGGAGAGAGCATCTCTTGCATTCCAGGTCCGCCTTTTGGGCCCTCGTAGCGTATGACCACAACATTGCCGGCCTTGACTTCACCGTTGATGATGCCCTTTATGCATGCATCTTGAGAGTCGAAGCATACAGCAGAACCGGTGAAGACTCTCTCTCCAGTAATGCCTGCTGTCTTGATGACGGCTCCCTGCTCTGCCAGATTGCCATAAAGTATCGCAAGTCCACCGACTTCAGAGAATGGATTGTCGATCGTATGGATAATGTTTGTATCTTTGATCTCCTTGCCCTCAATGCGCTCATAGAGGCTCTCGCCCGTAATCATAAGATTGTTCAGGAGTATATCGTCTCCTCTCTTGCTCATCTCGTGCATAACAGCACTTACGCCTCCTGCTTTGTTGATGTCTTCCATGTGTACAGTTGTCAACGATGGAGAGATTTTGGCGATATGGGAGACGCGTTTGCTGACCTTATTAATGTCGGAGAGATTGAAATCTACTTTTGCCTCTTTGGCAATAGCGAGCATGTGCAGCACTGTATTGGAGCTTCCGCCCATCGCCATATCCACAGCAAAGGCATTGCGTACAGCATTTTCATTGAGGATATTGGTCAGTTTGAACTTCTCACCGGCTGCACTATCTTTGGCTATTTCACAAATCCGTCTGGCTGCCTGCCGGTAGAGCTCTGTCCTCTCCGGCGTGAGAGCAAGTATTGTGCCGTTGCCAGGCAAGGCGATGCCCATTGCCTCCATTAAAGTATTCATCGAGTTAGCTGTAAACATACCGGAGCAGCTCCCGCCGCTTGGACAGGCGTTGCACTCAATTTCTGTCAATTTCTCCTCATCAATTTCTCCTGCTTCAAACTGTCCTACAGCTTCAAAAGCTGTCGCAAGGTCGATCGGTGTACCGTCATGCATATGACCTGCCGCCATCGGTCCGCCTGAGACAAACACTGTCGGCACATTGACACGCAGCGCACCCATGATCATCCCCGGGACAATTTTGTCACAGTTGGGGATCGCGATCATTGCATCGAGCTTGTGTGCATTCATTACGGTTTCGATTGAGTTGGCAATAATTTCACGGCTTGGCAGCGAATAGAGCATGCCGTCATGTCCCATCGCGATACCGTCATCTACACCAATAGTGTTAAATTCAAACGGAACGCACCCATTGGCACGAATCTCATCTTTGATCACTTCTGCTACCTTGTTGAGAAAAAAGTGTCCCGGTATGATCTCTATAAAGGAGTTGGCAACACCGATAAAGGGTTTACCGAAATCTTCATCTTTCAGACCTGTCGCTCTGAGTAGACTTCTGTGCGGGGCACGACTGAACCCCTCTTTTATTTCATTACTTCGCATAATTTGATCCTAAAAATAATTTTTTCGATTATATCACTTTACTTTTAAAGTTTAAGTGGGTATAATTGCAGTCCTAATTTTAGGTAAGTTAAATAAAATTAGGTGTGGAAATGCGGGCGTAGCTCAGCGGTAGAGCATAACCTTGCCAAGGTTAGGGTCGACGGTTCGATCCCGTTCGCCCGCTCCATAAAATTGATCTATAAAATAGAAATAACATAATAAAATATCATATTAAATGCCCGGATGGTGGAATTGGTAGACACAGGGGACTTAAAATCCCCCGGCTATTGCAGCTGTGCCGGTTCAAGTCCGGCTCCGGGCACCAGACTAGGGGACATTGGTTGAGTTTGCGAAGCAAATTAAACCTGTGTCCCCCTCAATATGGAGTCATAGCCAAGTGATAAGGCCGCAGCCTGCAAAGCTGCTATCCCCCGGTTTGAATCCAGGGTGACTCCTCCATTCGTTAGTTCTATAAAACACGGAGCCATCGCCAAGCGGTAAGGCCGCAGCCTGCAAAGCTGCTATCCCCGGTTCAAATCCGGGTGGCTCCTCCACCTTTTCATTGTCGGGAGATGTCAGAGCGGTTGAATGTGCCAGTCTTGAAAACTGGTGAGGGTAACACCTCCGGGGGTTCGAATCCCCCTCTCCCGGCCA
>JAYEOH010000201.1:0-7547 GCA_034722775.1 Campylobacterota bacterium | reverse complement strand
CTGTAATTCATAATTTTTAAATTGGCAACTAGGCATTTTGAAGAATTTTTTTCTTCCAAAATGCTCTTCTCATTCTCTTTGAAGTCCACTATAATGCCAACTCATAAAAAATATTACTAACAGGAGCGCACTATAGAAGTTATCATATACACAGCCATTATTGGTCTCGCTGCACTATTTTTGTTCAAAAATTCATCCACGAATATCGGATCCAAAACTAAAGCTTTTTTGGGAAAAGCCTATGCCCTTCCCTTTTTCTTCGTCCTTGGGACAACAGATGCCAGTGCTTTGGCTTATAGCAAGCTGGCAAAGGATGCGGGTCTGCAGCATAAAACAATGAAAAAGATCGTCAAAAAGATGGTCAAAGTAGAATCAACCAATGGCAGTTATCATACCAGGAACCGAAAGAGCGGTGCCTATGGCCGTTATCAGATCGTACCCAAAACTGCTAAATATTATGCAAAAAAACTCGGTATTCCTTATACCAAATGGAAAAGACCAGCCAATCAGGATAAAATTTTTCAGAAGATACTGGGAGACAATATTCGCAGCCTCAAACGAAATAATATCAAAGTAAATGCCTTCACCATCTATGGAATACATCAGCAGGGTCCATCCGGATTTAAAGCGATTGTCAATAATAAAAAACTTACGAAAAGTCTGGAGAGAAATATCAGAGGCAACCTTCCCGGTAACCTGAGAAAGGTGCATAGAAACAAACTCAGAATTACCTGGATGCGGTACTGGAAAAAGAAATTTGCATAAACTTTTTACAAAAACAGTAGAGACAATCTTACCAGTATAATATCCTCTAAAGTATCAACATTGCATCCCCGTAACTGAAAAATCGATAGTTATGGGCTATGGCTTCTTGATAAAGTGCCAGGGTTTTTTCTCTTCCGACGAAAGCACTCACAAGCATAATCAAGGTACTTTTCGGCAAGTGAAAGTTGGTAAGGAGATGATCGACTCGTTGCGGCGGATTGTGTGGATTTAGGAAGAGATCACACTCTCCATCCTTCTTTCCTGTCCTGATATAATACTCAACCGTGCGTGTGACTGTCGTACCGATCGCCAGAATAGGGCGGCTGCTATCGAGAATTGCTGCGGCATCTTCTGGGATATGAAAATACTCTGAGTGCATCGGATGATCGAGAATGTGATCAGCCTCAACAGGTTTGAAAGTACCGGCACCTACATGCAGTGTGATCTTGTATGTTCGGTGTCTTTGCTGTAGAGATTCAAAGAGTGCAGGAGTGAAGTGCAGCGAGGCGGTAGGGGCTGCTACGGCTCCGGCATTGGCGGCAAAGAGTGTCTGGTAGTCTGTTTCATCCTCGGTCCTATCTTCCCTTTGCATATAAGGAGGCAGTGGGATGTGACCGATCTTATCTAGTATCAAAACCAATGCTTCAAACCGTATAGGTTTGCCGTCATGGGTAAAAGTGACGATTCGTGAGCCATCTGGGTTGAGCGCTGTCACAGTTGCTTTTAGCGATTGATCAAACGAGAGTATTGTTCCGACTTTTACACGGCCCTTAATGAGGACAAGAGAGTGCAGAGCATCAAGAGGTTTATTGAAAAGAAGTTCGACTTTGCCGCCGCTCTCCTTGGTGCCGAAAATTCTCGCTTTGATGACACGGGTATCGTTGAGAAAAACATCGCATTCTTTGGGAAGATAATCCAAAAGTTTACTGAAGATCGTGTGTGTGATTGTGTCGCTTTTTCGATCATAGACCAGCAGCTTGGCATGATCCCTGGGATGGACAGGTGTTGTTGCGATATGTCCTTCAGGGAGGTGATAATCGTAGCTGGAGGTCAGGAGTGTATCGGTTGGATCAGGCGGCTGTTTCATTGTTTATGTCTACTGCCGGTAGGAGAATCGCTAAGGATTCTCTATATCGTTGTGAGGCTGTTTTTTAGTCTCTTCTCGTTCGCTGAGCGGTTCACTCTCCTCATCATCATCCTCGGTTTTATCAGGATTGACCATCCGAACGATAAGAATAGAGATACCGTAGAGCAGTATGAGCGGTCCTGCCATCAAGAGCTGGGTGATGACGTCAGGTGGTGTCAGCAGCGCGGCAAAGACAAAAATGATTAACACGGCATACCCGAAGAAATCTTTGAGATTTTTATCTGTGACAAGCCCCATCATACCCAAAAAGAAGAGAATGACAGGCAGTTCAAATGCGACACCAAACCCAAAGAGAATCTTGGTAAAGATGCTCACATACTCATCGAGGGTTTGAAGGAAATTGACAAGATTCCCCGCAAACATCCACAGGAATTGAAAGCCCAAAGGGATAACGACCCAATAGGCAAATGCCGTCCCAAGAAGGAACATAAAGGTAGAGATGCCTGCAAACGGAAGGATGTATTTTTTTTCATTGTCGTAGAGTCCGGGGGCTATAAATAGCCAGAGTTGGGCAAAGACAACAGGCAGGGCAAAGAGAAACCCCGTAAAGATAGAGATCTTCAATGTCGTAAAAAAGATACCGATACCACCGATAAAAGGATCACCATCCACTACGCCTACGAGCGGTGCTTTGACAAATTCGATAAGCGGTTGGTTGAATCCAAAGGCAACAAAGGCAAAAACAATAACGGTGACTACGGCAATTCCCAGGCGTTTCCTAAGCTCTGCCAGGTGAGGTTTGATGCCTTCAAACATTATGCTTCTCCCTCTTTACTCTCTTGCTTCTTTTTTGCTTTTTTATCTTTGGATTTTTTCTCAAAGGTAATCGTCTCTCTTTTGGGTTCGACTGCTGTAGTGATCGTATCTTTTTGCGCTTCATCAGCTGCTTCGCTGAAGCTTTTCTGGGCACCGCTTATCGCCTCATTGATATCATCCATGGGATTGATGCCGACATTTTTGAAACTGCTGAGTTCGTTTGTAGCATCATCGAGCTGCTTTTTGTAGCTGAGTGCTTCCTCTTTGAGGTCTGCGATTTTCATCTCTTCATCGAGACTGTTTTTGGCATCGCCTATTGCTTTTTTGACACTTTTCATAAACTTGGCAACCTTCACCATCGCATCGGGAAGCTTGTCCGGACCGAGAAAAAGAATAGCGACAACAGCAACCAATAGTATTTCGGTAAAACCCATACCAAACATAGCAAACCTTCAAAATTAATTGTTGGTATTTTATCCAAAAAAGGTTATTAGTCGGTTAATCAAGAAGATAAAGGGCGATTTCATCTGCCAAAAAGAGGTCGGGATTTTGGTAAGTGCCGTTATCGAGTATGAGTTTCTCTCTCTCGACAAGGTAGTCGGCACGCTGTTGCAAGGCTGTGGGGAGAAGTGCTTTGTCTATACCAATGGTGCTGCGTAACCCGAGAAATATTTTTTCGGTCATCAGATCGTTTTCTGACACCCTCTCTTCGGAAATCTTCATAGGATCGGCAATATAGGCATCAATATCTGATAGAGGATAGTAGCGTGTATCTTCCAGAAAACCCACGGCTCCAGCTCCAGCTCCGATATAGTTTTCCAGTCTCCAGTAGCCTTTGTTATGACGGCTTTGATAGCTGCCAAAGTTAGAAATTTCATACTGTGTAAAGCCCTGTTCTGTGATTGATTTTGCAACAAAATGTGCCAACGCATCATTCTCCTGCCTGGCTTCAGGTCTCTTGGCAAAATTGGTTTTGGCTTCGATAGTAAGTTCATACGCAGAGATATGGTCGATTGGCAAAGTGAAAGCCTGCCTTATGTCAGAGAGAAGAAGTGCTTTGGTGTCACCTTGGAAATTGTAGATGATATCGAGTGAAAGATGTTCAAAGCCCAATGCTTTGGCGGTATGGATCGCCTCTATGGCTTCCGCAGGTGAGTGGGCCCTGTTGAGTGCCTTGAGTTTGGCAGCATCAAAACTTTGAACGCCAAAACTGATTCGGTTGACGCCCAATGACCTCATTCCGCTCAACCATGTTTCGCTTGCCGAGTTGGGATTGGCTTCAGTAGTGATCTCAGCATCTTTCTTGAGATAAGGGTCAAGAAGTTCAAAAACAGGAGCATAGAGCTCGGGAGGTATTGTTGAGGGTGTGCCTCCGCCTATAAAGAGTGTATCGAGCGAATCAGGCTGTACGGAAAATCGTTTCAGTTCAAATTCCAACTGCCTGCAGAGCGCCTGCATATAAGTCGTGCGTGTATCAAATTTATCCACATAAGAGTTGAAGCTGCAGTAGTGGCACTTGGAGTCGCAATAGGGAATATGGAGATAGAGAAGCACTTTTGGGCTCATTTCAAATGGTTATAATCCCATTTTAGATAGAATAATATCAGAAATATACCATAGATTTACCGAGAGCAAGAAGAGGTTTATCAGAGAAAGAAGAGTAGAGAGATGCGGAAGAGAGAGGGGTATCGCCCAAATGTTTCAGCTGTCATACTCTCTTCAAAATATCCGGAGAAATGTGAATTTTTTATCGCACATAGAAGTGACATTAAAAATGCCTGGCAATTCCCTCAGGGCGGGATTGACGAGGGAGAAACACCTCAAGAGGCGCTTTTGAGAGAGTTGCTGGAGGAGATCGGCTGTAATGAGGTTGAGATTCTTGCAGAATTTCCAGAGTGGATTACTTATGATTTTCCCAATGTCATTTCCAAAAAAATGTACCCTTTCAAGGGGCAGACTCAGAAATATTTTCTGGTTCGTCTCAAAGAGGGAGTGAAAATTGATTTACAGGCTCATGAGCGCCCGGAATTTGAAGAGTATGACTTTGTGACACACGAAGAGTTATTTGCAAGAGTCACCTATTTTAAGCGCAAGCCTTATCGCAGAGTGATCAATTATTTTATCAAAGAAGGATTTATTTAGATGTTGATCGTGCATAAATACGGTGGGACCAGTGTGGGTGACTTGGACCGTATCGAAAATGTCGCCAAGCGTGTCGCCAAAGCAAAAAGAGATGGAAATAGTATTGTTGTTGTTGTTTCGGCAATGAGCGGGGAGACCAACAAGCTAATCGGATACGCCAATCATTTCAGTAAGACTCCGGCAAAGCGGGAGATGGATATGCTGCTGAGTTCAGGAGAACGGGTAACGGCTGCACTGCTCTCTATCGCACTGCAGGAGATGGGAGTGGATGCGATCGGGATGACCGGTCGGCAGGCAGGTATCAAAACAGATGACAATCATACATACGCCCGTATCGCATCGATCAATACTGACGGGATGCAAAGAGAGCTGGATAAAGGCCGCGTGATCATCGTCGCCGGTTTTCAGGGAACCAATCAATCCGGGCAGGTAACGACACTTGGCAGGGGAGGTTCGGATCTCTCTGCTGTGGCGATTGCCGGTGCTCTCAGGGCAGATGCCTGTGAAATCTACAGTGATGTAGATGGTGTCTATACGACAGACCCGAGGATCGAGCCCAAGGCTAGAAAGATGGATTTTGTCTCCTATGATGAGATGCTGGAGTTGGCAAGTCTTGGAGCCAAGGTACTGCAGAGTCGTTCGGTGGAGCTGGCAAAAAAGTTGAATGTCAAAATCGTAGCAAAGAGCAGTTTTTCAGAAGCTGAAGGAACAGTTATCGCAAAGGAGAGTGAAGAGATGGAAGAGGTATTGGTCAGTGGTATTGCATTGGATAAAAATCAGGCTAGAGTGACGCTGAGACAGGTAGCGGACAGGCCTGGCATCGCTGCAGAGATATTCAGTAAACTGGCAAAAGAGCAGATCAATGTTGATATGATCATCCAGAATGCCAGTACAGACGGTACGACAAATCTGGGCTTTACAGTGCCGGAGAGTGAGCTGGAGAGGGCCAGAGAGGTGATTGTTTCATTTGACCAGGATTTTGGCAGTGTTGATTATGATGAGAATATCTGCAAAGTTTCTATTGTCGGTGTAGGGATGAAATCTCATAGCGGTGTGGCTGCGAAAGCATTTTCTGTGATGGCGGAGAATAATATCAATATTGAAATGATCAGCACCAGCGAGATCAAAGTGTCGATGATCATAGATCAAAAATATGGAGAGCTTGCAGTCAGAACACTGCATGATGCCTACAAACTGGACAGATAGTACCGATGCAAAAACTTCTTGACTGGACACTGGAGACAATTCGCGGAGAAGAATCAGACTTTAGCTGGATGGAAGAGTATCGTTATGAGTGGGCGCCGCTTGTTAAGAGCGCTACAGCCAAGATACTCGAAGGGCAGAGTGTCCTGCTGGTAACAGACAGTGAAAACCACTGGTTTGGTGACTATGTTGCGACCAAAATCAATTTACTCCAAAATAATCGCCCGCTCCTCCCCTTTTATCAGTTGACATCTATTTTTCCAAACCTTCCATCTGTTGTTGCTACGCAGGAGATTGAACTTCTGGAAGATATGCTGGATATCTCCTATCCTCAGGGATATTTTATCTGGTATGTCGGCAGAGGAGATCACCCTTACACTAAGCTGGTTTACCGCAATGATGAAAACTTTTTATGGGTGATCGACGAAGAGGTACAGAATAGTTTTCCTCTCAGGGGAAGTGATGCTCTGCGTGATATTAAGCTTCTGCAACTCTTTAAACTCTTTAATCAGACGATCAATGCGGCACTCTTTGGGGAGTTGGATCTGGAGTCATGAGACTAACTAGTCAAGCTATCATCACTTCGAGATTCAGGAATACGATCGAGAGTCTTGTTGCACTTCGCAGTGATGAACGCATTGTGGTCATCAGTACGCCGCAGCTGCTTGAAGAGGATACCGGACTGACAGAGTATTTTCCTTTTTGCAAAGGTGATACTTGTCGCATTACCATAACCGAAAAGAAAAACTTTTCTATTGATGATGCCAAGCTGGCAATCGAAAAAGCCTATATGTCAAGCGAAGTAGAGACGATCATTATTTTGGCGGCAAAAGAGTTTTCAATAGATGTGCAAAACAAATTACTCAAAGTGATCGAAGAGCCGCCACCGGGTGTGAGCTTCATTCTAATGGTTTCTTCCAAAGCGGCGCTCCTGCCGACGGTGCGATCGAGGCTGCCTGTTGCAGTGCTTCGAGAGAAACAGGAGAGCAAAGCCTTTGAACTGGATATGGCGCACCTTGATTTGGTATCGGTTTATGATTTCGTTCAAAAGCATAAACGCCTTATTGATAAAACTGCTGCCAAATCTCTTGTCGAGAGGATCAGCACGGAAGCGATAAAGTCACAGCGATTTGATCTTGATGAGAAGACACTGCAGCTTTTCTATAATGCCTTTAAAGCCTTGGATGTGGGGTCGCCGCCGCAGTTTGTTTTCACTACACTTCTGCTAAAGCTTTTGGCACGAAGAAAACGATAAGAGGAGTGTTTGTGGAGATCTATCGACTTGGAGGTATGGCAGATAAAAAGGCAGCACTCAAAAAGTTGGGTGTAGAGAGCGGCGGCATTGCTATTATGTCTGCCAAGATGGAGCTTTTTTATTTCTATCTCAAAGATCTTCGTACGCCTGCTGCCAATATTTTGAAACAGGATGCATTGAGTATCGGTGCTGACCTGGCAGTCCCGGGCGGTGTGATCACCTGTGAAAAGAGCCACTATGATTGCATATTGATCGGTACAAAAAAGCATATCGAAATTC
>JAYEOH010000200.1:2400-7576 GCA_034722775.1 Campylobacterota bacterium | reverse complement strand
ATGGGAAGTGTATCTGAAAATCTATTTTCACAATCACCAAATAATATTGTTGTGCCATCAATTGTGATCTATGAGCTGGAGGTAGGGATCGCAAAATCCAATAATCCGAATAAAAGAGTTCAGCAATTAAGTGAACTATTGCAACAAGTCAATATATTGGATTTTACCCAAAATGAAGCCAAAGAATCAGCGAAAATAAGAGCAGACCTTGAAAAAGGAGGAACACCTATCGGATCAATAGATGTACTGATCGCTGGTTGTGCCAAAGCAAATAATCTCATTTTGATTACTCGCAATCTAAAAGAATTTGAAAGAGTAGCTCATTTGAAACTGGAAAATTGGTATTAAACTCTCCTGTATTAAACTCAAGATATAGCAAAATATGGATATGATACCGAGTTTGAAAAATAGTAGATGGAGAAGTAATACAGATGAATAAATATTTTAGAATAGCAACGATAGCCTATCTGGTATTGTTGGGAGCGACTATGGGTGCAGGGCTTTTTGCGGGGATCGTGGTAGCACCGGTCACTTTCCATACGGATCAGTGGCTTGGTTCTGAGGTTCTGAGCCATTATCAGGAGGGATTGATCATGACGCAGAATTTTGTGCGCCTCTCTTATCTGGTGAATTTTACACTGTTTGTAATTTTTCTCTATGAAGGATATAAATATAAGAAGTTTGAACGAGATACGATCACGCAGGTTGCTGCATTTTTTGTTTTTGCGACAGGGTTGCTTTTTGCTCATTACTATATTCCGGATATTCTGACGATGCAAATGGCAGGAGAAGAGATGACGAAAAGTGCCGCTTTTGCCAGTACTCATAAGGGGTCGGAGATCAATTTCAAAATCTTTTCTCTGGCACTCCTGGTGCTGATGGTACGCAATATGCAAAAAGCGTGTAAGTAGCGTTGAGTGCTAAGCGTTAAGCGTTAAGGAAAGAGAGATGGAGAATGGTGGTTTGATACATCCTTTTGAGCCGATTGTTTTTAAGGATACGAAAGTGTTGGTCTTGGGTTCTTTTCCGAGTATTCAGTCTTTTGAAAAGAGCTTTTATTATGCTCATCCGCGCAATCAGTTTTGGAAGATTCTTTCGGAGATTACGGGATATCCTGCGAATACCAGGGATCAGCGTATATGGCTGCTCAAAGAGGCAAAGCTTGGACTGTGGGATATGATCCGCTCCTGCAGCAGGGAAAATTCTCTGGACAGCAGTCTGGAGGATGAGGAGGTCAATGATATTTCAGGATTCCTGGAGCGATATCCATCTATAGAGAAGATCGCTTTCAGCGGAAGAAAGGCAGAGGCACTCTTTGAGCTGAACTTTGACTGCTTGGAGATCGAAAGAGTCTATCTGCCTTCGCCTTCAGCAGCTTATGCGAAGATGAGTGTTGGAGAAAAAGCAGAAATCTATCGGGAAAAACTGGGAATAGGAATAGGAATTAAAGGATGACAAGAGGAGTGGATAAATTATTGTTTTGGTCGGTTATACCGACCCTGCAGTTGGAGCCTGCATGATTTGGGCAATTGGTGATATACAGGGTTGCTACGGACACCTGAAGGCTTTACTGGAAAAGATAGAGTTTGATCCAAAACACGACACACTCTGGATCGCCGGAGATTTGGTCAATCGCGGAGCAGATTCGCTGGAAACACTGCGATATCTCTACAAGATACGAAAAAGTATCATTGTTGTGCTGGGCAATCATGATATTGCTCTGATCGCAGCTTATCTTGGACTCAAAAAAAGTAACCCTTCGATCGATCCGATCCTGAATGCTCCTGATGCACCAAAACTGATCAAGTGGCTCAGGACGCAAAAGTTTTTTCATCTTGACCATGATCTGGGGTATTGTATGTCACACGCCGGTATCTCTCCTCAATTTGATCTTGATATGACGATTCGTTCTGCCAAAAAGATTGAAGAGAGGCTCCATAGCGATAGTTATGGAGGGTGGATCTCGTCTATGTTTGACAAAAGTATGGATCATTTTGATGCGACGAGCAGTGAAATAGAGCAGGAGCGCTATACTCTCTCTTCTTTTGTCCGAATGAGATTTTGCTATGATGATGGCAGGTTGGAGTTCAAGCAAAAAGGTGCACCAACCCCTCTGCTTGCTGAGAACTATGGGCTTAAACCATGGTTTGCCTGTTCTACACGCAAAAAAATAGAACTCAAGATCATTTTTGGGCACTGGTCTACTCTGGGTTACTACTCTGACGATAATGTCTGTTCTCTGGATACCGGATGTGTCTGGGATGGAGCGATGACAGCGATGCGGCTAGATGGGAAGAGGGAAGAGATCGTGCAGGTGAAGTGTAAGACCAAACAAGCAATCAAAAATATCTAAATTGCTCTAAAATTTATCACTCAGTATCTGCTGTGCCTGTATCATATCTTTGTCACCTCGCCCCGAAAGATTCACGAGGATGGTTTTTCCTCTGATATCTTCGGGTTTCATCTTTTTCAGATAAGCGATCGCATGAGAGCTTTCAAAGGCCGGGATGATGCCCTCAGCCTGTGAGAGCCAGACAAAAGCATCCATCGCTTCATCATCGGTGATATAGTCATAGGTAACGATCTTCTCATCCTTGAGATAAGAGTGTTCAGGACCGATGCCGGGGTAGTCAAGTCCAGCCGAGATAGAGTGGGCCTCCTGGACTTGTCCATCCTCGTCCTGGAGGAGGTAGCTTAGCTGTCCGTGGAGTACGCCGGGCGAGCCTTTGGCGAGAGAGCAGCCGTGCTTGCTGTCGAGTCCAAATCCTCCTGCCTCGATACCGATACATTCGACACTCTCGTTTTTCAAAAAGTTATTGAATATCCCCAAAGCGTTAGAACCGCCGCCGATACAGGCGATGACTTTGTCAGGGAGGCAACCTTCGACGACATCCAGTTGTGCTTTGGCTTCCCATCCGATGATCGACTGAATATCGCGTACCATCATAGGATAGGGGTGAGGTCCGGCGACTGTGCCGATGACATAGAAGGTATCGCGTGCATTTGTCACCCAGTGGCGGATGGCATCGTTCATAGCATCTTTGAGGGTGCGGCTCCCAGACTCTACGGCGTGGACTTTGGTGCCCAGCAGTTTCATCCGGAAGACATTGAGTTCCTGGCGCGCTACATCTTTGGCACCCATGAATACTTCACATTCCAGACCGAAGAGGGCGGCGACAGTGGCGGTAGCGACACCGTGCTGTCCTGCGCCTGTCTCTGCAATGATCTTCTTTTTACCGAGTCGTTTGGCGAGAAGTGCCTGTGCGACGGTGTGGTTGATCTTGTGTGCACCGGTATGGTTGAGATCTTCTCTCTTGAGGTAGATTTTGGCATCCAGCTCTTTGCTGAGGTTTTCGGCGAAATAGAGAGCAGAGGGGCGACCGACATAGTTTTTGTAGTAGTAGTCCACCTCAGACCAGAAATCTTTGTCAAAACGAACGGCTTCATAGTCGAGTCTGAGCTGTTCGAGTGCCGGCATCAGTGTCTCGGGAACGAAACGACCTCCATAGATACCAAAGTGTCCCAGTTCATTGGGGTCATGCGGACTGGCTGTAGGGATATAGATATCTGTTTGGGGATTGTAGGGAATATTCATCGTACTTCTTTTTTTAATGTAGGGGATTATATCCAATGGAGTTTAATTACTCGACATTTTAATATCAACGCGCTACAATGCTCAATTCTAAATACAGTTACAAAAGAAGAGCAAATGAGCGAAACAGAAAATTTATGCGATATTATTATTTTTGGTGGTCATGGGGATTTGGCATTCAGGAAATTGATGCCGGCACTTTACCACCTTTTTAGCGATGGATATCTCAACCATCAGAGTCGTATCCTCACGGTGACACGAAGAGATATGAGTAACGAAGAGCATATCGCTCTTGTCAAATCAAAAATGTTGGAATTTATGAAAGAGGGAGAGTTTGACGAAGCGCGATTTGCAGATTTTGAAAAACAGCTTCAAGTCGTCAAGGTAGATTTGGCAGATGAGGAGAGCTACCAGAGTCTAAAAACATTGCTGGATGACTATCCAGATCGTGAAAGAGTCAACTACCTCTCCACTGCTCCTGATTTTTTCGGTTCGATCTGCAAAGCACTTAGCAGATGGGAACTTATCACGCCGCAGAGCCGTGTGGTATTGGAAAAGCCTATCGGACGCGATCTGAAATCATCCCAGGCGATCAATATAGAAGTTTTGAAGTACTTTGAAGAGTCACAGGTTTATCGTATCGACCACTATCTCGGTAAAGATACGGTGCAAAATATCATGGCACTGCGCTTTTCCAACCGAATTTTTATGCCGCTTTGGGATGCAAGCAATATCGACCATATTCAGATCACTGTCGCCGAGAGTGTTGGTGTAGAGGGGCGATGGGGATATTATGATGATTATGGTGCAATGCGCGATATGATCCAAAATCACTTATTGCAGCTGCTATGTCTCGTGGCGATGGAGCCGCCGTGCTCTCTGGATGCAGACAGTGTCAGGGATGAGAAAGTCAAAGTTCTTCGGTCGCTTCGCCCTATGACAGCGACCGATATGGAGCAAAAAACCGTTCGCGCACAGTATGCTCACGGCTCAAGCCATGGTGTCTCTGTACCCGGATATAGAGAGGGTGAGGGGGTAGAAAATAGTGATACGGAAACCTATGCTGCCATCCGTGTCGATATCGATAACTGGCGCTGGAACGGTGTCCCTTTCTACATAAGAAGCGGCAAGAGGATGCGTCAGAGAAATTCGGAGATCGTCATCCAGTTCAAGTCGATCCCTTACTCCATTTTTGCCAATAAAGGGCGCTGTATCTCCCAAAATGCACTGGTTATTTCACTGCAGCCCAACGAGAGTATCAAGCTGAAGATGATGAATAAAATCCCCGGTTTGACTGAGCAGATGCGTCTGCAGCAGGTTGACCTGGAGTTGAATGCACCGCTCAATACAGAGCGAAAACCCGAGGCATATGAGCGTTTGATGTTGGATGTCGTCCGCTCCAACCCGACACTCTTTATGCGCCTCGATGAGGTTGAAGCTGCCTGGAAATGGGCAGATGTGATCCTGGAGGGATGGGCGGAAAATATCGTGCCTATGAAGAGCTACAGTGCCGGAAGCGATGGACCGAGTGCTGCTATCGCGATGATAGAGCGTGATGGCAGGAGTTGGCACGATGAGCTTTAA
>JAYEOH010000200.1:0-2300 GCA_034722775.1 Campylobacterota bacterium | reverse complement strand
AAAAAAGAGGTATACCGCCCATGAATGAAACCATTAAAAAAGTAACCGAGCAGATCATAGTGCGTTCCAAAGAGAGCAGGAGGATCTATCTGAAGAGAATTGAGGAGGCAAAAAGGCAGGGTGTCAGTCGTCAAATACTCAGTTGCAGCAACCTTGCACACACGACAGCATCAATGGATCAGTATGAGAAGAACGCGCTTTCACAGATGAAAAAACCAAACATAGCAATTATTACTGCTTACAACGATATGCTCTCCGCGCATGAACCCTTCAAGGATTATCCTGCACTCATCAAGCGCAGACTTCTTGAAGAGGGTGCGACTTGTCAGGTGGCTTCCGGTGTGCCTGCAATGTGTGATGGTGTGACACAGTCTCAGCCTGGGATGGAGCTGAGTCTCTTTAGCCGTGACAACATTGCGATGGGAACAGCGATTGGCCTTTCTCACAATGCCTTTGACGGAGCACTCTACCTGGGTGTTTGTGACAAGATCGTGCCGGGTCTGCTGATCGGTGCTTTGTCATTTGGTCATCTGCCTGCGATGTTCGTTCCGGCAGGACCGATGCCTTCAGGGATCAGCAATGCCGAAAAAGCGAAGATCCGCCAGGAATATGCTCAAGGGAAAGTCTCACGGGCAGAGTTGCTTAAGGTCGAAGAGGCCTCTTATCACAGCTGCGGAACCTGTACCTTCTATGGTACAGCAAACTCCAACCAAATGTTACTGGAGATGATGGGATTACAATTGCCCAACAGCTCTTTTATTAATACCAATACACCACTGCGGGAAGCATTGACGGGTGAGGCGGCAAAAAATCTTTTGACGATGACTGCAATGTACGGTACCTGTAAGCCTATTGCGGAGATCGTGGATGAGCGAAGTTTTGTCAATGCGATCATCGGACTGATGGCGACAGGCGGATCGACGAACCATACTATCCATCTCATTGCGATGGCAAAAGCAGCAGGAGTCATCCTGACTTGGGATGACTTTGATGCACTCTCTCAAGTGATACCGTTACTCTGTAGAATGTACCCCAATGGAGAGGCGGATGTAAACTTCTTCAGGGAGGCAGGCGGTATGTCTGTAGTAATCAGCCAACTGCTCAATGCAGGCTTGCTTCACGCAGATGTGGAGACGGTCGTAGGCAGAGGCTTGGATCGCTATGTGGCGGAGCCTGTACTTCAAAGCGGCCAACTTCGTTTCAATAAAGGTCCTGAAACTTCGAGAGATACAGCAGTCGTTTCTTCGTGCAGTGAACCTTTCAGAGAAGAGGGGGGATTGAAACTTCTGATCGGAAATATCGGCCGAAGTGTCATTAAGACATCGGCACTCAAATCGGAACTGCTCTTCATCGAAGCCCCGGCAGTCGTTTTTGAGACGCAGGAAGCACTTCAGGAGGCGTTCAAGCGCGGTGACTTAGAGAAAGATTTTATCGCTATCGTGCGCTATCAGGGGCCCAAAGCAAACGGGATGCCGGAACTGCATGGATTGATGACACCGATGGCTGTCTTGCAGGATAGAGGATTTAAAGTTGCGATCGTCACCGATGGCAGGATGTCTGGTGCTTCGGGGAAAGTTCCCTCGGCGATTCATATGACTCCCGAAGCCGTAGAGGGCGGTCTGCTTTCAAAGATCGAAGATGGAGACTTGATCCGCTTTGATGTTGTTAATGGCACTGTTGAAGTGCTGATCGATGAGCATGTTTTGGCAGAGCGGACAAGAGTATCGTGCGATCTCTCTGCGAACCGTTATGGATTTGGACGGGAACTTTTTGTTTCGATGCGCCAATCGGTTGGCAGTGCGGAGGAGGGTGCTTCACTCTTTGATCTCAGCGGAAAGGAGAGAGCATGACAGCCAGAGAAGTCATGGAGGTCTCTCCTGTCGTACCGGTAATCGCTCTTGATAGAGTTGAAGATGCTCTGCCCTTAGCGGAAGCGCTCCTTGAGGGCGGTATCGCTGTGATGGAGATCACGCTCCGAACCGAAGCAGGTCTCAAGTCGATCGAAACGATCGCCAGGTCAATGCCGGAGATGAATGTGGGCGCCGGTACAGTTGTCAATACCGAAGGCTTTCAAAAAGCTGTAGATCATGGATCGCAGTTTGTCTTCAGTCCCGGTATCAGTCAAGAGCTGATGCACTCTTCACTGGAGTTCAATATAGCACTCATCCCCGGTGTGGCGACTGCCTCGGAAGTGATGCTGGCACAAAACAACGGCTTTGATCACTGCAAACTTTTCCCTGCTACTGTTGCCGGCGGTGTTGGGGCGCTCAAGGCGTTTGGCGGACCTTTTGCTTCGATGC
>JAYEOH010000199.1:2174-7579 GCA_034722775.1 Campylobacterota bacterium | reverse complement strand
GTGGTGGCGCCAGACGGAATCGAACCGCCGACACAAGGATTTTCAATCCTTTGCTCTACCGACTGAGCTATGGAGCCATTTGAAGTGAGCTGAAATTATAGCGGATTAAGATTAGTATTATCTTAAATTCTTGACATATTTTTTGAAAAGATTGCCTCTCTCTTTGTAGGATTTGAATTGATCGAAACTGGCTGCAGCGGGGGAGAGAAGTCCGACATCATCTGCTTGCATATTTTTGTCGATCTCCTTGACTGCCTGCTCGAGAGTATTGCAGCTGATGGCATTGATGCTATACTCTTTTGCAAGAGCGAGCTGTTTGTCATTGTTGGCACCGATCGTGTAGAGGGTGAGATCGAATGGCTGCATCGCTTCAAAGAATGGTGCGAGGTCTACGCCTTTGTCGTCACCGCCTGCGATGAGGTGGATAGAGTGCTCGCTGTAGGCCTTGAGGGCTTGAACTGCTGCATCGATGTTAGTCGCTTTGCTATCATTGACCCAGAGTCGCCCGGAAGCATCGTGGAACTCTTCCTGACGGTTGGCATCGAGCTTGAAGGCATTCATCAGGTCATAATCGACTTCATCGAAAAGGACGCGGGTGATTGCCAGTGCCAGCATCGCATCCTCGAGAAATGCGGCTTTAAATTTGATTTTTGAGGGATCGATCTTGAAGTAGTCAGCGATGAACTCCATCGAGTCGTACTCGACGACAAAAGCATCTGTTTTTGGTAGATTGAGTCCTTTTGGAACAAGAGCCAACTCCCCCTCTCTCATCGTCAGCAACGGGCGCAGCTTGTCACTCTCATAAGATTCTGCCGTACCATGCCAGTCTAAGTGATCAGGCGTTATGGGAAGCAGAAGGTAGATGCCCGGAGAGGCTGTTTTGGTATAATGGAGTGCGTATGAACTGGACTCAAGTACCCATATGGGAGCTTCGGGATCCAGTGCTGCGAGAGGCGTACCGATATTACCACCGCTGAGAGCACCTCGCTTTTCCAAAAGATGCGTGAGCATCTGCGTGGTCGTGGTTTTCCCGTTTGTGCCGCTGATCCAGATTGTGAAAGGCTTGTTTGATGAGGAGTGAGAAGTGAGGAGTGAGGAATTATTGTATGTATCGCTTTGCGATGCTTTTGTTGAGAGGATGTCGCTGTAGAGGTTTCTCCTCCCTGCCTTCTCCTCCCTGCCTCCCAATACATAATCATATTCACTCATCAGGTTTTTTGCTGACCTGATCAATGGATGACTTGGTTTGAGACTAGGGGTAGTTACTTCCAGCTCACTTGTATCTGGATCGAACAGGCGGGAGGGCATGATATGATTGTCTTCGTCATCGAAGTATGGAGTCTCCACATTGTCGTCAAAAAAAGTACAACCCCCTCCAAGTGCATTTGCGATGGCTTTAGTCGTGATACCGTAGCCAAAAAGGGAAGGCTTTTTTAATGAGGAATGAGGAATGAGGAATGAGGAATTATGCTTTATGTCGTTTTGCAATACTTCCCTATATTTTTTTTTGCTATTCATTGCTTTTTCCTTATTGTTTCTTTGGTTGTTTTTGTACTTGAAATAAGCAGTTTTAATAAAAACTCTATCTCTGGAGCAATACTATTGTACATTTTTTCATTAATGTAATCAGAATAATGCAAAAGCTCGAGCCAATATTTTGTTTCATTTGCTTCTTTGAGGGCAATCATAAGTTTATTTAAAAAGTCAGCTTTTGATTGAGCATATTTAGCCTCTCTAATGAGCGCCCCTATGGCGGTTCCGCTTCTTAATACCTGTTTTGAAAGTATAAATTCTTTGTGTTGTGATTGTAAATATTTATATAGTTTGATAATGCGCAAAGAAAAATCAAAACTCTTCACACTCAAGAGATCGCTCTTCGGTTCCTCATTACTCATTACTAGTTCCTCATTAAATGTGCTATCTGAATTTGAATGAGACAAGCGCCATGACATTGCTGATCAGCGCGATCATCCAAAATCGGACGATGATCTTGTTTTCTGCCCAGTGCTTGAGTTCGAAGTGGTGGTGGATGGGTGCCATGAGGAAGATTCGTTTACCGCGCAGTTTGAAGCTGGCGACTTGCAGGATGACGGATAGCGTTTCGATGACAAAAATGAAGCCTATGAGCAGAAGAAGTATCTCGCTTTTGCCCAGAATCGCCAGGTAGCCGATCGCTCCTCCGATGGAGAGGCTTCCGGTGTCTCCCATGAAGAGTTCAGCGGGGTGGCAGTTGTACCAGAGGAAACCCAGAAGGGCTCCAGCGAAACTGGCGGCAAGGATCGTGACTTCTCCGACTCCTTTGATGTTGGGGATCAGCAGATAGTCTGCCATGATTGCGTGACCCGTGACATAAACGATCAAGCCCAGTGTGCCCAGGGCGATCACAGAGGGGATGGTGGCCAAACCGTCGAGACCATCTGTGAGGTTGACGGCATTCGTAACAGCTAAAAAAAGCAGGAGCCAGAAAGGAATAGCAAAGTAGCCCATATCAATAAGATGCGTTTTGAGGAAAGGAATATGGAGTGTGGTTGGAAAATTTGCATAAAAGAGGATGCCTACGACGATCGATCCGACGAGAAGTTGTAAGAGCAGCTTGTTTCGCGGGGTTAAGCCTTCGAGATTGTCTCCCGAGAGAACTTTGCCAAGATCATCTTTGAGTCCAACCAAGCCAAACCCTATGATCGTGACCAGTCCGGCAAGGATGTAGATATTGGCAAGATTGGCAGTGAGGAGAATGGCGAGGACGGTCGAAAATAAAAAAATGGCACCGCCCATCGTGGGCGTGTGCTGTTTTCCGTCGTGTGCCGGAACATATTTATTGATAGGCTGGTTGGCATTTTTGGCGATTGCCCAAGCGATATAGCGGGGAAAAAGGTAGAGTGTCAAGCCAAAAGCGATCATAAATCCTATCCCTGCACGAACAGTAATATAAGAAAAGAGATTGATATCTAAAAGTTGATATAATGCATACAACATAGCAGGATTGCCTTTATAGGTATAATTGATAGGCAGTATTCTACAATGATTTCAATTAAGGATGGTAAAGAGGGATGGCAATACAGAAAACTCTATTGATAATAACAGATGGTATAGGATGTAAGCCAAACAGTGTCTGCAATGCATTCAGAGATGCACAGAAACCGACTTTTGATCACCTGCTCGCAGATGCTCCGAAAGCTTTGATCGCTACCTCCGGCCTGAGTGTCGGCCTGCCGGATGGGCAGATGGGCAATTCGGAAGTAGGCCATATGACGATCGGAAGCGGGAGAATACTCTATCAGGATCTGGTGAAAATCTCCCTGGCATTGGAAGATGGCTCCATCGAAACCAATGAAGCACTCAATCAGACACTGGAAAAGAGTGGTAGGGTGCATTTGATAGGATTGCTGAGTGATGGCGGCGTGCATTCTCATATCACCCAGATCATCGGATTGGCAAAACTTGCAAAGAGGAGAGGAAAGAAGGTCTGGCTGCACTTGATCACGGATGGCCGCGATGTCAGTCCCACTTCGAGCAAAACCTATCTGGCACTGATCGAAGAGATCTGCGATGAGGATATCAAGATCGCAACACTGGGCGGACGCTTCTATACGATGGATAGAGATAATCGCTGGGAGAGAGTGGAGCATGGATATCATGCAATCGTTCAGGCAACACCAAAAACAACTTTGAGTCCGGATGCCTATGTCGATGCATCGTATGCCAGGGAGGAGACCGATGAGTTTATTATGCCGACGGCCTTTGAGGGATATGACGGGATGCAGGAGGGCGATGCAGTGATCATGGCAAATTTCCGCAGCGACAGAGTGCGTGAAATTACGACGGCACTGGGGAGTGAGGCATTTTCAGAGTTTGATCGCAAGCAGATCCATCTGAATATTGCGACCTTGACACAATATGATGCCAGCTTCCCCTATCCGGTACTTTTCCCCAAAGAGGCACCGAAAAACACACTCGCTGAAGTGATCAGCGGAGCAGGGCTGACGCAGCTGCATACGGCAGAGACAGAAAAGTATGCCCATGTGACCTTCTTTTTCAATGGTGGTATCGAAGAGCCGATGGTAGGCGAAAGCAGAGTCCTGATCCCGAGTCCTGATGTCAAAACTTATGATATGAAGCCGGAGATGAGTGCGCCGGAAGTGGGTGAAGCGGTACGCACGGCGATGGGCGAAGCGTATGACTTTATCGTCGTCAATTTTGCAAATGGCGATATGGTGGGCCATACTGGTAATTTTGAAGCAGCGAAAAAAGCGGTGCATGCTGTTGATACAGAGTTAGGGAAGATCATACAGAAAGCCAAAGAGGATGATTATGTTATTATCCTTACCTCAGACCATGGAAACTGTGAAGAGATGAAAGATGCCGAGGGGCATGTTCTGACCAATCATACCGTAGGAGATGTCTGGTGTTATATCCTGGCTGACGGGGTTGATCATGTCCAGGAGGGCAAAGGGCTAAATAATGTAGCGCCAACGGTCTTGAAGCTGATGGGGCTTGAGGTTCCGGAGGAGATGGATGATTCTTTGATCTAAAAGTTTCCCAACATGGGTATTTTTTTGGTACAATAAGTCATTAATGGATAGAAAGAGTATAAAATTCAACAGAGAGGTGAAGAAAATGGAAAAGAATCTTAAAAGATCTGTTGCAACCTTGCTGGCGCATATTGTCAAAATGGATAATCGTGATGTAGAAAAAACGGCACCCCTTTTCTGCCGAATCATGAAAAACAATTTTGAGTGTGATCCGGAGGAAGCCAAATCGTTTTTGACACATGTCATGGAGGAAGATTATGACTTGGATGAGCACTTGGCGGTGATCAATGATGCTTTATGCGGTGATCGACTCAGCAAAATGCATGTGATGGAGGAGCTCAACCACATTATCTATTCAGATACGATCACGGATCAGGATTATGAAGAGTTTGAACGGATCAAAGAGAAACTTTTTGTGTGTGATTGAGAAATAATAATTTTAAGAGAGAGGATGAGGATGAAGTTTTCAGGAAAGAATGTACTGGTCACTGGTGCGAGTCGGGGAATTGGTGCCGAGATTGCTAAAAGTTTGGCAGGGATGGGTCTCAAAGTATGGATCAACTATCGCAGCGGTGAAGCAGAGGCGCAGAGTGTCAAAGAGGGCATCGAATCTGCCGGAGGATCTGCCGAAGTGATCGGTTGTGATGTGAGTGATGAAGCCTCTTTTGTCGCTGCGATCAAGCAGATTATCGAAACGGATGGAGAGCTCAGCTACCTGGTCAACAATGCAGGGATCACAAACGATAAGCTGGCAATGCGAATGAAAGAAACGGACTTTATGTCCGTGATCGAAGCCAATCTCAAATCAACCTTTATAGGATGTCGCGAAGCGGTCAAAGCAATGAGTAAAAAACGCTTTGGGTCTGTCGTCAA
>JAYEOH010000199.1:0-2074 GCA_034722775.1 Campylobacterota bacterium | reverse complement strand
TTGGATGAAGAGGGATATGAGCTCTCTTGTGCGCTTGATCCCTATACGGCACTCGATCTGACCTATGAGCAAAACTTTGATCTCTACCTTTTTGATGTCAATCTCCCCTACGAGAGCGGTTTTGACTTGCTGAAAAAGCTGCGTGACAGCGGAGACCGCACGCCGACGATCTTCATCACTTCCCGAAACGATAAGGCATCGCTGCGCGAGGGATTTATGACTGGAGCAGATGACTATCTGAAAAAGCCTGTTGATCTCGATGAACTTTTGTTGCGTGTAGAAGCGGTACTCAGGCGGCAGGTGCGCAGCGAACAGTCAATGATCGGCGACTATAGACTGGATGCAAAAAAGATGAAACTCTACCGGGATGATGGAGAGGTCGATCTGTCCAAGAAAGTGATCACGCTTCTGCTGCTCTTTATCGCTTCGCAGGGGGAAGTTGTCTCCTCTGACGAGATAAAAGACCGGCTCTGGGCTGCAAGCGAAGAGTCCAGTGACGGTTCTATTCGTGTCTATATTACGCAACTCAAAAAACTTTTCCCGGAAGCCATCGAAAATATTCGGGGAGTAGGCTACCGCTTTGCTATGCCCCCAAAGAGGGTGTAGATGTCAGAGCACAAACCCAGGCGCACTGTCAATCTGCTATATGCTGCTTTGATCTATCTTTTGAGTCTGCTTTTGTTGTTGAGTCTGCTTTACGGATTTCTCAGCAGTAACGGATTTAACGAAAAAAACTTTTTGATTGGTGCAGGTGGTATTTCATTGATAGCATTGGGTATAGGGTATATTCTTTCGAGCGATCTACTTTCTCCCAAATGGGAGATGGATGCCAAATTTGCTCACCTCAGCAAAGAGATACTGCATGAACTCAATATTCCCCTCTCCACCATCGATGCCAATGCCAAAATGCTGAAAAAAACACATGCCGATGAGAAATCACAAAGACGACTAGATCGGATAGATGCGGCTTCTGTGCGGCTGAAGCGTCTATACGATGAGCTGGTTTACACCATCAACAAAGAGGTCCATACGATAGAAAAAGAGCATTTTTCTCTCTCTGCTCTATTGGAGGAGCGGGTTGAAGTACTCAGGGGATTTGGACGAAATCCCTTTGTGCTTACGGCGTCTGATCTCTCTCTGTTTGCGGATAAGATCGGGTTCGAACAGATGATCGACAACTTGCTCAACAATGCGATGAAGTACAGTGACAAAAGCTCACTTATCAAGATCACAACAGAAGGCGAAACTGTCTTGGTCCAGGATAGTGGTATCGGGATGGATGAGGCTGAACTCGTACGGATTTTTGATCGATATTACCAGACCGATGAGAGCCAAAAAGGTGAGGGGATCGGGTTGGCACTGGTCAGGGCATATTGTGATGAGGCGAGAATAGGGATTGTGATCTTGTCTGAACCGGGCAAGGGAACGACGGTGAAGTTGGATTTGAAGCAGATTGTTGTCGCTTCCAACTCAATTCATGATAAACTTACAGGAAAAGAAGAGGAGGATTGAGGTGCAAACACTAAATTTAAAAATTGATGATAATTTTTTCCCTCACTTTAGAGCTATCATAGAGAGTTTTATCAAAGATAACAAAGTAAGAATTATCGAAGATGATCAGTATGATTATGGAAATAATTATCCGCAAAGTGTTGTAATAGACAGTGCAGAAGAGGTAAGAAAAAGAGTTTTTGAGGCTGAAGAGAGGGTGAAAAATGGTTATTATGTTACCGAAGAGGAATATAATGAGCGGATGGATAAATTTTTCAAAGATGAACTTGGCATCGATAGATGATAATAATCAAAGATGAGAACTATTTATCTCAACTTTTTACTATTTTGTCTCATATAAGAAGAGATAAACAATCAGTTCCTAAAAAATTTGAAAAAGAGCTAAACGACAAGATAAGTTTGCTGAAAACAACTCCTTATATGTGTAGGCAATCAATCTATTTTGACAATAAAGACTATAGGGATTTAATTTACAGTGGATACACCATCATATACAAAATAGAAGAAGAAAAAATTCTCATTTTAGAAATATTTAAATGGCAAAACAGATAGAACTTAAAAA
>JAYEOH010000198.1:0-29414 GCA_034722775.1 Campylobacterota bacterium | reverse complement strand
AATGGCGGACAGTGAGGGATTCGAACCCTCGATACCCGTTAGGATATGCACCCTTAGCAGGGGTGTGGTTTCAGCCAACTCACCCAACTGTCCTTGTGGAGTGGGATTATAGTGGATAGAAGGTAAAAAAATACTTAAAAATCGGGCTTAAAAATCGATAATTCATCTAAGGGGATGAATTTTTTGTTAGAATAGCGATAAAAGTCAAGGATACCTATGAAAAAATTTACACCATTACTGATCTTAGCGATCTTTTTGTCAGGGGTTGTTTGGATGATATTTGGGATGAAAAATGCCATGAATGTTGCAGATCACACGAAGGTCAAGAAAACAGAAGCCTCAAAAGCAGCGCAGTAGCCTTATGAAAAGCCAATGAAGAGATTGATCACACTATCGCTCATCTGCACGCTGTCACTGTATGCCGACTGGAGCGACAGGCTCTCGGGGTATACGGATGAAGCAAAGGCTGTCTGGAACGAGCAGACCAAGGACGCCAATTGGACCGATACGCTTTCGGGATTGACAGATGAAGCAAGGGCTATCTGGGAAGAACAGGCCAAAACACTGCTCCCTCAGGGAGCAAAAGATGAGAATGCCACAGCCCGAAATCAACGACTTCGCAAAGAGCATTTTGATCTGATCTGGGAAGATGTGATAGAAGATCTGGAGAGAGGCTTGGCCATCAACCAAAAAATGCAAAAAGCACCTTCTTCTGCATATTTCAGAGAGGACAAAATATCGTTGCGTAAAGAGTTTGATGATGTACTCGATGATATCATCAAGCTGCTGCTGGACGACAACCTCCTGAACTATAGGAACAGTATCCGTGAATCCAAGGCACTGATCGTCTCTTCTCAGAAAGATATCCTTACTTATAGAGAGAAGAAGATCGTAGCACCGATGGAGAGTCGCATCAAAACAACCAAGTCACAATATGCTCAAAAGATAGAAGATGCCCAGAAAACAATAGCCGCTCAAAAAGTGTCAATCACAGAGACTAAACTGGCGATGAGCCAAAACTTCAAAGAGCTTGGGATCGATCTCGTGCCGGAGCAGATCGATGTATTGCTATCCCGCGTAGATGGAGATGACATCATACAGATGACACTCGTGATGGATGTGCTCAAGCAGATCACGACACAGCTGCTGGGCATCATGCAGGAGTCCAACGAAGAGTTGACTCAGGCGAAAAAGTATTACGGGATGCATATGGTGCTGCTCGAACTCGTGGTCTATATCCAGGAGAAGTTTATCCATAAGATCGAAAACAGTTATCTCCCCCAGATCGACAAAATCATCAACCATACTAAAAATATGCTTCTGAAAACAAACAAAAAAATCTCCGGTGAAGAGAAGCTGCATCGACGCAATATCTACTATCAAAACTACCGGTCACAGCAGTTGACACTCAAAACGGCTATACTCTACCGTCAAAATCTCATCAATGAACTCGACCAGGTGAGGGAGGCAAAAGCCGTCAGCCGGAAAAATCTCGACCTCTCTAAAAATACCTATGAGACTGTCACACTCAGCAGCGACCTTTTCAAGATCATCGCCAGCAGTCAAGAGATGATGAAAGAGGTAATGAAACTGCAGATACCGACGATCATTCCGTTTGAAAACATTCAGATGAAAGAGAAGTATCAGGAGTTGACGGAGATGCTTCAGGAGAAAAATTGATCGGTATCGATACTACTCTTCAGAGCAATCTTCTTTTGCAAACAGCATCCGGATGATTGTTTCATTGATCAGGACATCTGAAAGAGATGCGCGGTAAGAGTGCCTCACCAGGGATTTGCCATATTTTTTGCTTTTGTAGTGTTGAAGGTGTACACTCTCCATCAGCTTGATCGCATCTTCATGGGTCGACATCGCACCCACTTCGCTGATCTTTCTCTGTGAGGATATCAGGCAGGCAAAGTATCGGATCAAAAGCAGGTTTGCAGCCATATCATTCATCGCAAAGAAGGCCAGTATGAAATTGCATCCCATCTCATCGACGCCTGCAAAATCCTCTGCCGACAGATCACTCTGTGTCATCTCAAAATTCATCAGTTTGTCAAAACTCTCCGGTTTCAACCTCAATGTAAACAGCAATCCAAAAAACTGCTTGTTGTATTCGCAAGTCAGGAAAAGATTGTGAGGATGGTGCGTCCACTCCAGAAATCGCTCTGCACTTATCAGGGATCGATTGTGACTGAACTCTTTGTTGAGATCCAGTGCAATTTTGATCGTTTCATCGATCATTTGTGAATCTTTGAGCTGGTGCACTGTCAATTCATCTATAGAGATAGAGGAGGGAAAATTAAGTATCAGCGATCTGTTCTTTCCCGGGAGGTTGAGCATACCTGTCTTGCAAATATGTTTTTCGATCATCTCTGACTCGGTCTGGTCAAAACAGGGAAAAATCAAATCATCTTTTGTCTGAAAATAGTGAATAGCCCGAATCTGTTTTGCCATATTGGGGATACTCTTGCCAAGTTCCCAGCGACTGAGCGTGACCGTGTCAAGTGACGCAAAGAGTGCTTCGTCAAAAGCTGAAAGCTCATGAACAAGCTCTTCTTGTGTCAATTGATATTGCTCTCTACATTTTTTCAAATAGTCCTTGAAATGCATCCTGTCCCTCAAAAGTAAACTTCAATAACATATAGTATAATCTTTTTTTATAAAAAGCCGGAAGCACCTGACTTCAATCTGTGAAAAACCTTTGTTTTTAGAATAAATGATACATAAAGCATAGGTTTTAAGTAATTATATTGCATAATTCAACACTATTTTACATATAAGGAACAAAAATGAAATTAACATCAATGATCGTATCCACACTGCTTCTCAGTGTCGCTGCACAAGCGGAGACACCTACAGTCAAGCAGGAAGGTATCAGCTATATAAAGATGCTGGGCGGGACACTTAAGTCTGAACTCCAGGCAAAAATGAAAGAGGATCCGACCGGTATAGCAGCAGCAACATTTTGCAAAGACAATGCCGGCAAAATCACCAAAGAGGTTAATGCCAAACTTCCGGAATATGCCAGCGTCAGACGTACTGCACTGAAACTGAGAAATCCGGACAACAAAGCAGATGCTGCAGATAATAAAGTAATGAACGCTTATATGGAAGTGATCGAAGCAAAAAAATATAGCCCCAAAGATGCTGTCAAGGTAGTGGAAGAGGGTGACACAACCAGAGTCTATAAGGCGCTATTTGTGCAAAAAGCCTGCCTGAAATGCCATGGCACAACTGTTTCAGCTGAAATCAGCACATTGATCAAAAAAGGATATCCTGATGATAAGGCAATTGATTTTGAAGAGGGTACTTTCAGAGGTGTGATCGTGGCAGAGATCAAGAAGCACTAGCTTTCAGCTTTCCGGCCGAATGTCTTGCCGGGACTTATTCTGCAAATCACTTCTCCTTGATAATTCCCTCTCGATACATAAATAGCAGTTCCTTCAAATCTTCAATCTCAATGGCAAGTTTTTTGCCGATATCAGTCTGCTTGACAAGGATTCTATCTTTATGTTTTTCAATGATCTCTGTTGAGACTGCTATATCTGCTCCATTTTCAATAGCATCGTCTGTCGAGTTGAAAGGCTCATGTGATACAAGTGACATCCCTTGGGAATTGTCAACCAAAGTGTATCCGGCAATCCCGGTAACTCCCTGATATGCCCTGGAAAACCCTCCGTCAATAACAATCAGTTTTCCTCCGGATTTGATCGGGCTCTCCCCCCTTTTTACCTTTACGGGAACATGTCCATTGATAATTTTGGCATTTCCGGAGAGGCCGAATTCTGAGAGTATTTTGACACAGCTCTCTTCGTGATCACGAAATTCATAATAGTGATTTTTAGGTTCCACCGAGCTTGACTTGTCATCAATAAAATAGTTTTCAAAAGTAGTCATCTTCTCTTTTCCGAAAAGGGGTGAGTTTTTGCCGGCCCACAGAAACCACATGATCTGCTGTCCTTTTTCCCGCTTTTCGATCTCTTCTGAGAAAAACCCTCGCCTTGCATAGTAATCACACCTCTCCAGTAACTTTTTCCCGCTATAGCTGTTTTCATTGAGTTTTATGGGCAGGAATTCTCCCTCTTCATCCATAGGGATACAGCCATGATAGAGAAGGTTATTGTTGTAGCAGGCATATACTGCACCACGGTTGTAGAGCATTCTGGTGTGTCTTCGGAGTTTTTCGCTTTTCACAAAACTGTTCTTAAGCTGCCTCATGACTTCCCGTTCATCATCATTGAGCTTAAATGGTTCAGATTCGGAAAGAGTATTTAGATTTGTATCATTGAGTTTATACTCGATACCATCGATTTCAACCACTCCTTTTTCAAGATTTACTTTCTCCAGTATAGTACGATCTTCCATCCCCCACTGTGGGTTCTTGGAGATGAGTTGTGCTTCAAGTTTGAACTGCATCATCGCTATGGATTTCTGCATTTTGGCGATCTCGTTCCGTTCTTTTTCTGTAAATGTGTGATTTGCAGGACCGGATCTGGGCATAAATTTGGGACAGGGGTCATCGCCATAGTGTTCATAGGCAAAAATTGAGAGAGGGCGAAGCGATATTCCATACCCCTCTTCCAGCGTTGCTATACTTCCGTAGCGTAGAGATATTCGTATCGCACTGGCTATCAAAGCAAGGCAGCCCGAAGCAGCTCCCATCCAGAGAATATCATGATTTCCCCACTGAATATCCAGCGAGTGATAGCTTTCAAGGCGATCCATGATCAGGTGTGCACCGTTTCCACGGTCATAGATATCACCGATAATATGCAGATGAGCTATCGCAAAACGCTGCATCACTTCCGCAAGAGCTATGATAAATGCCCCTGCGCGGTCAAGCTCAATGATGGTTTTTATGATTTCATCATAATAGTGATTTTCCTCCTGCCCATATTCGTAAAGGAGCTCTTCAATGATATAGGCAAACTCTTTGGGAAGCGATTTTCTGATTATTTTTCGTGTATATTTTGAAGTGATTACTTTGGTCAAGCGAATAAGGCGGAGCAGATTTATTTCATAAAATTCATCTACCTCCTTATTTTTCTGCTGCCGCTCCAATGTCTCTTTGGGGTAGTAAACCAAAGTTGCCAACTCTCTCATCCCCGAAGAGGTCAACTCCCCCTTGAATGTTTGTTCGATCTTTGTTTTGATGACTCCGGATCCATTCTTGAGGACATGAAAAAACGACTCGTCTTCGCCATGAATATCTGAAAGAAAATGTTCAGTTCCTTTTGGGAGATTTAAGATCGCCTGGAGATTGATGATCCTGGTAGAGGCACTTCCGCGACTTGGGTAGTCCCGAGATAGCAGTTTGAGATATTTCAGTTTTTCGTCCGACATATTATCGATAGTATTTCTTTTCATTTGCGACACTCCAAAGATAGTTGCATTTATCTTAGTGAATATACCCTTATAAAGACTTTTAATCTCTCAAATTCTCAATTGAAAATTATTACAATTACTTTGTGTGTCGTTCGCTTCAATCAAAATCACTCTGCATTTTAGATATAATCCCATAATTTATTTGCCGTTGCCTTCAATGCAACAGTTTTTACTATCAAGACAAAGGGCTAGAAATGTTCGTAGATAATGTAGAGCTGACCATCAGTTCCGGTAAAGGCGGGGCGGGGTGTGTCTCATTTTGGACGGAGAAATTTGTCATCAAGGGCGGACCGGATGGCGGCGATGGCGGCCGCGGGGGATCGATTTTTTTCAGAGTCGATAATAACACGGATACACTCAGTGCTCTGCGCGGGAGAAATATTATCAAGGCGGAGAATGGCCGTCCCGGTGAAGGGCGCAAGTGCTATGGGCGAAAAGGGAAAGATACCGTTATTGTCGTACCTCCTGGGACACAGGTAGTGGATATGGAGACGGATGAAGTGCTTCTTGACCTCTTGGAGGAGGGTGAGAAGATAAAATTTCTCGATGGGGGCAAGGGCGGACTTGGTAATCTGCACTTCAAGAGCTCGACCAACCAGCGGCCCACCTATGCACAGCCCGGATTGCCCGGCATCACCAGGCAGATACGGTTGGAGATGAAGATGATCGCCGATGTTGGTTTGGTCGGTTTCCCTAATGTAGGCAAATCTACACTGATAGCAGCACTTTCCAATGCCCGTCCTCAGGTTGCCAACTATGAGTTCACCACCTTGACACCAAAGCTGGGTGTGGTGATGATCGGGGACTACGACTCGTTTATGATGGCAGATATTCCCGGGATCATCGAAGGAGCCAGCGACGGCAGAGGATTGGGACTGGAATTTTTGAAACATATAGAACGGACCAAGACACTGCTCTTTATGATCGATGCAACCAATTACCGAGAGATGAAGTATCAGTATGAGGTCCTCAAAGAGGAGGTTCAGCGCTACTCTGCGGAACTTGCAGGTCGAAACCATGCGATAGCTATTACCAAGATAGATGCCCTCTCTGTTGATGAGGTTAATCTCCTGACAGAGATATTTTTGGAGGATATCGGCATTAAACCCAATAGCGTACTCAAGAAATACAAGGCTGATATGAACTATCTCAGCTATGGATATGAAAAAGAGGTTTGGGATGTGTATCCTGAGGGTGAAGCCGGCTTTGTTCTTCCGATCTCATCTGTGGGGCAGTTCAATACAGAAGCACTGCGTTATGCACTGGCTGATTTTGCGAAAGAAGAGAGTAAAAAAAGTGCAAAGAGTGATGTCGTAATCATAGAAGAGGAGTTGCCTGGTGCAGACAACAAATCCTAAACGAATCGTCATCAAGGTCGGTACGCATGTCTTGACAGAAAAAGGTGCGGTCGCCACAGAAAGAATGCTGGCACTTGTAGCACTCATCGCCAAACTAAAAGCAGATAAACAAGAGGTGATCATAGTCAGCTCCGGTGCGGTTGCGGCAGGATATTCACAGTTGGCCCTGGATAGAAGTGTAGTGGCGAACAGGCAGGCACTAGCCGCTATAGGACAGCCTTTTTTGCTGGGAATGTATCAGAAGAAGTTTGCCAAATATGAACTGCTCTGTTCCCAGGTTCTCTTCAGTGCAGATGTTTTTGATTCGCGCAGACACACGGCACATGCCAAAACCGCCATCGACAGACTGCTTGCTAACGGTGTGGTGCCGATTATCAATGAAAACGATACTGTCAGTATCGAAGAGCTGGTCTTTGGAGACAACGACAGGCTCTCTGCGCATGTGGCTTACTATTTTGATGCGCAGATGCTGGTGATCCTCTCGGATATCAAAGCATATTATGACAAAGATCCTAACTGTAATAACGATGCCAAGGCACGAAAAATTGTCAATAGAATTGAAGAGAGTGAACTATGTGCCGAACATACTCCCAATACTGAGTTTGCCACAGGAGGCATTGTTACCAAATTGCAATCAGCAGCATTTATGATGTCGCATGGCAAGGAGATGTTTCTCGCGAGCGGATTTGAGCTGGGTGATGCCGAGAGTTTTTTATTGCACGGTATTCATAAAGGCGGTACGCTTTTTAGGAATTAATTATTTGACGCGAATAAATTTGCGTTTCCGAGTCGCCCGTGTAGAGGAACCTCGAATTCATTCGAGGCAATTTCAGAATTACATTTTTATATAAATGTGCAAAGTTAGTTATAATAAACAAAACAACAAGGATACACAATAAATGAAAAAACGAACGAAAATAATTGCAACCATAGGACCAGCATCTGACTCACTGGAGAAGATCACAGCACTCATCCGTGCGGGAGTGAATGTCTTTCGGCTAAATTTCAGCCATGGGACACATGAGTATCATTCAGAAGTCTTTGCGCGCATCAAAAAAGCAAGTGAAAATACAGGACTTGTTACGGGAATACTGCAGGATATCAGCGGACCCAAGATCAGAGTCTGTATGATCGATGAGGATTTTATCCTCAAAAAAGGTGACCAGATCGAATTTATGCATGAAGAGGTCCTGGGAACCAAAGTCAGCGAAGGGCATTATCGTCTCTGCATCAATGAGCCCAAAGTGCTTGGCCAGCTCTCTATGGGTGATCATATCTATATGTATGACGGAATCATCCGGGCTGTTGTCTCTCAAAAGAGTGAAAAGAGTGTGACAGTGACGATAGAAAATGATGGGATGCTCTCCTCCAGAAAAGGTGTGAACTTCCCCAATACCAGCCTGGGTATTGATGTATTGACTGCCAAAGACAAAGAAGATATGCTGTGGGGTATCGAAAACGGTGTTGATTTTATGGCAATATCTTTTGTGCAGCATGCCAGAGATATGATCGCTGCGCGTGAAATCATCGATGCGCATCATGCCAGGATTCAGCTGATCGCTAAAATCGAAAAGTTTGATGCGGTAGAAAATATTGATGCTATTCTGGATGCTAGTGACGGGATAATGGTAGCCAGAGGGGATCTGGGTATCGAGATACCCTACTATGATGTACCGACAATCCAAAAGATGCTGATCAAAAAAGCCAACAATCATTCCAAACCAGTTATTACTGCGACACAAATGCTGCTCTCTATGACGGCAGGGGAGACTGCGACGAGAGCAGAGATCAGTGATGTCGCCAATGCAGTTCTGGACGGAACGGATGCAGTTATGCTCAGCGAAGAGAGTGCGATCGGTATCCATCCGGTACTGGCAGTCAAAACGATGGTCAAGGCAATACAAGGTGCTGAAAAAAATTATCCATTTCATAAATTTTCAAACTTTGAGATGCATGACAAAGATGACAAGATAGATGAATCAGCAGTACGACTCTCTGAGAGTTTGAACACTGCAGGCTTGATCGCAATGACCGGATCGGGGCAGTCAGCCAGAAAAGTTGCCCGTTACCGCCCAAGCAGACCGATCTATGCTGTAACACATGACTGCTATGCTGCGCGTCTGCTGACGCTGGTCTGGGGTGTCGTTCCGGCTTTTGCAGTAGAGAAGAGAGGACTTAGAGACATGATGGGTGAAGTGATGAAGCTGGGAACTGAAAAAAATGTACTGGATAAAGAAAAAAGTTATATATTGACGGCGGGAGATCCTGTCGGTATGCCCGGATCGACCAATCTGATCCGGGTGATTACGAAAAATGAGATGGAGTTCTTTCTTGAGCGAAACGAAAAATCAGACCATGACAAGTCAATCGACTAGTAAGCAGCAAGAGGGATAATTTGAAAAAACAGATCGTTTATATGGGTACACCGCAGTATGCCCGGATGATACTGCAGGCGCTGCTGGATACAGGGGATATGGAAGTTTCCCTGGTCATTACGCAGCCGGATAGACCGGTAGGACGCAAAAAAGTTTTGACGGCACCACCGGTGAAGGTATTGGCAGAAGAGAATGGGATCGAGGTGTTACAGCCTGATCGTTTGAGCCGAGAGGGTATTTCAGATAAGATCTCGGCGGTTAAACCTGATTTTATTATTGTAGCTGCCTTTGGGCAGCTTTTGCCGCGATCTATTTTGGATATCGCTCCCTGTATCAATCTTCATGCCTCTCTGCTGCCGCAGTATAGAGGAGCCAGTCCCGTACAGCAGTCACTTTTGAATGGTGATACCTACAGCGGTGTCACCTCTATGTGGATGGAGGAGGGACTCGATAGCGGACCCATACTGGGATATATCTATTTTAAGATCCCCGAGACGATGCGTCTTCATGGATTGATGGCAGAGTTGAGCAGAGATGCCTGCACACTGACACTGGATACCATCCGAAATTTTGAGAATATCAAGCCGATGCCTCAGATCAGGGCGATCGCCAGCCATTGCAAAAAGATACACAAGAGTGACGGAGAGATCATATTTGATGATGCAGTTACGCTTTATAATAAATATCGTGCTTTTGAGGGATGGCCGGGTATTTTTACAGCAGAAGGGTTGAAGATTGTCGAAATGAAACTCCTGGAGAATAAAGGAGGGTATCGCAGCGGAGTTATAACAGCTATCGAAGGAAGCAGTGTTGTCGTAGGATGCAGGAGAGGTTCGGTGCAGATTATGACACTGCAGCCGGCATCCAAAAAAGCGATGGATGCCAAATCTTATCTGCTTGGAAGGGGACTCAAAGTTGGAGATATACTCATTTGAGACGCTTCCGTCAACACAAAAGTATTTAACCGAAAAGATTCGAAGAGATGAACTCCTCGCTCCTATCGCAGTTATTGCAGCAGAGCAGAATGAGGGTATCGGCAGCAGAGAGAACAGCTGGAGCGGCGGAGAGGGTAATTTTTTTGTCTCCTTTGCCGTGGATCTGGCAGATCTGCCTGCAGATTTGTCACTGAGTTCTGCCTCTATCTACTTTGCCTATATTATGAAACTAACCCTTAAAGAGCAGGGAGAGAATGTCTGGCTCAAATGGCCTAATGATTTTTATTTCGATGAAGAAAAAGTGGGAGGCGTCATCACACAAAAAGTCAAAAATTCTTTAGTATGCGGAATTGGAATAAATCTCAAAAAAACATCAAATGGCTTCAGAGCACTCTATAGCGATATCTCCGCAGATTTTCTTCTCAAAAGTTATCTGGAAGCAGTCGAAAAGTTTCCTAAATGGAAGCAGATATTTAGTGAGTATCAGATAGAATTTGAACTAAGTAGAGAGTTTTCAGTTCATATTGAAAACTATCAAAAAAGCCTCCGAGATGCGCTTCTATGCGAGGATGGCTCATTGCTGATAGAAGGAGAGAGAGTGTTTAGTTTACGATGAGTGAAGTTATCAGTATAGCCAACCAAAAAGGCGGTGTCGGGAAGACGACTACCGCTGTCAATCTCGCAGCCTCTCTGGCAGATAGCGGCAAAAAAGTTTTGCTCATCGATGCCGATCCCCAATCCAATGCCACAACAAGCTTGGGATACAGTCGGGGTGATTATGAGTTCAATATATATCATGTTTTGCTGGGGATTAAAAAACTCCGCCAAGTGATCTTGAAAACAGAGATCAAAGGTTTGATGCTTGCTCCCTCAAATATAGGTTTGGTGGGAATAGAAAAAGAGTTTTATGACCCCAAAAAGAAGAACCGTGAGCTAATCCTGAAAAGCAAAATAGAGGAGTTGAGGGGAAAGTATGATTATATTATCATTGATTCACCTCCTGCGCTCGGACCCATTACGATTAATGCCTTGAGTGCATCGGATTCGGTTATCATTCCGATACAGTGTGAATTTTTTGCGCTGGAAGGGTTGGCGCAATTGCTCAATACGGTTACGCTGCTCAAGAAGACAATCAATCCAAAGCTGAAGATAAAAGGTTTTTTGCCAACAATGTACTCCAAGCAAAATAACCTCTCCAAGCAGGTATTGGCAGATCTTTCGCACCATTTTAAAGACAAACTTTTTCATCTGAAAAAAGGAAAAGAGTGCATCGTTGTGCCACGCAATGTCAAAGTAGCAGAGAGTCCGAGTTTTGGTCAGCCGGTTACATACTATGCCAGCAGTTCAAAGGGAAGTATTGCCTATAAAGAACTTGCTACTGTTATTATCAGGGGGTAGGGGATGGCATTGGGTAAAGGACTGGGGGCAATCCTGGAAGAGGTTGGTCAGGCGTATGAGAATGAGATGGTTGATAGCGATCAGCTAAAACCGGACAATAGAGATACCATGATAGAAGAGTTGGAGGTCAAAGAGATCTCTGCCAATCCCTATCAGCCGCGAAAGCATTTTGAAGAGCAGGCACTTATCGAACTCAGCGAATCGATCAAAAGCCATGGTCTGCTTCAGCCCATCGTAGTATTGGAGAAAGAGGATGGCTATCTCCTGATTGCAGGTGAGCGTCGACTGCGCGCACACAAGCTTGCAAATATCACCAAGATCAAAGCTATCATCGCAGATGTAGATATTGATGCGATCAAACTCAGAGAGCTGGCGCTCATAGAGAATATTCAGAGAGAAAATCTCAATGCCATTGAGCTTGCCAACTCTTATGCTGAGCTGATAGAGGTACACAGTATTACCCACGAAGAGCTCTCCTCTGTCGTACACAAAAGCAGGTCTCAAATCACCAACACCATGCGTCTGCTCTCGCTAAGCAGCTATGTACAGAAGAAACTTCTGAAGGGAAAAATATCTCAGGGACATGCCAAAATACTTGTCGGGCTGGATGTGGAGCGTCAGAAGATAATTGTCAATACGATCATTGGACAGAAGCTCAGCGTCAGGGAAGTCGAAAAACTTGTCCAGCGGGATAAGCAGAGTGAAAAACCTGTAAAAACAGTCAATAGCCAAATGAATTGGGTGAAGCCTTACGAGGGTGATTTGAAAAAACTCCTTCCTTTTAAACATAAAATAAAATCCAATAAGCTGGAGATTAGCTTTGAAGATGAAACACAACTGCAAAAATTTATAGAAATCATAAAAAATTCTTAACTATTAACCCGACTTTTAAATCTAAAATGATAAAATAGACCCAAATCTTAAGAGGAGTTTTAATGCTTGACATAAGTGTACCGTTAATGTTGTTTGTTTTTGTATTGTTTTTGACGCTTCTTGTAGTTTTGAATCGAATGCTTTACAAGCCATTGGTAAAGTTTATGGATGATAGAGATAAATCTATATCCAATGATTTGAATGCTGCGAGAAGCCTGTCCGGAAATAGTGAGGCACTGCACGCTGAAGCGGAAGGGATTCTTGATAAAGCACGATCAGAGGCGTCTGAGATCAGACAAAAAGCTATTGATGAAGCGAGAGTTTTAGCTGAAAGCAAAGCTGAAAACAAGCGAACTGAGCTGGATAAAGAGTATGTCTCTTTTATGGAAAAACTTGAGAGTGAGAAAGAGGTGCTGAGAAACAGTTTGCTTTCCCAGATGCCTCTCTTCAAAGAGAGCTTAAAAGCCAAATTCAGTAAGATGTAGGGAGAGTGATGATGAAAATGAAACATTTTGCAATTGCAGCGACGCTATTGCTTCCGGCAATTTTGCTTGCGAGCGGTGATGGCAGTGGAACTGGGCGCTATCTGGCTCTTACGGGCAGAGAGACAGACTACATACCAAGAGTATTCAACTTCCTTATATTTTCCGGACTGCTTTACTATCTTCTGGCAGACCCGATCAAAAATTTCTTTACAGGACGACAGAAAGGGATCTCTGACCAACTTAAGGAGATTGAGGCGAAACTTCAAGCTTCCAAAGAAGAGAAGAAGGAAGCAGAAGCACAGATAGAAGAGAATAAGAAAAAATCTATGGATATTATCGAAACAGCTGAAAAAGAAGCAGAACTGCTTGCAGCAAAGATCGCTGATATTTCCGATAATGAATTGAAGATACTTGAAAAGCAGTATGAGGAGAAATCCACACTCGAAGAGAGACGCGTTATCAGAGAAGCCATCCATGATGTCCTGAGTAACAATATTAACAATAGCGATATCCATCTCAATGACAAAAAAATAATCGACTTGCTCGATAAAAAGGCGGCATAAGATGGAAGAGCTAATCGCAAAAAGATATGTTGATGCTCTTTTGAGTATCGCCAATAAAAAAGAGAGAACACTCTATGTGAATGTGATCAATGGAATTGCTGAATCCTATAGCGATCCAAAGGTTGATGCAATGGTTGAAGCGCCTATCGTCTCTATAGATGCCAAGGTTGATACTCTATTGGCTTCATTGGGTAAAGATGCTGATAGCAAGTTAACCAACTTTATAAAACTTTTGGGTGAGCACAAAAGATTGGGATTGATTCCTGAGATCGCCAAGGTGCTGAATGCTCAGGTTCAAAAAGAGAGTAATGAGTACAATGGTATCATCAAGAGTAACAAGAAGCTCGATGCCATTGAGATTGAAAAGTTGGAAAAAACACTCAATCGCTACACAGGTTCAAAAATCAAGCTCAGCGAAGAGTTGACGGATTTAGACGGATTGAGGGTTGATGTGGATGATTTGGGTATTGAGGTTAACTTCTCCAAAGAGAGAGTTAAAGAGCAATTAATTGATTTCGTTATGAAATCACAATAAATAGCGTAATCTAAAGAAAGGAGAAGAAGTGGCAGTTAAATTGAATGCAGATGAGATCAGTTCGATAATCAAAGAGAGAATCGAAAACTTTGATATTGATATTGATATCAGTGAAGTAGGTAAAGTAGTAGGTGTGGCTGACGGTATCACCGTTGTCTATGGTTTAAATAATGTAATGGCCGGTGAAGTTGTTGAGTTTGAGAATGGCACCAGAGGCTTGGTCCAAAACCTCGAAGAGGCAAGTGTAGGGGTTGCAATCCTCGGTACGATGGATGGGATCAGAGAGGGGATGAGTGTGAAGCGCCTCGGTGAACTTCTCAAAGTTCCAGTGGGCGACAGTCTTCTCGGAAGAGTTGTTAATTCACTCGGTGAACCTATCGATGGTAAAGGTGTGATTGAAACAGCTGAAGAGAGATTCATTGAAGAAAAAGCACCTGGTATTATGGCGCGTAAATCAGTTCACGAACCGCTTCAGACAGGAATCAAGGCAATTGATGCATTGGTACCGGTCGGGAGAGGACAGAGAGAGTTGATCATCGGTGACAGACAGACAGGCAAGACGACACTTGCCATTGATACGATTATCAACCAAAAAGGTCAGGATGTTATCTGTATCTATGTGGCGATCGGTCAAAAGCAGTCAACTGTTGCTTCTATTGTGAAGAAACTTGAAGAGCATGGTGCGATGGAGTATACAATTGTTGTCAGCTCCTCTGCGGCAGATTCAGCTTCTTTGCAGTTCCTGGCTCCTTATGCAGGTGTGACTATGGCTGAATACTTCAGAGACAATGGTCGACACGCAGTCATCTTCTATGATGATCTTTCCAAGCATGCGGTTGCCTATAGAGAGATGTCATTGATCCTCAGAAGACCTCCGGGTCGTGAGGCATATCCAGGTGATGTCTTCTATCTTCACTCAAGACTTCTTGAGAGAGCTGCAAAGCTCAACGACGAGTTGGGTGCAGGATCTATCACTGCATTCCCGATCATCGAAACTCAAGCGGGTGATGTTTCGGCTTATATCCCTACAAATGTTATCTCGATTACTGATGGTCAAATCTTCCTCGAGACAGACCTCTTTAACTCCGGTATCCGACCGGCGATCAATGTAGGACTTTCTGTTTCCCGTGTCGGTGGTGCTGCTCAAATCAAAGCGATGAAGCAGGTAGCAGGTACATTGAGACTTGACTTGGCATCCTATAGAGAGTTGCAGGCATTTGCACAGTTTGCATCAGACCTGGATGAATATAGTAGAAACCAACTTGCAAGAGGACAAAGAATGGTAGAGGTTCTTAAACAGCCTCCTTATCAGCCTCTTCAGGTAGAGAGACAAGTTGTTATTATCTTTGCCGGCACAAACGGTTATCTTGATGATATTCCGGCAGGCAGTGTGCCAAAGTTTGAAGCTGATTTGTATCCATTTATGGAAGCAAAATACTCCGGTATCTTTGATGCAATTAGAGAGAGTAAGAAAATCGACAGCGAGACTGAAGTTGACCTGAAGAAAGCTCTTGATGATTTTAAAACCTCATTTGTAGGTTAAAAAGGCTGTCTGATGGCTAATTTAAAAGATATACAGCGCAAGATCAAGAGTGTTAAGAACACACAGAAGACGACGCATGCGATGAAACTTGTATCTTCGGCAAAACTCAAGAGAACAGAAGAGCTTGCCAAGAGATCGAGAGTCTATGCTGCCAAGTTGACAGAGATGATCGATGAAATTGCTGTGAAGATGCATAATCTTGGCGAGGATGCCAATGATAATGTCTTTTTCAGGGATAATCCAAATCCAAAGAAGGTAGATATTATTTTTATCTCGGCAGATAAAGGTCTTTGCGGAGGGTTTAATGCTCAGACTATCAAGCGTGTAAATCAGCTGATGTCCGGCTTCAAGTCCGATGATATAAAGATACGACTGAATGGTGTGGGTCGCAAGGGTATTGATTATTACAAATTTAATAATATCGATATGGTGAGAGAGGTAGTAGGACTGAGTTCTGCTCCTGATTATGAGAAGGCTGCAGAGTTTATCTCGGAAATTGTTGATGCGTATGCCAATGGTGAAACAGACAGGATTATCATGGTGCATAATGGATATGTCAATATGATTTCTCAGGAGATCAAAGAAGATCAGATATTGCCAGTTGATGTTTCGCAGGTAAACGATAGTGTTGAGTCAAACTCAGAGCTCGAGATAGAGCCCGATGATGACAGCACCCTGCTTGTAACACTGACAAAACGATATATTGAATTTAGTATGTATTATGCATTGATAGATTCCCTGGCTGCAGAGCATGCTGCTCGGATGCAGGCAATGGATGCAGCGACAACAAATGCCAAAGAGATGGTAAAAACACTCTCGGTTAAATACAACAAAGCTAGACAAGAAGCGATTACCACTGAACTCATAGAGATCATTAGTGGTGTTGAATCAATGAAATAAGAAGAGGAGAAGTAATGACAGGCAAAACAGGTAAAGTAGTACAGGTCTTGGGTCCGGTTATAGATGTGGACTTTTCAGACTATCTTCCGGAGATCAATGAAGCGTTGGAGACAACATTTGTTGTTGACGGTGAAGAGCATAGATTGGTACTGGAAGTAGGAGCTCAACTCGGTGACAACAGAGTAAGAACTATTGCTATGGATATGAGTGAAGGCGTAGTTAGAGGACAGCAGGTTACTGCAACCGGTTCTCCTATCAAAGTTCCGGTAGGCACAGAGGTTCTTGGTAGAATCTTCAATGTTATCGGTGATCCGATTGATGGTGAAGGTTCTTGTGATGCCAAAGAGCATTGGTCTATCCACCGAGATCCCCCTGCGTTTGATGTTCAGAGCACTAAAACAGAAGTGTTTGAAACAGGTATTAAGGTTGTTGACCTTCTTGCTCCTTATTCAAAAGGTGGTAAAGTCGGACTCTTCGGTGGTGCAGGTGTCGGTAAAACCGTTATTATTATGGAGCTTATCAATAATGTTGCCTTGAAGCATAGCGGTTATTCAGTCTTTGCAGGTGTTGGTGAAAGAACACGGGAAGGTAATGACCTCTACTTTGAAATGAAAGAGTCAAATGTATTGGATAAAGTTGCACTCTGCTATGGTCAGATGAGTGAACCTCCGGGAGCGAGAAACAGAATCGCATTGACAGGTTTGACAATGGCTGAGTATTTCCGTGACGAAATGGGTCTGGATGTTTTGATGTTTATCGACAATATCTTTAGATTTGCACAGTCGGGCTCAGAGATGTCAGCACTTCTCGGTCGTATTCCTTCTGCGGTTGGTTATCAGCCTACATTGGCAAGTGAAATGGGTAAACTCCAGGAGAGAATTACTTCAACAACAAAAGGCTCTATCACTTCAGTGCAGGCAGTTTATGTACCGGCAGATGACTTGACGGACCCTGCACCGGCATCTGTATTTGCACACCTCGATGCAACTACAGTCTTGAATAGATCAATTGCTGAAAAAGGTATATATCCTGCAGTTGATCCATTGGATTCTACTTCGAGAATGCTTGATCCGCAGATTATCGGTGAAGAGCACTACAAAGTAGCACGAGGTATTCAGCAGATCCTTCAGAAGTATAAAGACCTTCAGGATATTATTGCGATTTTGGGTATGGATGAACTCTCAGAGGATGACAAATTGGTTGTTGAGAGAGCAAGAAAAGTTGAAAAGTTCCTTTCTCAGCCATTCCATGTTGCAGAAGTCTTTACCGGAAGTCCGGGAGTCTATGTAGGCATTGATGATACTATAGCTGGATTTGAAGGTCTTCTTGAAGGTAAGTATGACGACATGCTTGAAGCTTCATTTTATATGGTTGGAAACATGGACGAAGCAATTGCTAAAAATGAAAAAATGAAAGCTAAAGAATCCTAAATATAAAGGACTTGTATGAAATTAATGACGCTTGAAATTGTTACTCCCAAAGGGACAATCTATGATGGTGAAGCAAAGCAGGTAACGCTTCCCGGGTCAGAGGGTGAGTTTGGTGTTTTGCCTGAGCATGCCACGCTTCTTTCTCTCTTGTCTACAGGTGTTATCTCGATTGAGATGCCTGATTCAACCAGGACAGATGTTGCCATAAATTCGGGCTATGTCAAAGTCAATGAGTCAAAAGTGTCCTGTATTGTTGATAGTGCAGTTGCACTTGCAGCAGGTGACTCAGATATTGCCAGGAAGATTCAGGAAGCTACTGACCTGCTCAAGAGTGCTGAAACTTCCAATGCTGCGATTGCTGCTGCCGTCAGCAAAGTTGAGCATATCGGTAAGTCAATCTAAATTGGGGTTTCTCGGTCTACTCCCCGATTATCTCGTGCAGAGCAGTGCTATTACACTATTTGTTCTTCTGTTGCTCTCTGCATACTTTGTGGCTGTATTTTGGGTATATTTCTATCGCTATCCTATTCTCAAAAGGAGAATAGGCATAGAGGCAAAGTCACTCAAACTACTCTATCTTGGCAGGTCTCATACTGTTTCCGATAATTCACTTATCTATACCTATCTAAACAGAGTGACTCAGCCCAATAAGGCAATTTTAGCTGCCGCAGCAAGTGATGCTATCCGAAATTCAACAAAAGGATTGACGCTCTTGTCCATTATCGCTTCTACATCTCCGTTTATCGGTCTGTTTGGGACGGTTGTCGGAATTTTGGAAACATTCAGCAAGCTTGGAAATCAAAATAGTGCCTCACTTTCAGTCATTGCACCCGCTATCTCTGAAGCTCTTATAGCAACAGCAGCCGGGATAGCTGTAGCAATATTTGCTTACACTTTTCATCTTGTTTTAAAGCGAAGGGCCTATGAACTGGGTTCGCTTCTTGGATCACAGTCTGATGTCATACTCTCTCTGACTGACGAGAAAAAGTAGATGGCAGGGGCTGAGTTAAATGTTCGAATGGGATGATGATCCGGATTTGAACATCACACCTCTTGTGGATGTGATGCTGGTACTGATGGCGATTTTGATGATCACAGCGCCTACGATCAATTTTGAAGAGCAGATAACCTTGCCAAAAGGTACTCAAAGCAAGAAGATGGACAAGATCAAAACCCTTACGATTCGTATGGATAAGGATCAGATTATTTATCTTGGAAAAGATACCTATACGCTAGAGAATTTTGCTGATAATTTTAATCTCAAGATGCAAGACTTCAACCCAAATAGCAATGTTTTTATTCGGGCTGACGAAAGATTGGCATATAAAGATGTGATGTACCTGCTAAAGAGTGTTAAACATGTTGGCTTCAGCAGGGTCTCCTTGATTACCGAATAATGGAAAATCGTTTAAAGTTTATCAGCGGTCTGCTGGCATTTTTTGTCTATTTTGTTCTGCTGGGACTGCTAATCAGCTACTTCAATCATCATACGAAAAAAAAATCTATACATTATGCCGACAAAAGCAGCAAGGCAATCGCTGTTTCACTCTCTATGTCTCCGAATAAAGTAGATAGGACAAAAAAGAGTTCTAGCCCAAAAAAAAAATCAGAAGTAAATGCTAAGCCCAAAGAGATACAGAAGCCTGAAAAAACCGCCTCTGAGAAAAAGATAAAATCTGTCTCTCCAACTCCATCAAAAACAGTCAAAACAAGCAAAAAGGTTAAAACTGAAAAAAAGGTCAAGGTGAGTAATCTGTTTGATAAAATTAAAGAGAAAAAACCTATAGAAAAAAAAGAGAAAAAGCCTGAAAAAAAGAGGATCAAAAAAGCAAAAGCACAAGATAGCGGTGTCAAAAATGCCTATTTTGCCAAAGTTGAGAAAATGTTGTACAATTGGCCATCACAGAGTGAGTTTGCCGGTGAAAGGATCAAAGTATGGCTCAAAATAAGACAAGATGGCACTTTTGAATTTAAACTTCTTTCGGCATCAAACAATGAAGAGTTTAATACCGGACTGATACAATATCTTCAGCAGCTGCAAAGGATTGGATTTGATCCCCATCAACATGCAAAGCCGTATGAATTGAATGTCGAATTTGTTGCCAAAGAGTAATTCCAGGCAGTCACGGCACTTGTAATATAGCAATTCATATTCATTAATGAAGATTTCAACGCCGGACTGATACAATAATCTACTTATTTGCCAGGGAGTAGCCGTGAGATACCTTATCATACTGTTTTTTACTTTTCACCTCTTTGCCGTTGATGCGACACTGAAGATCGAAAAAGATGTGGAGGATAGAGCACGGATTTCACTTGTGGATGGTTCCGGATCGGCTGTGAGCATAGGGGAGAGGTTTTTTTCGACGCTTGTTTCTGATTTGAAGATCAGCGGGCACTTTCTGCCTGATGCTACACACCATCGGGGAAATATTTCGAGCAATACCGTTGCGCCTGCACTGAAGTCCAAAGATTATGTGCTCAAATACAGACTCTCTCAGGCGGGTGGACTCAAAGCAACAATAAAACTTTTTAACGCTTCAGATGCTACTCTGCTTGCAGTCAAAGATTACTCTATTGCTTCGATCAGCAAATATCCTTTTATGGCGCATAAAATCGTCAGTGAAATTAATACAATGTTGAAATATCCGGAAGTTAACTGGCTGAATCGTTATGTCATATTTTCCCGATATACTGCGGCCAAGAGAAGCGTAATCGTTTTGGCAGACTATACGATGCAGTACCAAAAGACAGTAATTAGGGGCGGCTTGAATCTTTTTCCGAAGTGGGCAGATCCACGGCAAAAGAGTTTTTACTATACTTCGTTTAATGGTGTAATACCAACACTCTACCGCCTCAATATTTATAATGGCTCAAAAACGAAAATTACTTCGTCAGAGGGGATGCTGGTCTGTTCGGATGTTAGTCAAAATGGAAGCAAGATTCTCCTGACTATGGCACCAAATGCACAACCTGATATCTATGAGATGAGTGTTGTTTCGAGATCGAAAAGACGCATCACGAACTTTGCCGGTATTGATGTGGGCGGAAAATATCTAGGGGGTGAACGAAGTATTGTTTTTGTCTCCAACCGTCTTGGCTATGCCAATATCTTCAGGCAGTCTGTCGGAAGCAGTGCGGTTTCCCAAGTGGTATTTCGCGGCAGGAATAACAATGCAGTTGACGCGCATGGCAATAAAGTAGTCTACTCCAGCAGAGAGAGCCACAATAGTTTCGGTCTGAATGCATTCAATCTTTATCTGACAAACGCCAATGGTTCCGGTACGCGTCCTTTGACAACGACAGGAGTCAATCAGTTTCCGCGGTTTTCTGAGAATGGCAATACTCTATTGTATGTCAAGCAGCATCAAAATAGAAGTTCTGTAGGATACATCAATCTCGCAAGCAAGCAGAGTCTGCTGTTCCCTCTGGGCGGAAAAGTACAATCGATAGATTGGTAATAGAGAGAAAAAGGGTAGAGTATGAAAAAAAGAATAGTACTGTTTTTAGTGACTGTTTTGCTGTTGATGAGCGGATGCAGTCAAAAAAAACCAAAATCTGGAGGGAGTGCCTCTAATGGTATAGCAGGAGAGACTGTCACGATCGATGAAGGCGGTGTTAGCAGCAGGAGTCTCTACAATGGAAGTACGGATGGGATGAAGAGTGTATATTTTGATTTTGGGGATTATGATATATCATTTGAGTCGCAAAGAACGGTTACTTTTAATGCCGGTGTGTTGAATGGGAAGCTTCAGGGCAGAAAAGTCAAACTGGAAGGCAATTGCGATGAGTTTGGAACAGATGAATACAACTATGCGCTCGGACTCAAGAGGGCAAAGGCAGTCAAGGAGAGCCTGCAGGCACAAGGTGTCAGGCCAGGACAAATCATACTTGTGAGTTATGGCGAGAGTAATCCACAGTGTCGTGAAGCTACAGAGAGCTGTTATGGGCGCAATAGACGAGTTGACCTGCATCTGGTGAGGTGATAAATGTATAGAAAAATACTTATCGGATCTGTTCTCGTACTCTTTGGCAGTTTAAATATGCAGGCAGAATCTTCACTCTTTGGTCCGAGCAAGAGTGAAGTTGCATATCAAAAATTGAGTGTCAAAAACAGAGAGCAGATCACTGAACTTATACGGCGCATCAATACACTTAATGAGAGAGTCTATGGCTTGACTACGGTAGTGGAGGGTCTCAACGGCACCATCAGTGAATTGCGCAGGTCGCAAAGTGCACAACCGTCTTCTCGGGCTGGAGACTTGAGTCTGCTGGAGATACAGATAGGGAGACTCAGTCGTGAATGCGTGACACATAAAGAGCTGGATGCCCTTATTGCTGCAAGAGAAAGAGGCAGTGTAAAAAAAACTTCTTCAACTAAGTCAACAGCTAAATCGACAAACAAAAAGCAAAATAGCGGGTCATCGTTAAGCGGTAAAACCAATTCTGCTCTATACAGTGAAGGTGTTCGCCTTTTTCAAAAAGAAAAATATAGTGATGCCAGGAAGCGTTTTGTGATAACAGAAAAGAAAAAGCATAAGCCGGCTGCAAGCAACTACTACCTTGGAGAGATAGCCTATTATACAAAAAAATACAGTGATGCAATCTTCTATTTCAAAAAGAGTGCAGGGCTTTACGATCAAGCTGGTTATATAGATACACTGCTGCTTCATACTGCTATTTCATTGGAGAAGACAGGCGATAAATCTCAGGCTAAAATGTTTTATCAAACGATTGTAGAAGACTATCCAGAAAAGAAAAGTGCCAAAATTGCCAAAAAAAAATTAAATAAATTATAATACTATTTACAATATTTTTTGCTATACTTCCATCAATAAATAGTTAATAATTAATTATGATATAAATAGAAGGTTTAGCGTGAAAAAAATAATTTTAAGTCTGTTTGTCCTCTCCTTGCTCCTGTCTGCGCAGGATAGAGAATTGATACCCCTTGCAAAGACAGAATTTCTCTATATTAACAAAGTCGGCAAAGAAAAAATGATCGATATGACCGGGAAAGATTTCATCCTTGTCTCTGTGAGAGAGGAAGAGAGTGATGGCCGATTCTATGCTGTGGATAGAGATGGTACTGTCTGGCTTAGCGGAGGGATCTCTTCAGGAGAGGAGGCAAAATTTACCCCTTCAGGCGTTTGGAAAGTTTTGCGGAAACACCGATATTACACTTCAAAAGCGTATCCCAATGAAGATGGCACCAATAACATGGATTACAGTCTCTTTTTTACCAAATGGGGTCACGCACTACATGAGGGAAGTATCGACTATACTTCACATGGCTGCATTCATGTTGATAAGTCAAATATTCCATCTCTCTACAAGTGGGCTTGGCACGGGATGCCTGTTCTGACCACAAGGCATCGATATATGCACTATGCCAGACCGGATCTCAAGCGTATTTATAAAACTCAAAAGAAGTATGGACGCAAAGGTAAGAGGTAGGATATTAGAGGTGCCCTAAAGGATTTCTGACATGAAAGCTGTTTCTGCAAAGCCCACTCATTGGTTTACATGACAAATTGCCTCGTTTATATCCTGCTTTATACCTCAAATACCGTACAATAAGCAAATTCATAAAAAAGAGTCTTATCGTATGCAATCAGAATATCTACCAAAAAAAGAGGGTCTCTATGACCCGCAGTTTGAGCATGACGCTTGCGGCGTCGGTTTTGTCGCCCACCTGAAGGGCAAAAAATCTCATAGTATCGTTCAGAAGGGTATCGAGCTTCTGATCAACCTTGAGCATCGCGGTGCTGTCGGTGCCGAGAAGAACTCCGGTGATGGAGCCGGGATATTGACGCAGATGCCTGATCGTTTTATGAGAAAAGAGGCGAAAAAACTGGGTATCGACTTGCCGGAGTTTGGCAGTTATGGTGTGGGAGTTATCTTTTTACCAAGAGACCCTGAAGCCTACACTGAGTGTGAAAGTATTGTAGAGCAGTGTATCGCAGAGATGGGACAGGAGTGCCTCGGCTGGAGAAGGGTGACGACAAACAACGAAGCATTGGGCGAGCGGGTCAAAGCAGTCGAACCCTATATCCATCATGTCTTTATTAAAAAAGATGACAATATAGACTCGGATACTTTTGAGCGCAAGCTCTATGTCATCCGAAAACATGCGCAGACACTTGTGACGCAATCAAATATCAGGGGTACCGGCTACTTCTATATGCCCTCCATGTCGTACAAGACAATCTCCTACAAAGGTCAACTGATCACAGATCAGCTTCCGGGCTATTTTGCTGATCTGAGTGATCCCGATTTTGAGTCGGCTATTGCATTGGTGCATAGCCGTTTTTCTACCAATACATTCCCGACTTGGCCGCTGGCTCAGCCTTTCAGGTATCTGGCACACAATGGAGAGATCAATACGCTGAGGGGCAACATCAACTGGATGAGAGCCAGAGAATCGATGCTTAAATCCAAACTCTTTACCGATGATGAGTTAGATAAGATCTACCCTTATCTTATCAATGAAGCAGGAGGGTCGGACTCTTCTATACTGGATAATGTGGTTGAGCTTCTTACACTTGCAGGACGGTCGCTGCCTCATGTTCTGATGATGATGATCCCCGAAGCGTGGAAGGATGAGGAGATGGATGCGGATAGAAAAGCATTTTATGAGTATCATGCGACCTTCATGGAGCCGTGGGACGGTCCTGCATCGGTGGCGTTTACAGATGGAAAGTATGTCGGTGCGACCCTCGATAGAAATGGTCTGCGTCCTTCGCGATACTCTCTGACAAAAGATGATATTTTGGTGATGGCATCGGAGCAGGGAGCATTGGAGTTCCCGACTGATGAGATTGTATTGAAAGGCAGACTGCAGCCCGGCAAAATGTTCCTCGCAGACCTGGAAGAGGGGAGGATCATTAGCGATGAAGAGCTTAAAGCGAAGATTTCAACAGCCCATCCTTATGGTGACTGGGTTGAGAAGCAGAAGATCAATATCGATGACTTGCCTCTGAACCACGAAGTGAAGCAGCCAAAGCATGCTACGATCCTGGCAAGGCAAAAGTGTTACGGATACTCTCAGGAAGATATGAAGATGATCCTGACACCGATGGCAAACGAAGCGTACGAAGCGACCGGATCTATGGGGAATGACTCAGCGCTTTCAATCCTCTCAAGCAGGTCTATTAACCTTTACAACTATTTCCATCAACTCTTTGCCCAGGTGACTAATCCTCCGATCGATCCGATCAGAGAAGAGTCGGTCATGTCTCTGACAGCTTATATCGGGCCTCAGGGAAATCTCTTTCAGGAGGCAGACGAAAACAGGAAGTTTATCAAACTTCCTCATCCTATCCTGACCAACGAACAGCTTGAAAAACTCAGAGGGGTCAGTGAGCTGAACTTCAAAGCCAAAACGATCAAAATACTCTTTGATGCTACCAAAAAGGGTGCCATGAAAACGACACTTGATGCTGTCATCAAGGAGGCAGAAGAGGCTGTCGGTGATGGATATCAGGTGATTATACTGTCCACCCGTGGTGTCGGCAAAGGCAAAGCGGCTATTCCTACACTGCTGGCTACGAGTGCCGTACATCAGAATCTGGTCAAAAAAGGGATACGAACCAACTGCGGTCTTGTGGTAGAGAGCGGGGAAGCCAGGGAGATACACCATTTTGCTACTCTGCTTGGATACGGCGCTAACGCCATCAATCCCTTTTTGGCTTTTGAAACCATTGAGGATATGCGAAAGCGAAAAATGATCCATGAAGAGCTAAGTCATGATCAGGCGATAGCCAACTACATCACGGCGATCGGCAAAGGGATATTCAAAGTCATGTCCAAGATGGGTATCTCGACGATTAGATCCTATACCGGTGCTCAGATCTTTGAAGCAGTCGGGCTCAATCAGGAACTGGTTGATATGTATTTTACAGGTACCCCCACCAGACTGGGCGGTATCGGGATAGATACACTCGAAGAGGAGACACTGCTATGTCACAGGATCGCTTACCCTCAGGAGATCATCGAAGCCAATGACCTGGGTGTCGGCGGGCAATATGCTTACAGACAGAGAGGAGAAAATCACCTCTTCTCGCCCGAGACGATCTTTTTGCTCCAACAGTCGAGCAAGACAAACAGTTATGAGACTTATAAACAGTATGCCAAGCTGATCAACGAGCCGGGTGAGGATTATATCACTCTGAGAAGCCTTCTGGATTTTGCCAAGCCAAATCCGATCGATATCGATGAGGTCGAATCTGTAGAGAGTATCATTACCCGTTTTGCAACCGGTGCGATGAGTTACGGCTCCATATCCGAAGAGGCGCACACGACCCTGGCTATTGCTATGAACTCTATCGGGGCGAGAAGCAATACAGGTGAGGGCGGTGAAGATGCTGCGAGGTTCGGAACAGATAAAAACTCCAAGATCAAACAGGTAGCATCGGGACGGTTCGGTGTTACGGCAAACTATCTGGTGAACTCTCAGGAGATACAGATCAAGATGGCTCAGGGTGCGAAACCGGGAGAAGGGGGACAGCTCCCCGGACACAAGGTCGATGAGATCATCGGAAGAACCAGGCACTCGACTCCTGGTGTCGGACTCATCTCGCCGCCACCGCATCATGATATCTATTCGATCGAGGATTTGAAGCAGCTGATTCATGATCTCAAAAATGCCAATATCAAGGCGCGCATCAATGTGAAGCTTGTCTCTGAAGTAGGTGTCGGCACGATAGCTGCCGGTGTCACCAAAGCGCATGCCGATGTGGTTCTGATCTCGGGTTATGATGGAGGTACGGGTGCTTCACCTCAGACTTCCATCAAGCATGCGGGCCTGCCATGGGAGCTTGGCTTGGCTGATACGCATCAGACACTGGTCAAAAACGGCCTGAGGTCACGGATCACTGTTCAGACTGACGGACAGCTGCGTACCGGAAGAGATCTTGCGATTGCGACACTGCTGGGTGCGGAAGAGTGGGGGATTGCTACAAGCGCACTGGTTGTCGAGGGGTGTATCATGATGCGAAAATGCCACCTCAATACCTGCCCGGTGGGTATCGCAACTCAAGATGGCGAGCTGAGAAAAAAATACAGCGGCAAACCTGAACATGTCGTCAATTATGTCAAGTTTATGGCACAGGAGCTGCGCGAGATCATGGCGGAACTTGGATTTAAAACTATCAATGAGATGGTGGGCCGTGCCGATAAGCTCAAGGCAAAAGAGAATGTGACCCACTGGAAAGCCAAACATTTGAAGCTGGACAAGCTGCTCTATCGTATGCACATCGGCTCAAATGATTCCGGATACAAAACGATAGAACAGGATCATGGTACGGATGAAGCGCTGGATAACAGACTTCTTGAACTGGCAGCTCCTGCCCTGCTCAATGGTCTGCCTGTCAGAGAAGAGATACGCCTCAGAAATATCAACAGAACAGTCGGTACGATCCTTTCGGCAGAGATGACCAGAAAGTATGGTGAAGAGGGTCTGCCGGATGATACGATCTATTTCAAAGCGACCGGAAGCGGCGGGCAGAGTTTCGGTGCTTTTGTCAATAGTGGTATCACCTTTGAGATAGAAGGCGATGCCAATGACTATTTCGGAAAGGGTCTCTGCGGCGGCAAGCTGATTCTCTATCCGCCTGAAGATTCTACTTTTGAAGCCAATGACAATGTCATCCTGGGGAATGTCTCTTTCTATGGTGCGACCAGTGGAGAGGCATATATATACGGACTTGCCGGCGAGAGATTCTGCGTCAGAAACAGTGGTGCCAGAGTGGTTGTCGGAGCGATTGGCGACCATGGTTGCGAATATATGACCGGTGGCCGCGTCGTGATACTCGGAGAGATTGGGAAGAACTTTGCGGCCGGAATGAGCGGCGGTATTGCCTATATTTACGATGCGAACGATAGCTTGAGGAGGCGTATAAATACGGGTATGGTTGACCTGGACAGCATCGATAATGAAAAAGAGGCAGATGAGATCAGAGAGATGATCGTCAACTATGTCAAATACACCGGCAGCAGAGAGGGTAAAGCCATCCTGGAATATTGGGAAGAGAGCCGCTCACGATTTATCAAAGTGATGCCGGTTGACTACAAGCGTGTTTTGGCTCATATGGCCAGGGTCAAAGATGAACAAGATGTTACAGCGTAAGGGGGTCGGATCATGGGAAAAATAACAGGATTTAAAGAGTACGACAGGAAAGAGATCAGTTATGCTCCGATAGCGGAGCGTATCAAGCATTACAATGAGTTTACCAAGCCATTGGCGAAAGAGGAGCTTGAAGAGCAGGCTGCCAGATGTATGGAGTGCGGCATACCGTTTTGCCACAGCAGTTATGGCTGTCCCCTGGGCAATATCATTCCGCAGTTCAATGACCAGGTCTATCGCGGCAAATGGGAAAATGCATTCAGAAATTTGATGAGTACTAATAACTTTCCGGAGTTTACCGGGCGCGTCTGTCCGGCTACCTGCGAGACAGCCTGCGTGCTGGGAATCAATGAAGAACCCGTCACGATCAAAAACATTGAGTTGGCTATCATAGAAAAAGCCTACAAGAAAGGCTGGATGAAGCCAAGACCACCAAAAATCCGCAGTGGCAAAACGGTTGCCATCGTTGGCTCCGGTCCTGCCGGACTGGCAGCGGCAAATCAACTCAATAAGGCGGGACACGATGTCACAGTTTATGAGCGGGACAAAAGGATCGGCGGATTGCTGCGATATGGTATTCCCAATTTCAAGCTTGACAAAAAAGATGTTGTCCAGCGCCGGGTAGATCTCATGAGAGAAGAGGGTGTCGAGTTTATCACCAATGCCCATGTCGGAGCAGATATCTCAGCCAAAGAGCTGGCAGAGAACTGTGATGCTCTTATCCTTGCCGGAGGCGCAACACTGCCCAGGGACCTGCCTATCGAAAACCGTGATGCCAAGGGTATCTACTATGCGATGGAGTTTCTGGCACAGAGCAACAGCCGTGTCGAAGGAGACATGATAGCTCCGGAGGCAGAGATCCTGGCTGCAGGCAAACATGTAGTCGTGATCGGCGGCGGTGATACAGGTTCTGACTGTGTCGGTACATCAGTCAGGCAGAATGCAGCCTCCATCACTCAGATCGAACTCCTCCCCAAGCCGCCGAGCGAGAGGACAGAGCAGATGCCTTGGCCAACTTATCCGAGGATTTTCCGACTCTCGACTTCGCAGGCAGAGGGGTGCGACATGGATTTCAATATCCTCTCAAAATCTTTTATCAAAAATGAAAATGATGAGTTGACGGGGATCAACTGTATCAGGATCGAATGGGAAGAGAAGTCTCCGGGAGTCCTGGGCGGATTCCGGGAGATCGCCGGCAGTGAATTTGTACTCAAAGCCGATATCGTCTTCCTGGCAATGGGCTTTTTGGGGCCTGAGCAGGGTGGTGCAGTCAAAGAGCTGGAGCTTCAGACCGACAACCGAAGCAATGTCCAGACAGATAAGGGATTTGAGACTTCTCAAAAAGGTATCTTCTCCGCCGGTGACATGCGCCGAGGCCAGTCCCTGGTAGTCTGGGCGATAGCCGAAGGACGCGAATGTGCTAGAGCAGTAGATGAGTACCTGACACAAAAACCGAGCAGACTCAATGCAATCAGCAAGTCTTTGTGTGAGTATTGAGGGTG
>JAYEOH010000197.1:6319-7942 GCA_034722775.1 Campylobacterota bacterium | reverse complement strand
TCCCGGAAAATTATTTCGATTTCTTCTTTTTGTGGTAGAATTGTTAAATGTAATTATTTGGTTTAGTTGGAGATTGATTTTCTATGGCTTGCTAAAAATACAAAGGCGGAGGAATGATTGATCAGGCAATAGTGGTTGTCTATCTTATAGGTATTTTGATCTTGGGAGTCTGGGCCGGGAAAGGTGTCTCCAATCTGAATCAATTCTCAGTGGCGGGGCGCTCTTTCGGTACGGTGGTTATCTTTTTGACCCTGTCTGCATCTTTTATCGGCGGCGGCTTCTCGATGGGAAATGCTGAGAAAGTATTTTTATTCGGGATCGTGAACATCTTTGCGCTCTGGGGATTCAGTATCAAGGAGATCCTTGTCGCAACCCTGATTGCCCCGCGAATGGATAAGTACCCCAATGCGATCTCCGTCGGGGATATCATGTATGAAAAGTACGGAAAGTTCGCAAAGATCGTAACCGGAATTTTATCCATAATCCTCTGTGCAGGTATACTAGGTGCGCAGGTGGGAGCGATCGGCTACATATTCAATGTCTTCCTGGGCATTGCTCAAATTTATGGTATTCTCATAGGTACCGGTATTGTGATCGTCTACTCCACGATCGGTGGAATGCGTTCGGTAGTTTTCACTGACATTATTCAATTTTTTATCCTCTCAATCGGTATCACGATGACGCTGATTTTTGGGTATTTCTATGTCGGCGGCTGGTCTGCCATCACAGCATCCGTACCTGCAACTCATTTCACTTTCCTGGGAACCGAAAAGACGCTCTTGGGGTTCATCTCTCTCTTCCTGACTTTTTTGTTGGGCGAGACCCTGATTCAACCTTATGTTCAGCGCCTCTTTCTCTCCAAAAAAGCTGCTCATACGGCAAAAGGAACACTGTGGAGCGGAATATTCTCATTTCCGTTTTTTGTCATTACCGGTTTTATCGGTATCATCGCATTGACGATCGATCCCGATCTGGACCCCAACTTGTCGATGCCGTTTGTCATCACAGAAGTTCTTCCTATAGGGCTGAAGGGTCTGGTGATCGCCGGAGTTATCTCTATCGTTATGTCCTCTGCCGACTCTTTTCTCAACGGGGCATCAGTAGCGCTCACTCACGATGTCGTAAAGCCGCTCAGGTCAAAGGAGATGAGTGAAAAGCAGGAACTTCTCCTGATCCGGATATTCAATATCTTTGTCGGAATTATGGCAGTTATTGTCGCGATAAAAATCAAAAGTATTCTGGATATACTTATCTACTCTTACAACTTCTGGTCACCTGTGATGCTGGTCCCGCTGGTCGCGGCCATATTGGGACTCAAGGTCAACATAAAGCATTTTATTGCCGGATCCTTGGCTGGGATTCTTGGATTGCTTATATGGAACTTTGTTTTAAAAAATCCCGGCGGCATTGACGGTCTGGTAGTCGGTGTCATCTGTAACTTTTTCGTCTTTTTTATTGTCTGCTTTATTGATGGCAAAAAAGATAAATATGAAAAGAGAGGAAAAATATGAAACAAATAACAATATCAGTTCTTCTGGCTATAGCATTTCTATGTTTGCCGGTTGGCGTACAAGCAGAAAAATTTGAAATTTCGTCGGCTCAGGATCTGCTGATCAAGGGTGA
>JAYEOH010000197.1:4060-6219 GCA_034722775.1 Campylobacterota bacterium | reverse complement strand
AGAGGAAAAATATGAAACAAATAACAATATCAGTTCTTCTGGCTATAGCATTTCTATGTTTGCCGGTTGGCGTACAAGCAGAAAAATTTGAAATTTCGTCGGCTCAGGATCTGCTGATCAAGGGTGAAGCAGTATGTCTAACTCTATTTTAATTACCTCCTTTTCGACTTGGAAATCGCATCATACAACTAACTCGTCTGATGATCTTCTGCATCTGCTTTTGGAAGAAGAACTTGACTTTATTTATCATCTGAGGAGTATCCCCGTAGATTTTGAGTTGGCTCCCCGGCATGTCCTTGCCAGGGTTGATGAGCTTCAACCCAAAGTGCTGATCTGCTGCGGGATGGCAGAAGAGCGTGCAAAACTGCATGTGGAATCCAGTGCTGTTCTTGATGAGCAGCTTCTGCAAACCAGCGTTGATTTGGATATATTGACTGCTGATCTTCCGATGACTGAGATCAGCCATGATGCAGGTCGTTTTGTCTGCAATACACTCTACTACAAATCGCTCGAACATTTCTCTATGCAGGAAGAAGAGTTCCATTGTATTTTTATCCATGTACCGGTGCTTACAGAAGAGAATAGAGGTCAACTGCTGGCAGATTTTATATCAATCATAGAGAGGTTGAACCATGTTGTATCAACTTCTTAAAAATACAAGCGAACGACTCCCTCATAAGGTTGCGGCAGTTTATGATAGTAGAGAATACACCTATAGAGAACTGCTCTCTTTGGTCGACCGGATGGCAGATTCTCTTTTGAGGCTCGGCTTAAAAAAAGATGATCGGCTTGCGTTCTATCTATTTAACTCACCTGAGATTATCATTACCTATTTTGCCTGCTTCAAGATCGGTATGACGGTTATTCCTATCAATTATCGGCTCAAAGAGGATGAGGCGCATTACATTATCGACCATAGCAAGCCGATCGCTCTGGTCAGCCAGGAAAGCCTCTTTTCGCGGATTGCTGACAATATGCCTGAACTGCCTGGCGTGGAACACTGCTACCTCATAGACTCAGAAGGTGAGTTTGATGATACGCTGCCTTTTTCGGATCTTCTCACTCCGGCAGAGAGTCCAGTGAGAGTTGCGGAGATCCCAAAAAATACAACTGCTGCCGTCCTTTACACATCCGGAACCACAGGAAACCCCAAAGGTGCTGTACTGGCACACGATCAAATGATGATGCATACCATTGACCACTGCAAATTGGTTGATTATCAAAGCAATGACAAAACACTCGTATGCCTGGCACTCTCCAACAACTTTGCGTTCAGTCATCAGATGCTCTCTGCCCTTTATGCCGGTGCCACACTGGAGATCAATGCTGCTTTCGATCCGGATGAGGTGCTGGAAAAGATCGAAAAGAGCGGCATCACTATGCTCTATATGATGCCGGTCATGTTTCATGAGCTCAACAAACATGCTTCTGCGAAAAAATATCCCATACCCAACCAGCTGCGTCTGGCTATCGTCGCAGGTGATACTACTCCCTTTGTGGTACTGGACCACTTCAATGAGTTGTTTGGATTGGATATGTGTGAAGGGATGGGGATGACCGAAACACAAATTTATGCGCTCAATCCTTTAGGGGAGGGGAAAAAGAGAGGCTCCGTCGGACTGCCCGTCGGCTATACGGAAGTAGAGATTCAGGATGATAGCGGCAATTCGTCACCGGTGGGCAAAATAGGTGAAATTGCAGTCAAGGGTGAGATCGTGATGCGGAGTTACCTGAACAATCCGAAAGTCACAGCGGAGAGTTTTAGAAACGGATGGTTTCTGACCGGTGATGTTGGCTATTTTGACGATGATGGCTATCTGTGGTTCAGAGGACGAAGAAAGCAGTTGATTCTCCATGACGGCTCCAACATATCACCTCAGGAGGTCGAAGAGGTTTTTTATCACCATCCGGCTGTATTTGAAGTCGGTGTTTTCGGTATGCCGGATAAGTTTGAGGGGGAGACGGTGCATGCTTTTGTGGCTTTGAAGCCCAATGCAAAGGCTGTCAGTGAAAAGGAGCTGTTGGACTTTGCCAAAGAGCATCTTGCTGACTATAAAATGCCTGAAAACATTACTTTTATTGATGTACTTCCCAAAGGAGCAACGGGAAAAATAGATCGTAAATTGCTAAAACAATATGATAGAAATAAAAAAGGGCAC
>JAYEOH010000197.1:0-3960 GCA_034722775.1 Campylobacterota bacterium | reverse complement strand
AAAAGTTAATTCCTGTTTTCTACAAGTGCCTCCTTGATCTCCTCTGCCACTTTCTCTGCCTTGGCTCCCAATACAACTTGGATCGTGCCTTTATCCGGTCGTATGACACCGTTTGCGCCGAGGGCTTTGAAATCCTCATCTTTTAGATCAGCACTGTTTTTGACCGTCATTCTCAAGCGCGTGATGCAGGCATCGGTATCGAGAATATTTTCTCTGCCGCCGAGCGCCTGAATGAAGTGTTGTGCCTCGATTGCTTCTTTGGTTGCTACTTCAGTCACTTCTGTGGACTCTGTTTCGGGCTCCTTCTCCTTCCCTCCAGCTTCATCCTGCTCATCCTCCATCTCTTTGAAAAGATTGACCTTGAGGAGTTTCAGCAGGGTGTAGCCGGTGATGAAATAGATAAAGCCGATAAAGAGTCCAAGAGGAAGAATAAGCAGGGGCTTGGTAGCAAGTTTATAATTGATAACATAGTCTATGAAGCCGGCAGAAAAACCGAAACCATGATGGATACCCATCAGTTGTGCCAGTGCCAGCGATAGTCCGGTGAGGAGCGCATGGGCAACAAAAAGCAGTGGGGCGACAAAGAGGAATAGAAACTCAAAAGGTTCTGTGATACCTGTCAAAAATGAGGTGAAGGCGACACCGGCGAGGATGGCACCGACTTTTTTGCGTTTTGATTTGGGTGTATTGAGATACATCGCCAGGCCCAATGCAGGCAGTCCGAACATCATCACCGGATAGAACCCTGCCATATAGATGCCGGCACTCTTGTCTCCTGCAAAGAAACGGTGGAGATCGCCGTGTGCGACGATGGTCTTGCCTGCCTGGATATATTCGTAATCCCCCAACTGAAACCAGAAAACAGAGTTGAGTATATGGTGCAGCCCCAGAGGGATTAGCAGGCGATTGAGCGTTCCGTAGATAAAAGTACCGGCTTCTCCAAGTCCAATGATGGCATTAGAGAAGAGATCTATTCCATCCTGAGCATAGTGCCAGAAGTTTCCTGCGAGCACCCCCACGAGGATAGCAACGATGGCAGTGATTATGGGGACAAAGCGTTTCCCGCCGAAAAAGCCGAGAAACTCAGGCAGTTTAATAGCATGAAAACGGTTATAGAGTATGCCGGCAAGCACTCCCATAATGATACCGATAAAGACACCCATATTGACTGTCTCATCAATGGCATGATAGACATCTTTGGCGATCAAGACACCGATAGCACCGGAGAGGGCTGCGGCACCATCATGGTTTTTGGCGAGGCCATAGGCGATACCGATACCAAAAAGAAGGTCAAGGTTGCCAAAGACCGCCTCACCTGCTGCCTTCATGATCTCCGCACTCTGGCCATCAAAGATATCGCCGAAACCAAAACGCAAGAGCAGTGCCGCTACAGGCAGAACAGCAATAGGTGTCATAAGTGCTTTGCCTATTTTTTGTAAAAAACTGAGCATTGATAATATTCCTCTTAAATAAGTTGCATCCATTTTATCGAAAAATATTGAACTCCTCGATCTTTCAGAAAATTTTTATGTTATACTCTATTTTGTCAAAAAGGAGTACAAGTGAGCAGTAAGCGAAAAATTATCTATACCGAAGAGGGAGAGAGTACAAAAATAGATGAGCAGATCCATGGTGATCGCAGAGAGAAAAAGAGTAAAGGGTTCGAAGAGGGAGAGAGACGCGCTTCAGGGAAGAAAAAGAAGAGAGTTCCGGTGTGGATCAAGGAAGAGGTCCTGGAGTATGAAAAAGATCTTGAGATTCTTCAGGTTGAGCTTTTGAAAATGCAGCGATATGTAAAGGAGAAGGGACTTAAGATATTGATCATTTTTGAGGGGAGGGACGCAGCAGGGAAGGGCGGAACCATAAAGCGTGTCAGTGAGCATCTCAACCCTCGCGGTGCGCGTATCGTGGCACTAAGCAAGCCTTCGGATGTGGAGAAGACACAGTGGTATTTTCAGCGATATGTTCAGCATCTCCCCAGCGGCGGTGAGATCGTAATGTTTGACAGGAGTTGGTATAATAGGGGAGGTGTAGAGCCGGTGATGGGGTTCTGCACACAGGATGAGCATCAGGAGTTTTTGCGTGAGGTACCTTTTTTTGAGCGAAGGCTTGTCAATAGTGGGATGATCTTGATCAAATTCTATTTTTCCGTCTCCAAAGAAGAGCAGGCAAAACGCTTTAAAGAGCGCAAAACCAATCCTCTAAAACAGTATAAAATCTCTGATATTGACCAGTATGCTCAAGAGTTGTGGGATAAATATACTGTGGCAGAATACTCAATGTTTATGGCTTCACATACAGAGCCCACACCATGGACCGTTATTCATTCGGATGAGAAGAAAAAGGCACGCATCAATGCGATCAAATATATACTCAATCAGGTTGATTATCCGGGAAAGATAGAGAAAAAACAGTTGAAGATGGATAAAAAGATAGTCTGTAGTGCAGATGAGAAGATTGCAGAATTTGACAATAATGTATCCGTACATTTAGTGAATGAAAAATCCAAAATGTAATGTGTCTCATCAGATGAGTCTGAGAGACCTCTGATGTTTGTTAATGCTACCTGTTGATCGCTTTGAGTGCAGCTAGCAGATATTTGGGATGATGTGCCGGTTCATACATCGGATGCACCTCTTTGTCTGTATCGAAAAGACCATAGACTGCCATTTGAGCAGTGCGCACAGAATACTCTACCGTAAAGACACAATCTTTTGGTGCTTCGGCAAATTGTCCCAGGAAAGCAAAGTTGGTTGCGCCTTCGGGTACAACATCCGGTCTGTCACCAATAACTCTCGGCATAAAGAGACTATCTACATAAGGCATAGCGACAGGAATACAGTTTACTTTTCCTGCATCAGTAACAGGCTTCATCAGATCCTGAATTTTTAAATGATAATAGAGCTCTTCCAGCAGCTCTGCTCCGGTACACTCAGCCATAGTTTTGTTGACATAGTTTCCTTTTCTATCAGGATAGAGTCCATATCCCCAGAAGATTTTGACATCATCCGGTTGATTGGGGAAATGCGGCTGGCGAGCGATGACAATAGACATAAACCAGTTGGAGTCAACCATTGTCACCAATCCTCCGGTACCATCGACATTACCGGAGAAGTTCTCCATGTAGTCGAGAAAAGTTGTATCTTTCATCGTAGCTGTAAATGAGTACCATTTTTGCAAATCTATATTATCGCAGAAAGGGCTTGGATTGCCAAAAGAGTTATCTTTGGCTGCGATCTTTTTCCAGAGTTTCCATGATCCGGAATCATCGATCCCTTTGAGTTTGGCAGGAGTATCCCAAGTCCCTTCGTCGGTACTCTCGGTAAGCGAACCATTGGTAAAGAAGACTGCATCGTTTGCGCCCAAAACGATTTCATCTTTATCTTTGAGGTGCAATACGGTTGCTGTTTTTTTATCTGATGAGAGATCAAAATCGATATCGACTACTTCCATGCCCATATCAAAAGCAACACCCTTGGCTTCGAGGTATCTTCTCATTGGTCTGACGACAGAGTCGTATTGATTGTATTTGGTACGCATCACGCCACCTAATCTATAAAGACCATCAACGAGATGCATAAACCGCTTCATATAGCGTCTCATCTCAGCCAGACTGCTCCATTTTTGGAAGGCAAACATAGAAGTCCAGATATGCCAAAAGTTGGTATCGAAAAACTCTTGGTCGAACCAATCTTCGATGCGCTTATTGCCTAACGATGCTTCAGAAACCATAGTTAGTTCTAGAAAATCTTTTTGTTGACCGAAAGTGAGTCCATAAGTAGAGACATCTATCTTTTTTCCATCTTTTAAAAGTCTGGCTTGGCCATTGGAGACAAATCGTTCATTGAATTCATAAGATTCATCGCGTACAGAAACATTTGGATCTTCGAGTGAGGGGATATGTGAGAGCAGTTCCCAGTAGCACTCATAATGCATCTCATGCATTCGTCCCCCACGCAC
>JAYEOH010000196.1:2873-7981 GCA_034722775.1 Campylobacterota bacterium | reverse complement strand
GCTGCTGCACTTGAAAGAGGATATGCGGCTTTGGTTTTTGATGGTCCGGGTCAAAATGCGATGTTGTGGCTACAGCATACTCCTTTTCGTTTTGACTGGGAAAAAGTTATTACTCCTGTAGTTGACTATCTTTGTATGCGTGAGGATATTGATGCGAGCCAGATTGCTCTTTCCGGGATCAGCCAGGGAGGATATTGGATCCTTCGTGCGCTTGCATTTGAGCATAGAATCGCAGCTGGAATCGCAGATCCTGGTGTTATGGATGTATCTCGATCTTTTTTTCGTGAACTCCCGCCAGAGATGAGACAAATGTTAGATGCAGAAGAAGAAGAGCAGTTCAATAAAGCAATGGAGGAGGGTATCAGGGAGGCTGGCGATAAAGTACGTCAGATGGTTGAGTGGCGCATGAAACCTTATATGACAACAAGCCTTTATCAACAGTTTAAGCTTGTAGAGAGTTATAATGTCAGTGATATTATTGACCAAATTGAATGTCCCATATTTATAGCAAATCCAGACAATGAACAATTTTGGCCAGGGCAGTCAAAAGAGGTGTATAATGCACTTAAGTGTCCCAAGACAATCGTACGGTTTACAGCAGATGAAGGAGCAAATTGGCACTGTGAACCTAAAGCTCGTGCTCTGTATGATCAGAGAATGTTTGATTGGCTGGCTACTGTTATGCCAATATAATTAGACAGAGATATATCTAAGATAAATATTTCGCATAGGGTTGGTTTGCCATCTAAATATCAAGTTTTATGTTTTGTGGGATTATTCTTTTGCTGGCTGCTTTGGGAGTAGAGTCAAGTGAGATATCACTACTCCTTTTTGGTCACCAAAGCCATATTGTTCAGTTCATATTTTTGCAGCAGATCCAAAATCTCAATGACTCTTTTGTAGATGACCTTTAAAAGAGAGAATCGACTGCATAGTTCAAGAAAAATTGATTAAAATCAATGATAATCAATATCAAAATGGTATAATGCGAAACACAAAGGATTGATTTATGAAAAAAATAGTACTTGCACTCTCTATGCTTTTGACATTTTCAATAGCAGCAGAGAAGTTGGAGAAGATCATCATCGCAGGTCCTCCTGCTAATGTTTCGCATCCCGTCTTCAAGATGATAGAAGATGGGGCATTGAAAGAGCATGCAGACAAAGTTGAATTTAAAATGTGGAAAAATCCCGATCAGCTTCGTGCTATGATCATCAACAAAGAGGTGGATTTCGTCGCTGTTCCTACCAATGTTGCGGCTATACTTTATAACAAAGAGCAACCCATCAAAATGCTGAATGTTTCCGTATGGGGGATCTTGAAAATACTCGTGAGAGATGAGAAGGTCAAGCATCTTGAAGATCTCAAGGGTTCGGAGCTTGTCATTCCATGGCGTGGAGATATGCCTGATATCGTACTGAGAGCTGTTATGAAGAAAAAAGGACTCACCAAAGAGGATATCAAGCTCGTCTATGTCTCCAATCCTATGGATGCGGCACAGCAGCTCATCATGCGAAGAGCGGACAATATTTTGCTCCCTGAACCTGCCGCCTCTATGGTGTTGAGAAAAACAAAATCATTTCCCGTCAATGTGATCGCCCCAACAGTCTTCAGGGGTATCGATCTTCAGGAAGAGTGGGGAGAGGTGTACCGGAGAGAAGCCAAGATCCCACAAGCAGGAATGGCTGTAGTCGGCAGTATGTTGGAGAATAGGGAGCTGGTAGAGAAGTTTGAAGCTGAATATGCCAAAGCGATGGAGTGGTACAAGGCGAACCCTAAAGAGGCAGGTGATCTGGTGGTGAAATATGTTGAAATGTTTGATACCGATGCGATTGCCGACTCTGTAGGTTTTGTACAGCTCGATGTCAAAAAAGCAATAGAGTCCAAAGAGGAGTTGGACTTTTTCTTCAAGATACTCGAAGAGGACAATCCTAAAATGATAGGCGGCTCACTGCCTGATGACGGTTTTTATATCCAGGAGCAAGCTGAGTGAAGTCACTTCTAAAAATTCTCAGAGATTTCCCTGCCTATCTCTGGAGCGGGTGGGGTGCGATAGCCTCTATATTCCTTTTCATCGCTGTATGGGATGTGGGCAACCAGATATACGGTGATCTGATACTGCCTTCTCCTTTAGAAACTTTCCGCACATTGGCACAACTTTTCACAGAGAGTGCCTTTATGGAAAATCTCATGATCACACTCCGCCGCGCTATGATAGGGTTCGGTATCTCGCTGGCAGCAGGTACGGCTCTTGGGCTCCTGGCAGGCTTTTTTGTGACAGCCTCCATCATGAGCCGTCCTATCGTGACGATACTGATGGGGATGCCTCCTATCGCATGGATCGTTTTGGCGATGATCTGGTTTGGCATGGGAGATGCGACAGTCGTCTTTACGGTGGTGGTCGCCTCTCTGCCTATCGTATTTGTGGGGGCGCTTCAAGGGACACGAACACTTGAAGATAAATTTGACGAAATGGCAGATATATTCAAAGTGCCCTTGGTGATGAAGTTTTTTGACATCTACCTGCCTCATATCTTCTCTTATGTCTTTCCTGCCTGGGTTGCGGCTCTTGGTATGGCGTGGAAGATCGTGGTGATGGCTGAGCTGCTGGCGACCAGTGATGGGCTAGGTGCGGAATTGGCGATGGCAAGAAGTCAGCTCGATACCGCTTCTGCCCTGGCGATTGTGGTCGCTATGGTGGGACTGCTGATGGTGGCTGAGTATATTTTACTGGAACCCATCAAGAGAGAGGTAGAAAAATGGCGAGATTGAAAGTAGAAGAGATCAATTTCTCTTTTGGTTATGACACGATCCTGGAGAATATAAGTTTTGAAGTAAATGAAGGTGAGGTTGTTTCTCTGGTCGGTCCGAGCGGTGGAGGCAAGACGACACTGCTGCGACTCTGTGCCGAACTTCTGGAGAGACAGGAGGGGAAAATAGAGAACTCATTCAAGACGCAATCCGTAGCATTTCAGGACCCCAGACTGCTCCCATGGAAAAACACTCTGGATAATATATCTTTTGGGCTCAAAGCGATGGGGGTCTCAGCCAAAGAGAGAGAAATCAGAGCCAGAGAGATAGCACTGAAATTTGATCTCGAAGAGAGTGATTTTGACAAATTTCCCAAAGAGCTCAGTGGCGGTATGAGCCAGAGGGTCTCATTTGCCAGAGCCTTGGTGACTAAACCGGAACTGCTCTTTTTGGATGAGCCCTTCTCTGCGCTGGATATCGGGCTCAAGCGAGAACTCCAGGATCATGTGATGGAGCTGATCGCCAAAAAGGAGATCACGATCTTTTTTATTACACACGATATTATGGAGGCGATTCGCTTGAGCGACAAGATACTTCTCCTCGCACCGGATCCCGGACGGATTGTAAAAACCTATGAGTTCGATCTGCCTCAGGCGCAGAGAGATGACGAGTATGTCTATAGCCAGACAGCGAAACTGCTGAGCGACAGAGAGATCATAGAGACTTTTGAATTGGAGTTTAGATAATGGCAGCAACCAAACACTACGAATCATACCCGGAGGGCGATATCCCGGTCTATTTGGCGTATGGATTCCGTCCGGCATTTTTGCTGATGGCTCCCTATATGGTGCTCTCTATTCTTTTGTGGGGACTCTTCTACAGCGGATATATTACCCTGCCGTTTATCGGGGATACTTTGAGCTGGCATATTTATGAGATGCTTTTTGGTGTAGGATTTTTGGGTATGGCAGCCTTTATCTTTACCGGAGCACCGGAGCTCTATCCCGGTACGGTTCCTATCGTAGGAAAGACTCTGAAGTATATGATGCTGCTGTGGATTGCCGGCAGGGTAGCTTTCTGGTTTATGGATATCCTCTCTCCCTATCCTGCCGCCCTTATCAATATCGCCCTTTATGGCTGGCTCACTGCATTGGTGGTAAAGCCTATCTTTCAGGACCCAGCCAAAAGGCATGTCAGTATCGCGTATGGTTTCGTAGCGGTACAGGCAGCTCAAATATGGTTTTATCTTTCAGTTTTAGGATTTGCGAAAACTTCAACTTTGGAGATACTTAAAATCTCTCTGGCGATATTTTTGGTTCTCATTTTGCTCTCGATCAGAAGAGTCAATATCGAAGCAGTCAATGAGATTTTGGAACTGGAAGAGAAAAATGAAGAGATATTTTTCGCAACGCCGCCCGCCTATAATCTCACCATGTTTATGATCGCTCTCTTTGCAGCCGTTGAATTCTTCTATCCCGGCAACAGGGTACTGGGGTGGATTGCGCTGGGTATTGCCTCTGCAAGTTTGGCGATACTCAATGATTTCATCTCTTATGATGAAGAGAATATTTTGGGCAAACGGCTCATTCGTGCCTTGATCACTGTGCCGGTGCTGATCTCTATCGGATATGGCTTGATAGGCTACAACTATCTGACCGGATTTACCTATAACAACAGTGATTTTTTACATGTCCTGACCAGCGGTGCATGGACACTCTCCTTTTATCTGGTTATGATCGTCGTGACGATCGTGCATACGGGCAGAGATATATCCAAAGAGAGAAACAACTGGGTTTGCCTGAGTGTCTTTCTGATTTTGCTGGCGACAGCGATGAGGACAGCCGTAGCCTTTTATCCCGAATATACGACAACACTCTATCTCACTTCTGCACTTGTCTGGTCTTTGCCGTTTGTGATCTATATCGCTATCTACTTCAAATGGATACTCTCACCCAGAGCGGATGGGATACCTGGATAAGTATTTCGTGCAGGGAAGTAAATATCAAGTTTTATCTCTAGCGTGGCTGTTATGGCAGCAGCCTTAGGGGAAGAGAAAGAGAAAAAAGCTATACTTGCATATGGAATTAACAGATAAAAACTACGAAAAAATCATCAAAAATCATCAGAGCCCTGTCTTTATAGATTTTTACTCACCTTCTTGCGGGCCTTGTCAGGTACTTTTGGGTCTCATAGACGAGAGGCTGGAAAAGTATGGAGAGGAGCAGGGTATCGGGATAGCGAAATGCGATGTCTCGAGAAATCCCAAGCTTGCAGAGGCATTCAAGATACAGTCGGTGCCTTTCACGATAGTGGTGATGCCTGATGGAAAATTAAAATATCCCGAGTTGGGACTCAAA
>JAYEOH010000196.1:0-2773 GCA_034722775.1 Campylobacterota bacterium | reverse complement strand
AAAAACCAAAGGAGTGTGCATGGAGTTAAAATTGGGGATACCAAAAGGAAGTCTGCAAGAGTCAACGATCAAGATATTTAAAGAGGCGGGTTATGATATCAAAGTAAGAGAGCGCAACTACTACCCTGCCGTCGATGATCCGGAGTTGAAATGCATGCTCATCCGTGCGCAGGAGATGGCTAGATATGTAGAGGGCGGTGAGCTTGACTGCGGTTTGACCGGTCTGGACTGGATCAAGGAAAATCGCGCCGATGTGGTAGAAGTCTGTGAACTCATCTACGCAAAGCAAAGTTTCAAGCCTATCAAATGGGTCTTGGCGGTCAAAGAGGATTCGCCTTATGAAAGTGTCAAAGACTTGGAGGGCAAGACGATCGCCACCGAGGTGGTCAATCTCACCACAGACTATCTGGCCTCTCACGGAGTCACTGCCAATGTAGAGTTCAGTTGGGGAACGACAGAGGTCAAAGTGCCTCAGCTTGCCGATGCAATCGTCGAGATCACAGAGACAGGATCGTCTCTCAGGGCGAACAATCTCAAGATCATAGATACGGTTCTGGAGACTACCACCAGGTTTATTGCCAACAAAAAAGCGTATGAAGATCCGGAAAAAAGAGCCAAGATAGATCGCGTGACGATGATGCTCCGATCAGTGATAGATGCCGTCCCCAAAGTCTGTCTGATGCTCAATGCTCCGGAAAATAATCTGACATCCATCCTGGAAATACTTCCAAGTGAAAACCCGACGATTTCACATTTGGCAAAAGGAGACTGGGTAGATGTGATGGCGGTAGTGGACAAAGGAACGCTTCGAGATGTAATTCCTCAGCTCAAAACCTATGGTGCCAAATCGATCGTGGAGATACCGGTTAGTAAGATTATTGAGTGATATTCCAACACTAAAGGCACCCTGCATTGCCATTAGCTAAGAGTTTCCAGGAACCTCAAACTTGTTTGAGGCAAAGACCGAAGCCCCCTAATCACGCCATTGACTCGAACAAGTTCGAGTGTCCAAAGTCCTTAACTTAATGTCAATGAAGGCACCCTGTATTGCCATCAAGCCAGGAGTAGCCTACCTAGAGATATATATCTCCTGCGCCAAAAGAGCTGATCGATAATTATTGATAGATTTCCAGATGATTTTATGTTATAGCATAATTTGAGATTAATCAAGTAGTAATTGTCTACACTTAGATTATACAAATATTGACATTTTTAAATAAATTATGTATAATTCCTTAATAGACAATAGAAAGGTATACTTTGGCAGTTTATTTAGGTGATTTTGCCATTGTTCGGACTGGTCTTGTTGCAGCTCGCAAAAAAGCGCGACTTGATTCATTGGATAGTATGATATACAAGCAGATAAGTCTGCGTTGTTTCTCCTCGGGTATTTTACTGGATAAAACGCAGACAGATGATTTTGTTTCTGCTGAAATCATCCATGACAAATATCTCACCAAAGAAGGCGATGTGGTTGTAAGACTTCGTTCTCCTGGGACAGCAGTATATATAGACAAAGAAGATGAAGGGTTGCTCATCACTTCGCTTCTGGCTGTTATTCGTGCCAATAACCCTGAACTCAATACCAGGTACCTAGCTTATTATATCAATTCTCATTTCTCACAAAAGCTATTGCAAAAAGAAATCAAGGGTACGGCGATTCCTATGCTTAAAACCAAGGATTTGGAAAAGTTGCAACTTTCTCTGCCTTCTCTGGAAAAACAAAAGAAAACGGTGAGATTCCTGGATCTTGCAGGAAAAGAACAAAGATTACTGCTTATGCTTGCCAAAGAAAAAGAACAACTTTCACAAGCCATTCTGGATACGATCATACAACAAAACAAGGACAATAACTAATGCAAAAAACAACTCAAAAGACCATCAACAACATCGTATGGAGAGCCTGTGATACCTTTAGAGGGACGATGGACAGTAATGAGTATAAGGATTATGTACTTACGATGCTGTTCGTGAAGTATCTTTCTGATTTTTATAGAGAGAAGCTTGAGGAGCTGTATAAGAAGTATGATGGTAACCGGGAGCGTATAGATAAAAGTTTGAAGCGTGAAAAGTTTGTACTGGATGAGAGTTGTACTTTTGAGTATCTGCTCAAGCATAAAGAAGCTGCCAATCTTGGAGAGGTTATCAATAAAGCTTTGGAACGCATAGAAGAGGATAACAAAGAGAAGTTAGAGGGTATTTTCCGTAATGTGGACTTCAACTCTGATATCAAGCTGGGCAAGACTAAAGAGCGAAATGCGATTCTTAAACACTTACTGGAAGATTTTTCAAATGCGAAACTTGACCTTAGACCCTCGATGCTGAGTGGTAATGATGTGATAGGTGATGCCTATGAGTATCTCATCTCTCACTTTGCCTCTGATGCCGGGAAGAAAGGCGGTGAATTTTTTACCCCTTCCGCCGTCTCTACGCTTCTTGCCAAACTGGTAGAGGCTAAAGAGGGAGATCGCATTTATGACCCGACTTGCGGTTCCGGTTCTTTGCTCATCAAAGCTTCTAAAGAGGTGGGTAACCATAACTTTGCCATCTACGGGCAAGAGAAAAATGGACAAACCCAAGCGCTTAGCAAGATGAATATGTTCCTTCATGAGATAAACGATGCCAAGATAGAGTGGGGTGATACCTTGCGTAATCCTCTACATATAGAAAATGACCATCTTATGAAATTTGATGTGGTTGTTGCCAATCCTCCTTTTTCACTTGACAAGTGGGGTGCTGATGATCTGGCTGAAGACCACTACCGTCGTTTTGA
>JAYEOH010000195.1:0-7983 GCA_034722775.1 Campylobacterota bacterium | reverse complement strand
CTTTGCCGGATACGCTTGATAAAAAGCCCCGCATTGGTTGAAGCGATAAAAATACCATCTTTATTGATATCGATCTGTTCGCGATCTATAAAAACAATAGAGCCATCATAGAGCGTAGGCTCCATTGATTCACCATCGACATGAATCGCCTCAAGATTCCGGTCGCTTGAGCCTGTCATATTTCGTACGATCCGCTCATCGATCGTCATCAGCTCATAACTCTCATCAAAAACATTCGCCCCTCCTCCGGCACTGGCACGAAGGTCAGCAAAGTAGCGTACCTGAAAAAATTTATTCGTCTCTTCGACCAACATCTCAACCGGCTGGTCAAAGAAGAGCCAATTAATGCTGAGCTTTTTGCTGGCACAAAATTGCATCAACTCCTGATAAGGAATAGAATTTCGCTTCTTCATTGTGGCAAAAGAGGTCTGAGGAATACCCAACTCCATTGCTACATCTTTATCAAAAACCTTTCCTCCTATCTTCTTTGTGGAGATTACATCTTTCAACTTTTCAATAATTTCACCAAACTCAACCATCTTCTTCTCCTTCAGTAATATATTTTAAATTGTAGCAACAATAACCTTAATATATGACATTTTGAAATATATTTATAAATATAATATATTTTAGTATACAATTTGTTATATATTTACACTGAAGGAGTTTAAAAATGGATTTCAAAAAAAGCAGAACAGTTATGAGCGAAGCCATAAATTCAGGATGCAGGACTATGGGAGAATTGGCACTCTACCTCAAACTCATCAGGGAGATTAAAGCAGCATGTCCTGATCAATACCACAAAAGTCTCATGCCATTAAGCTGAGTTCAAATCAGAACCATGGATTGCCGGACGCTCGAACTTGTTCGAGCCAGAACAGTTCAGCCGCTTGAATAATTTTGCCTCAAACAAGTTTGAGGGTCCTGACAATACCACAAAAAAAGCACCTCTTAATTCAACATTAGAACAGTGACACTTTCCCCCTTCTCCCTACTGTCATCATCCTCACCTGTAACTAATAGAGCTGCATCTCCCAACATATTGGTCAATATCGCGCTGGAACCTATTTTTTTATCAGTAAAGTCAACAAAATATTCTCCCTCAGTCAAGGTGAGATTACAAGCTGTAAATTCTGCTTTTTTAGCTCGTTTCACAAAAGGCTCTCTAAGTGTTGCCTTGACTTTTCGCAAAGAACACTTCCCCTGCTGCAACTTTGCGACCAGAGGCACAAGATAGAGCAGTGCCGTTACGAGAGAAGAGTAGGCAAAGCCGGGAAGTCCAATAATGAACTTGTCCTCTTTTCTTGCTACCATAATATGCTGTCCCGGCTTGACACGCACCCCTTTGAAGACTACATCACAGTCCAATTCCTCAATCACATCTTTGACAAAGTCAAAATCACCGACACTCACACCGCCTGTCGTAACGACAATATCACTCTGCGCCAAAGCATCAGTCATTGCGCTTGCAATACTCTCCTTATCATCTCTTACACAGCCAAGCTGCATCGGGATACCATCATATTTTTTGACAACCGCCTCAAGGATATAGTTGTTGGAGCTTCTGATCTGAGCATCATTGGTTTGTGCCTCACCCAACTCAAGAAGTTCGCTTCCCGTAGAGAGAATCGATACAGTCGGTTTCTCAAAAACCAGAGGTGTCACAATATTGAGACTTGCCATCACACCGATCTGCGCGATATCAATCTTCGTCCCCTTGGGAATCAGAAGGTCTCCTTTTGCATAGTTCTCACCGACGGCGCGCACAGAGAAGCCGCAAGGAACCTCGTCGTCGATAATGATCATCTCTCCCTCTACCGTTACATTTTCGATAGGGATCAGTGTATCGCTTCCCTCAGGCATCAATGAGCCGGTAAAGGTTTTGATGCAAGATCCGGACCTCACCTCATCGCTCAGGTCTGAGCCCGCTGGGTTAATACTTGATAGTGCCAACCGGCCCAGCTTCATATCCTCAAATCGCAGGGCATAGCCATCCATCGCTGATGTCGGATACTCCGGAGAGTTATGATCTGCTATGATGTCTTCTGCAAGCACATATCCCAATGCATCACAGAGGTACAGTTTTTTTCTCTTATAGTTTACAATCTTCAGATTCTGAAGCAGCGCAATCGATTCATCAAAATGCATAAATGCCATATTTTGTTATCCTTCTTCCGTAGTGTACGCATTCACGCACCATAAAATTTAATATTATGTAGCAGTGCGCAATACGCACCCTACGCCAGCAACCCTGCACCATTCATTGGAGTACTGCGATCGGCGGCATAGATCCTCTCTCCATCAATGACATCATATTTCCAGATAGGCGCATTGGCTTTAAAATCTTCAACAAAGAGATCTATCAGCTCCAATGCCACTCTTCGTTTGGGTGAAAAAACGGCAGAGATATAAGAGGAGGTGTGTACCGGCACATCTCCTACTGCATGCGCCATCTTGACGATAGCACCATCTTTCACAGCTCTCTCCTGCCACGCATCAAACCAAGCCTGAAGAACCGGCTCATAGATATCAAAACTCAGTGCCTCTATCCCATTTTCTTCCCGTATCGTACCGACAAAGGGAACAAAGGCACCATAATTGGATAAAGCCTGCTCATCCAGCCATCTGCCAAAAATCTCTTTGGTGTCTAATGGCCCCTGATAAAGTTCCATCATTCAGCCACCGCAAACAGGAGGAAGAATCGTGATTTTGTCACCTGCTTTCAACGAGATATCCAGATCACCGACCATCGTATCATTCAAAGCTACAGCGCACTTCGGAAGCCAGTCAGCAAGCGCTTCATCCTGTTTTAGCAGATCTGACACTTCTCTGAGTGTCTCCGCTTCCAACTCAAAAGGCTTCTTGCCTATAGGCCCCAAAAACTCTACTCTTATCATATATTCTCTTTTTTGTGAAAATTGTGCTTGATTATAAAAGCTCTTCTCTATAATCATGCTTACTTCTGCTATAATTTTCTCAAAAAAGGCTTCGCGTGATCTTTGGCTCTATCAGCTATCTCAATCTATTACCCTTCCAGGTTTTTTTGAAACGCGCCCTCCCACGTTCACAGAGTCAGCAATCCATACGATTTAGAAGAGATGTTCCCAGCACGATCAACAGCGCCTTCAAGAGACGCGATATCAATGCTGCCTTTATCTCCAGTATCACTTCGGGAAAATGCCGCTGCACAGATCTGGGAATTATTGCAGATGGACCGGTCTACAGCGTCTTTGTCGTTCCGGGAAAAGATGAGATAGATACCGAGTCAGCTACCTCCAATATTCTTGCAAAAGTCCTGGGGCTTCACGGAAAAGTCGTGATCGGAGACAAAGCACTGCAATCATTTCTCGCCGGCACAGAGGGCATTGATCTCGCACTGCAGTGGAAAGAAAAAACAGATCTCCCTTTTGTCTTCGCCAGACTCTGCTACAATGGATACGGCAAAAAAATCGAAGCACTAGCTTCAAGCTTCACCAAACAGCCTGTCAAAATTCCGCAATATGTTCTCAAAAAAGAGGCAAAAAAACGGGGAATTTCACCCAGAGAACTCCTCTGGTATCTCGATCATATTCACTACAACATGGATCACCGTGCAAAAAAATCACTCAAAAAATTTTTGAAGCTGGGTAGGGTGTTGTGCCCCCACAACACCCAATGGTCCAATAATCAAAACGATACAGGTATTCTTTCCGAGGAATCATCAACAAAAAAGGTGTTGTGAGGACACAAACACCCTACAGTCTCCTAGCATGCTTCAAAATACGAGGCAGTGTAATTCCTGTTTGACTCTGATATTTGCCCTTGCGGTCGCTATAGGTCGTTTCACAAGGCTCATCACCTTGAAAGAAGAGAACCTGAGCGATTCCCTCATTGGCGTATATCTTGGCAGGCAGCGGTGTCGTATTGGATATCTCTATCGTAATATGCCCCTCAAACCCAGGCTCAAACGGTGTCACATTGACGATGATCCCGCAGCGTGCGTAGGTACTTTTACCCAGACAAACTGCCAATGTATCGCTGGGCATCTTGAAGTATTCAACTGTTCTGGCAAGCGCGAATGAGTTGGGCGGCACGATACAGACATCGCCCTCGAAATCAACCACATTGGCAGGCTCGAAATCCTTGGGATCTATAACAGTAGAGTTGACATTGGTAAATATCTTAAATTCATTGCTGACACGGATATCATAACCATAACTGCTCAATCCATAGCTCACGACACCTTCCCCCACCAATCCTTCACAAAAAGGGGTGATCATCGCTTCGTTGAGTGATTTTTCCCGTATCCACTTATCCGGTTTAAGTCCCATTACTTTCCTTTTTCTATAAAGGCAATTGCCTTTTCTATACGAGTCACCGTTTCATCCACACCGATAATCGCCATGATCTCATCCATCCCAGAGCCTGTCATCGATCCAAGCAAACTAACCCTCAAGGGTTGTGCAATTTTTCCAAACCCGATCTCCTGCGTCTCCACAAACTTCTCCAGTACAGTGTGATACTCTGCCGGAAAATGCAGTTCACCCTCCCAGTTTTTCAGAGTATCGGCAAAGTTCCGTAAAATTTCGGATGCTTCACCCTTAAATGCTTTTTTTGCTGCTTTGGCATCGTAGGCTTCAGGGGCATTGATGATCAATTTGATCTGCTCAGCCAGCTCCACCAGTGTCTTGCCACGCTCCTTGGTCGCATCGAGGAGCATCTCTCTTTTGTCGTGCTCCTCTACCCAAACACCATAGGCTGTCAGCTTGGCCGCCAACTCTTCGTTGGGCATATTTTTGATATAGTGCGCGTTAAGCCATAGGAGTTTGTCCAGATTGTAGCTCGAGGCACTCTTGTTGATATCTTCAGGGTCGAAGAGAGCAATCATCTCTTCAAGTGAAAATATCTCCTGGTCACCATAACTCCAGCCCAGACGCACAAGAAAGTTAAGAAGTGCTTCGGGGAGAAATCCAAGCTTCTGGTACTCCATCACATCGGTAGCACCATCTCTTTTGGAAAGTTTTTTGCCCTGCTCATTGTTGATCATCGCGACATGGTAAAACTTCGGCAAGGCAAAGCCCAATGCCTTATAAACCACGATCTGCTTAGGTGTATTATAGAGGTGATCATCACCCCGGATCACTTCTGTCAACCCCATCAGGGCATCATCGATCGCCACAACAAAATTATAGGTAGGGGCGCCATCACTTCTTGCAATGATGAAATCATCCACCTCATCCGAGGAGATACAAATCTCACCCTTAACGCCATCCTCAAAGACAATATCTCCCTCCAGCGGTGCCTTGATGCGGATCACAGGCTCAACACCCTCAGGAGGAGTTCCGTCAAAGTCACGGTATCTTCCATCATATCGTGCTCTCTCTTTGCGTGCCATCTGCTCTTCTCTAAGTGAAGAAAGTTCCTCTTTGGTCATATAGCACCTATAGGCTTTGCCCTCCTCGAGGAGCTGGTCAATATATTTTTTATAAAGATCAAATCGCTGCGATTGATAAACTACCTCATCATCATAGTCGAGACCCACCCAGTCAAATGCCTGGATGATCGCCCCTAATGCTTCCTGGGAATTGCGCGAAAGATCGGTATCTTCAATACGAAGCAAAAATTTTCCCTGCTGATGACGCGCTGCCAGCCAGGAAAAAAGTGCGGTACGAAGTCCGCCTATATGGAGATAGCCTGTAGGAGAGGGTGCGAAACGAGTGACTGTCATGATAAGCCTTGAATAGTATTTAATAAAATAGTGGGATATTATAGTCTATAAAATATGTAGGAGGGGGAGGGGATACGATACCCCTCCTCGTGAAAAAATTATTTTTTTTCTTTCTTGTCTTCTTTGACTTTGACATCATCTTTGATGTTGCCAACCAAAGCAGGACCTACTCCCTTGACTTTTTCAAGATCATCAAAACTTTTGAATTTTGATTCTTTGCGTGCTTTAATGATCGCATCCGCTTTTGCATCACCGATCCCCTTGATCTGAACCAACTCTTCTTTGGAGGCTTTGTTAACCTCTTTGATTGTCATACCAAACGCCATTGTCACACCAAAAACCAATACTAAACCTAATGCTTTTTTGAACATTATCTAATCCTTTGTAATATATTTGAAAAGATTGTATCGTATCTTTTCTTAATTGTTTAAAGAATAGCAGAATCTTTGGAGGCCGCTTAATCATTATCGGAAATATATTTTTTTATAAATGCTCCGGAAGAGAGCAATTCAATCTCCTTGCTGACAAAGCTTTTATCGTTGGAAACAATAGTGTTGCACTGCTCTTTTTTTGCAAGTATGTATTGCAGTGTATCCTCCAAATCCTCATACCGTACATCTTCTCTCATCAATTGACATGTCTTGGCAATTTCTCTATTGGAAAATTCGACTACATGAACAAACTTATTGATACTCTCAATATTCTCCAGGGCACCTATCCTGTTCTTTTTTCTATTGATATAATAAATCGTTGTTAAAACATCACAACTCGTAAAAAGAAGATAGTTTTGCATCAAGCAAAATCCAATAATCTGTTTTGCATCATTATGGCGGGCTCTTTCGGGCTCAATGTAGTCAACCAAAATATTTGCATCCAAATAAATGATTCTACTCATACATCATCCCCTTAACCTTCTGGATGATCTTATGATCATCTGCTGCAAATTGCTTTAAAAATGGATTTTCTCCACTTTTCTCTATTAATTTCGTCAAATTATGGAACGCTTCCAATTTTTTTTGCCTCTCTATCTCCTGATACTGCTCCTCTATCATATTGCGAATCGCCTGCGTCTGCGTCGTGTTGTTTACATCGGCTATCTCTTTCAGGTGTTCTACGATCTCTTCATCCAGTAAAAAGTTCTTTCTTATTGTCATCCGTTGACTCCTCAATTTTATATACTGTATCATACATATAATTAAATATATATTAGAGAAAAAATCAGAATAGTTGTTTTAAAGCCGAATCTGTGTAAAATCTTTTCAAAAAAAGGTATATTGTGGGCAAAATAGCATTGATCAGCTTGGGCACTTTTGTTATTTCACTCATTCTCCAATACCTTATCCTGCGCCTTTCCCATCGCTATAATCTCTTCATGGACTCGCCGTCAAGCAGTAAGCCTCAAGGATTTCATAGTGACGAAACTCCCAGATCAGGAGGGATCGGTATCGCTATTGCGCTGCTCTTCTTTTTGCCGACTCCATTGGGGTGGAAACTTTTCCTCTCCCTTCTGTTTGCATTTCTCAGTGGTATTTTTGAAGATTTCCACCACTCCATCAAGGCAACGACACGCCTTTTTCTGCAATTCATCGCAGCCTCTTCTGCCGTCTTTTTGATTCATTCCGTTGTAACTTATTTTGGCTTCGGCATCACCGTTCCCTATTTCATCGGCGCCATCATAAGTATTGTGGCGATCATTGGGATGATGAATGCCATCAATTTCATCGATGGCTTCAATGGTCTCGCATCAGGTATCGTACTCCTTATGCTATTTGCTTTTGGTATCGTCGCCTACAGGGTAGGAAATTCTGATATTGTCTATATTTCAGCGATTATTTTTTCTGCACTTTTCGCTTTTTTCCTTTTCAACTTTCCAAAAGGGAAGATTTTTTTAGGGGATGGCGGAGCCTATCTCTTGGGTGCCTCAGTCGCCATCATCGGCATTTTTCTCGGGGGAGCATACGATTTGGTCAGCCCCTGGTATGTGCTGACAGTATTGATCTATCCTGTCTGGGAAGTTCTATTTTCTATATATCGCAAACTTTCATCCGGACACTCCCCACTCAAGCCTGACGCGTACCATCTGCATATGCTGATCTACAGAAACATCACGCACAACAACCCACTCACTTCTCTCTACATTATCGCAGGAGTTTCGCCCTTCATTCTCATTCCTACATTTTTTTATGCCAGAGTATCGAGCGCAAATTTTCTGACAACAGTTCTTTTTATTGTTCTTTATCTACTTCTATACTACTATCTCTTGAAAAAAGAGACTA
>JAYEOH010000194.1:3222-8013 GCA_034722775.1 Campylobacterota bacterium | reverse complement strand
CTAGGATGATCAGCCCTGCCATGATGATCTTAAATACTAATATACTCATAATAACTTCTCCAATTCAATATAGCCTTGCGGGTCAGTTGAATATAGACTTATTCTGCGATACTTACAAAACAAAAGGAGTAACACATAGCCAAGAAGACCAAGAATTGACTTGGCAGGGTATCATCATATCATAAATCGTACTGACATATTAAAGATTCCAAAATAAAGAGTGAAAGAAATATTGAAGTATCTCACTCTTATTAGGTATCATTTGAGACTATTTACAATATTCGATGGAGCCTTCTTTGCATACATAACCATTAGTCCAAGTGGCATTACTCAGATCGGCACCGGTCAGATCGGCAGCGGTCAGATCGGCATTGGTCAGATCGGCATAAGTCAGATTGGCATCACCCAGATTGGCACTGCTTAGATCGGCATAAGATAGATTGGCTTTGTGCAGATAGGCATAAAGCAGATAGGCATCAGGCAGATCAGCATTATTCAGGTTGGCTTGACTCAGATTAGCTCCACCCAGATTGGCACTACTCAGATCGGCATAGTCAAGATTGGCATCACTTAGATTAGCATTTAGTAGAATGGCTTTACTCAGAGCGGCATGACTCAGATTAGCTTGATGCAAATCACATTCCATACAATCATTAGTCGCCAACAACTTCTTGAGATCATCATCACTATACCCAACAGGCTGAATGTCGTCTGTCGAAGCAATAGCGGATGATGCTGCTGATGCACTGGCAGCATCAGTAAACCGTACAAACACTGTTTGCATTTGATCTGATGCACCATTATGCGTTACACATACCTCATAGTCAGTATTGGCAGAGAGTTCAAGTGGTATAGATATTTCTCCTGAAAGTACCGTGATGATCTCATTTATTGCTTTATTGGTTATAGAGAGTGAACCAATGGAACTACCGCTATCAACACTTAGCACAGTTTGTATAGATTTATCGTGCAGATAAGTATAACAATCAGTACCTGCTGTAGCAGTATCCTCTACACCTACAGTAGCACTCTGATGTTCAAGATTTAACATTACAATATTATCTGCTGAAGCTTTCAATGCTATATTCAAGGTAAATTGGAGTTCTTCTATTGCAACAGGGTCTTGCGTACCATTTTCAACGGCAGTATTATTGCTGCCGCAACCACTGAGTAGTACAAGTGTTATAGCTACTGTAAAAAAAATAGATTTCATCTGTTATCCTTTCTGTCTATGTTTGCTTCTCAATTATAAACATAAGTGACTTAAGGGTAACCTAAGTCACGAAATAGAATCCCATCCTCACCCAATTATCGAAAAACAAGCCTTTTTTAGAAAATCACCATAGAATGGGAATCTACTTATTTCTCTATCGTGAATGCCCGATAAAGGATTATTCGGATAGTATTTAGCTGAAATTCAAACAAAAAGGAATTTTTATTATGAAGAAAAAGTTGCTTGCAGTTATTGGCTCGATGCTACTTGTGTCCTCTTGCATCTTTGCCAGAGATAATACAATAATTGAATCATCGCGTGTATCGCCAAAATACAATGTTGGAAGATGGCTTCCCTCGGATCAAAAGTTTTTTAATGAATGGTTTGCAGAGATAGTCAAGGGAACAAAGTCGGCAGATAGACAGTTGCTTCCTGTCATTCAAGAGTTTAAAGAGCTTATTGAGGGTGATCCAGAGTTGTTTATGCTGTTTACTGAGATGTTTCAACAGATACCAAAAGAAAAGAAATATGAAAAAGATACCTCAGGAAATCCTCAAATCAAAAATTATCATCAGATGCTTCAGGTCTTGAATCGGATCTTGACTATGGCACCAGAGTTTAACAAAACCGGTTTTGTCGGTTTCCCAATCAATGCAATTCTTAACTGGCCCATGGGAACTCCGGCTGGAACAACGGCATTTCTAAATAAAAAGGTTAATCTTCAGCTGAAAAAAATTTTAGACTATTGGTCCATCTTTTTGAAGTCTCCAGACTCTCGTTATGTTCTAAATAACAACCCCAGAAACGGCTGGTTTGGGAAAGATGCCAAAGAGGCAATGCCAAATTTTACCAAAGAGATCAAGTGTAATCCCAATGCTCCTTATTATGGATTTTCTTCTTGGGATGATTTTTTTACCAGAGAATTTAGAGAGGGCATTCGTCCTGTAGCAAATCCTGAAAACGATGCTGTTATTGCAAATGCTTGCGAGTCAGCTCCTTACAGGCTTGCAAAAAATGTTCAACTTTCAGATCAGTTTTGGATCAAATCCCAGCCTTATTCTCTTCAGTATATGATGGATATGGATCCTTTGGCGGAAAAATTTGCAGGAGGTACAGTCTATCAAGCATTTCTAAGTGCCTTAAGCTATCATCGATGGCATAGTCCGGTTAGCGGAACCATCGTCAAAACAAAACTGATCGATGGTTCGTATTATGCAGAAGCTCTATCGGAAGGTTTTGACCCCGTGGGCCCTAATCTCTCTCAAGGTTATATTGCTCATGTAGCATCCAGAGGATTGGTTTTTATTGAAGCAGACAATAAAGATATTGGTTTGATGGCTGTACTTTTTGTTGGAATGGCAGAGGTTTCATCCGATGAATTTACCGTCCATGAGGGACAGCATGTTAATAAGGGCGATCAGCTGGGAATGTTCCATTTCGGAGGCTCTACACACTGCTTGATCTTTAGGCCGGGTGTAGAATTAGAATTCGATATGCATGGGCAAGTTCCGGGAGTGGATTCGCACAATATATTAGTCAAAGAAAAAATAGCAACTGTGAAAAGCAGTCAAAGAAAAGAAGAGAAAAACTAAATACAGGGCATTATTATATTCTGTATTGGATTATAAGAATTTGATTATTGCCTCTCACGAAGTATAAAACCTAGGGCAGATGGGAACGAGATCAAAATGGATTAGTAATTTTTTACTTTATGAAAATTGTTGTATACTTGGAGATGTAAATCTTAAGCAAAGAAGGACCAAAAATGAAGTTTTCTACCATTATATCTGTTTCTGTAATAGCGGCATCGTTTTTTTGTTTTGCTCAAGCAGTTGAGAATATAGATAAGGATGCCATTAGTCCTTTTAAGCACTATTGCGATGGATACGGTAATCCGGGCGCCAAAGGCACAGGTTATGTATCGGTACTGAAAGTATCAGCCGGTGTTGTTAAAAAAACAGACGATAGGCTGCTAGACAGTATTGTCGCATATGATCGAGCAGAGGCCAATGATGCCTATGTCGGTCAAATCAATATGCTCACAGCATCATCTTTTTCCGGTTTAGCAGGGCAGATATGGGGCTACGATCTTGCGGTTTCAGAGATGATCAAAGAGAAGAAGCAACAACCTCTTTTTACTGTAAAGCAGTATGATGGTTCTGATCTGAAGGTTTATGATGGTGCACCGCTGCTTGCGGCTGGCAAGGCACTCTTTGGTACAGAGAAAAATAGACGTTTTCCCCCTGCACCGGGAGCCCATGTCATCTGTGCCAATAAAAGTGTTACATCATACCGTCCAAAAACAGGCAAACCGGATCCTTCCAGGAGTGAATCTTACGGTGTCTGGTCCTATATTATCATCAATATTGCAAAAGACCGCACCAAAGATGCATCTCTATTTATCGAAGATGCCGGGCTTTGGACAAAAAATGCGAACGAGAAAGAGTTAAATACTTTTCTTGAAAAACACCGTAAATCTGTACTCTGGAGCGTAGTTGCCTGCGGTAAAGACCAAAGCGTTATTTACGACCGTTCCTACATCAGCTATGCCTATGTCATTATGAAACCAGGAGAGATTGGCACAGCCCTGACGGTTGCTCCTTATGTTGTACTTGCAAAAGATGCCGTACCACCGGAGGGTTTTGGAAAGCTAAACGAAATGAGCTTAAAAGAGTGGGAAAAGTCTGTTGGCTTTTGATTGCCCTCCACCAGCTGAGTTTGCATATATTGTAGATAAATGAAAACTCCCCGACCAAAGGGTCGGGGTATTTAGTGGGAGCGGTACTGGTCACCTAAACTTGAAAAGAAAACTATCAATCCCAATGCCCACTCTATAGAATGTAACACATTTCACTCAAACAAACAAAAGGCAACAAAAGGGGTCAGTCGCAACTACAACTCACATCCTACCCCTAGTAAAATCCCACTCGATTAAAAAGTATAATTAACAATAAATCTCAAATCCAGAATATCATCATAGGCATGCAGCATATCAAATCCATGCAGATCTTCATACGCTCTAAAATTATAATTTGTATCGAAGTCTACATAGGCTGCTTTGATGGCAAACTGTAATTTTTTATTCCATTTGGGTGTATAGTCTACTATTATATTGTATTCAACATTATCCTGATCGGCAAAAATATCTGTTATTTTATTGGGCAGATCAAACTTTCCTGCACCCAATAATATACTCAATCCATAGGGTATATAGCTATATTGCAGAGAGGCTGCATTACTCGTTGTGCCTCCCTGATCGGAGCCATTATACATAAGGCTGTTGTAGACCATACTGCCGCCCCACATATCAATAATGGAACCGCCATCCAAGGAATTTTCATCATATTTTGTATTGTTGAAAGTATAGGTAAAGGTTAAATTATCATAAGTACTAGTGAGCTTTATGCCATAGAGATAGGTGTCAATGCTGCCTGCGACATGTGCCCCCACATCATCCTGCTTGACCAGTTGTGCCCCAAGATTGTTGACAACACCACCTGTTTGAAATATATAAGAGCCTGTCACATAGACAAAATTGACAAAATCATCACTATAGTAGTCCCAAAACTCAAGGTTAA
>JAYEOH010000194.1:0-3122 GCA_034722775.1 Campylobacterota bacterium | reverse complement strand
AAAGTATCGTAGTTGTGCTTTGATTGTTGCCTCTGTCAAAGCTGAAGATATTGCTTCGTCAGCAGGTAGACAGATCGCTCCCCCGAGAAGTAGTGCAACTACTGCTGATTGTTTCATGGAGTATCAAAAGTACCTATCTGATTTCCAAGTCTGACTCTGATCGCATCTGATTTGAATTTTCCTTTTTCAAAAAACATAATAAAGAGTGATCCTCCATAGAGAAAATGCCCCAACTTATCACCTCTCTTGACAGGAACAGGGATTGAAACATTGCTATATTTTTTTTCAAAAACGATAGAACCAATATTGCTCAAGCCAACCGCTACCATCGCGACATAACCATATTTTCCAGTATCTCCGATAAAGTATCCTCGCTGATAAGTGCTAAATTGGTTGAAGTCAGAACCGTAATAACCGACATTGCCATTTTTTGGGACGAAAGAGGGAAAATCATCCATGCCCAGAAGTGCCCCCTTGATGATCTTGGACTCTATTATCTTTCCGTCAATAGGTGAGTGATAGTGATGATAAGTATTCGGCATCAGTACGCACGATACAGCCGTTCCGCCTAGAAACCTTTTGTAATGCCTGGAATCATCAAGCATCTGCTTGAGATTGAGTTTTTGATTCCCCTTGGTTGCTATAAGAGTATCTTCATCTGTGATCTCCTGGGGGATAGAGTTGATGATGCAGTCAGTAGGTGCTGTGACAACATAGTCTCGATCAGGCATCGTTTGGGGTCTGCTTTTTTGCTGATCCTTGAAACTTCTGGCAAAAAATGTATTGAATGACTTAAACCCTCCATCTTCTGCTTTCGGGTCAGGCAGTGCGTAATCCTCTTTTTCGATGCGTGCATCATTGAGCCACTCGGCAACATATCTGGTGGAGGCAGGTGTGTCCATAAAGTGACCATACTCTTTCATATAGGTATTGAACAATTCAATGCCTGTCTTACTCTGCAGCAAAGCCTTGGCAAAATGATTTTTATAACTGAACATATCCATATGCTGAATATATTTCAAGCCGTCATCGCTGCTCCCTATTGCTTTTGGCAGAAACTCACACCACTCTTCGAGAAAGGGTGGTAGATCTTTGTAGCTTTTGCCAACCCATGGATTTCCATCATGCATATAGTCTTCCGGCGCCTCAACCATATGGAGAAATGATTGATCCATTAACAATTTAAATACCTTATCATTATGGTATGTATCGTCAATTTTTTTGATCGACTGATAACAGGGATTTTTTGGATTCAACTCAACTGCATAGAGTGATATTGTGCCCACTGCTATGGATATAACCATTGGCTTGATTAAGCTGTTAAGTATTCGATTCATAACTTCACCTCCTTTAGCTTTGGTATTCTGAATTATTGTACTTTGATTTTGCTGAAGTTATGCAAAATATTTAAGAATTAATTATGTTAAATTATTATATCATAGAGTGAAAGTCTGAAACAGCTATGACATCCAAGCAAGTGATGTTTTTCCAAGATAGTTAAAAGGCTAAAAAATGAAAGTACATCTCAAGCACCTGCTCCTCTTCATCCTCCTCAGTTCTATCTCTCTAATCGCCTGCAGTACAATGATCATCACCAAGGGAGCCACAAAAGACGGTTGCGTCTTTGTCGCACACTCCGATGACAGCGAAATGTTTGACAATCGTCTCGTCCATATCCCATCAGCAGATCATAAACCGGGATCGATGCGTCCCGTCTATTATGATGCTGCTGCATTGGGAAGCAGACCTGAGTTTAACAGCAATGTTCTAAGGCGTTATGTCGGTACCCAGAGAGGAGATGTCTACATCGACAATGATATCCCTCAAAGCATTCCGTTGGGCTTCATTCCTCAGGTTGCTCATACCTACGCCTATTTTGATGGCAGCTACGGTATGATGAATGAGCATCAACTGATGTTTGGTGAAGCGACCAATGGTGCCAAAATGACAGTCGAACCCAAACCCGGCAAGTTGATATTTTATAGTGCAGAACTATCGCGCGTAGCACTGGAAAGAACCAAGACAGCCAGAGAAGCGATCAAACTTATCGGTGAATTGATCGAGACTTATGGTTATTATGGCACAGGAGAGACACTGCCTGTCGCAGATAAAAATGAAGGATGGGTAATCGAAATGGCTCCAAGTCCTGAGGACAAAGGAGGTCTATGGGTTGCAAAAAAAGTGCCTGATGGAGAGATTTTTGTCGCTGCCAATGAGTTCAGGATCAGAGAGGTAGATCGTGATGATCCGGATATGATGTATAGTAAAAACCTCCACACCATTGCAAAGAAGCACGGATGGTGGGATCCAAAGAAGGGAAAACTTGATTGGTTGAGAACAGTAAGTGAAGGCGAATACAGTCACCCCTACTACTCCCTCAGGAGAGTCTGGAGATTACAGTCAAAACTTGCTCCATCAATGAAGCTATCCCCCTGGGCAAAAGATGGGTTTACCAAGCAGTATCCATTTTCTATAAAGCCTGATAAAAAATTAGAGGTTCGCGATGTGATCAATCTCTATCGTGATCACTATCAAGATACACCTTTTGATCAAACCAAAGGAGTCACGGCAGGTCCCTTTGGCAACCCATACAGGTATCCGGGACCTATGGATGCAGGCAATGATACAGGCAAGCTGACCGGACACAAAGGTGCTTGGGAGAGACCCCTCTCTATTTACCGAAGCGGGTACACCTTTGTTCTTCAGGCTAGAAGTTGGCTGCCTGATCCGATAGGCGGCGTTCTGTGGTTTGGGCCTGACGAAGCGATGAGCACTGTGATAACTCCTTTTTATGTCGGTGTCAATTCGATAGCCAAGCCTTACTATACCGGTTTTAGTGATAAGTTCGACCAGCAGAGTGCTTGGTGGGCTTTCAATTTTGTGGCAAATTGGGCAGCGCTTAAGTACAGCTATATCATCAAAGATATCAAGCAAAAACAGAGTGAACTGGAGCTTGAAGAGATAGAGAGTCTCAAAGCAATGGATGAAGAGGCACTCAAAGTCTACAAGAAAGATCCCAAAAAAGCTAGAGAGATGTTGACAGAATACTCCAAGACCCAAGCCAATAGAGTAGTAAAAGAGTGGTGGGAACTTGCTTGGAAACTGGTAGCTAAATATAGTGA
>JAYEOH010000193.1:0-1516 GCA_034722775.1 Campylobacterota bacterium | reverse complement strand
AACTGGTTATGTAAAGTTCCCTGATATGTAAAGTTCCCCATCTAAACTCCCAGTTAGAAGGGTTTGTTATCCGAATAACTTTACATATCATTTCTTGCACAATAAACATAGATCCTAATAAATTCCTGATAATTAGATGCCTGGCTTACAGTCAGAGTATTGAAAAAAAGGATTATCGTGAAGCATTCACAAAAACAGATGACCCGTGTCGATCAACTAATCGATACAACCCACCAAAAGCTCAAAGATCTAAACTACTCAAAAGAGAGCCTGAAACAATACAGGTATTCTTTTAAACTCTTCAAAGCGTATGCCCTCAAGAATGAACTGAAGTATTATACCTTTGAGTTGGCATTGGCCTTTTTGGAGGAGTGTTGCGGCAGTCTCTCCCAAACCAAACCAGATAGTTATGCTTTCCAAAATAGGAAAAGAGCAATCGCCAGGCTGGATGAGATGTATCGGTTAAACACGATCAGTTCAAAAAAGCTTTTCGCTAAAAAAGAGTACATCTTCAAAGGCTGTCTTAAAGAGAGTATTGAGTCTTATCTGCTGCATCAAGAGAAGATACTCTCTCCCTCAAGAATCAAAAGTATCAAGCTTTATCTTGAGAGATTTAGTGCATATATCGCAGCGGTTTCTGATATCAAAACTCAGGAAGATCTGACTATTGATCATATTCTGAGGTTTATTCAAGAGAGCAGAGTTTATACAGATACCACCCTCTATGCAACAGTAACATGTGTCAAAAGGTATATCCAATTTTTAGAAGAGAACAGCTTCCTAACAAAGAGACTTTCGTGCGACATACCCCGTATCCCAAGAAGAAGAGATCGCTCATTTATCAAATCCTTCAGCAAAGAGGAAACAACTCTGCTGCTTGAGAGTATCACAAATGACAATTCAAAAGAACGTAGAGATTATGCAATGATACTGCTTGCAGCCAGAGTTGGATTGAGAAGTTCTGATATTGTAAATCTGAAGTTTGACAATATAGACTGGGAAAGCAGTCAAATCACACTTATACAACAAAAGACCAACACTCCCGTAACACTGACACTACTCAAAGATGTCGGTGAAGCGATTATCAACTATATCAAAAATGGCAGACCAGAGGTTGATACCCCGTATATCTTCATCAGAGAGAATCCACCCTATACACAACTATATGCCGCTTCACTCTATACGATTGTCGATGGATACCTCAAGCGTGCAAAGATAAAGATTCCTGCTGGTAAAAAACATGGGCCTCACGCTCTTAGACACTCGCTTGCAACGCGTCTGCTTGAGAATAACATTCCTATTGCCACTATTAAAGAGATACTCGCACATCAAAGCACACAGACAACCAAAGCATATCTTAAGATCGCAGAAAAGCAGTTACTGCAGTGTGCATTGGAAGTACCAGGTGCGGACACACTGCAAAAGGAGTCAGAGGATGTTTAGCAAAAATTTGAACTATGACAGAGTGCTGGATGACTTTTTACACTTTAAAAGAGTGTGTGGGTACAAGTATAGA
>JAYEOH010000192.1:0-8148 GCA_034722775.1 Campylobacterota bacterium | reverse complement strand
GGTACGGAAACAGGGATGGTATTTGAAGAGTTTAAAGGAAAGATTATTTTCCTCGAGTTTTTCGGTCACAGATGCCCGCCATGTATCAAATCGATCCCTCACTATAAGAGATTGCAGGAGAAATTCAAAGATGATCTTGTCATTATTGCGGTAGAAGTTCAGGGCTTTGACGAAAATGAATTGAAAGCTTTTACAAAAGAGAAAGGCGTCAATTATGTCACGATCTCCCAGGAAAAAGCCGGTCAGCTTGTGCCCTACATATCTCAAAGGGCACAGTGGCAAGGCAGTATTCCATTCCTGGTAATACTTGATAAAAAAGGCGATGTTCAGTTGATGCAGGCAGGAATGCTCTCTGAAGAGGCACTTGAAAAATATATCGAAGAACTTTCAAAGTAGACGATTCATACAAAAAAAAGGTAATTCCATGAAGAAAATTATTGCACTGGCTACCCTTATTGCATCGCTCTTAACGCTCAGCCAGGCAGCTGAGAATAAACTAACCATGACAACCGTAGATGGCAATAAACTGCATATGACAAAAACACCAAAAGGCCTGCTCTTCGATGAGTACAAAAATAAAGTCCTCTTTGTTGAAATCTATGGACATCGATGCCCCTACTGCATCAAAGCAATCGATCCATACAATGAACTACAGGAAAAATACAAAGAGAAGCTTGCCATCGTCTCTGTCGAAGTTGGAGGCTACGACGAGAAAAAGCTCGCATCATTTGATGATTTATATGGTATAGAGTATGTCAATATCACCCAAAAAGAGGCAGGCGAACTCGTACCCTATGTCAGCAAACTAGGCGGCTTCAGGGGAATGATACCTTTTCTTGCCATTTTTGACAAAAAAGGAGATTTCTACAAATCCGCATCCGGACCCATATCAAAAAAAGAGCTTGAAGAGATCATTGAGAAGCTCTCAAAGTAAATCATGACTCCGAGAGGAGTTTGGTCAAATCAACAATTTCAACACATTAATTTGGATATAATCAAGAAAAGAGGACTCTTTTCGATCCATAAGGGCACCTCTATTCAACATGAGGAAGTTCTTATGAAAAAGTCTCTCTTTGCCCAGTGGAAAATATTTCCTATATGGCTGATCGTTCTATCCGCAATACTCTTGGCTGATCCTGCCAAAAAAATCTCTATTACCAAAGTCACAGCAGAAGCCTCGGAGACAAGCATTTCACTATGTGCAAATCTCAATAAATTTATCTATTCATCCGATGGCACTGCCGCAAAGCCCTATGTCAAGCTCACTCCCAACGACTATTTCAATGTTACACTATCCTATGCAGGGATATGCCTCACGGGATTGAAACCAAGGAGAGATTACCAATTCACCATCAACAGAAATATCCCGCTGGGTGAATTCAAACTGGATCGTGACTATACACTGTCCAAAACCACGACTGACTATGAGCCCAGTTTGAATTTTAAAGACAGCGGCTATATCCTGCCGGCGCAGGGAGAGATATCCATTCCCATCGAGACGATAAATACGCATGAACTATCCGTCTCCCTCTATCGCATCAATACGAAAAACCTCATCGGAAAGATCAACGATTATGGTTTGGTTCGCAATCTCTATGGCTACAAATTGAATAAAATAGCAGATACGGATGGCTTCTTTCTGTGGAAAAAGAGACTCAAGGTACGATCCACGATCAACAAACCAAAAGTGACTGCCATACCCGTCGGTGATTTCCTCAAAGAGAAAAAGCCTGGTGTCTATATCCTGGCTGCCCAAATAGTCAACAGAGAGGGTGAGGTCGCTGATCTCTACGATGCAGTGACACAGTGGTTTATGATTTCAGATATCGGCTTATACACTTTACGCTCCGATGATGGACTGCATGTTTATACACGCACTCTTTCAACTGCCAAAATCTATGATAATGTCAAGCTGGAACTCATCTCCAAAAATAATGAGATACTAGATACAGTACATAGCAAAAATGGTGAAGCCTTCTTTCCTGACAAGCTGCTCAATGGCAAGCGGGGACTTAAGGCAAAAGCGATCTATGCTTATGGGAAAAATGATGACTTCTCTATCATTGATCTGAGCAAGCCGGCACATGATCTCTCCGACAGAGGGGTTCAGGGCCGTGATAATCCCGGTAAATATGATGCATTTATCTATAGTGATCGAGGCATTTTCAGACCGGGGGAAACGGTGCCTCTTCATATACTGGTCCGCAATAAACTCGGGAACGCTGAAAGCGAAGTGAAACTTTCTCTAAAACTGTTCGATTCACGACAAGTGGAGATCTCTTCACGGATGCTCACATCGGATGCACTCGGATACACAGATACTATGTTAAACATCTCTGAATCTGCAAGTACCGGAAGATGGCATGCCAGGCTTTATGCAGGCAGTGAGAATACCATCGGAAGCCTCTCTTTTCTGATGGAAGATTTCGTTCCGCCAAAGATAAAAGTGGATATCGATAGCTCTATCACGGAACTGAAACCCAAAGAGAAAATCTTTATTGAAGCGACGGCAAGCTATTTGAACGGTATGCCGCTCAGCAATGCCGATGTAGAAGTCAATACGATTATACATAGAGCCAAAAAACCTTTTAAAGGATACGAAACCTACCATTTTGGAGATATAGTCCAGAGGTTTGGCAATATATTTTTGGCATCGACTAACTTTGAAACAGATGAACAGGGCAAGGCGAGAATACCTTTTGTCATTGATGAAGCGCCTGAGAGCACACTGCCTCTCTCAGCGCATATCACTATCTCAGTAAATGAACCCGGAGGACGACCGCTGGAGAAAGTGATCGATGCTTTCCTGGCAGACAAGAGCGGATATATCGGTATAAAGGCAAATTTTGACAATGATGCCGTAGATATGGAGTCGCATCCAACTTTCAATATCGTCTTCTTGAAACACTCACATTTGACTGCCCGGGAACTCAACTATAGAGTTGTCGAAGAGCAGGCACATTGGCACTGGCGTTCAAAGGGGGATGGGTGGGAGTACTATAAAACATATAGTGATGCGCAGGAGATAAGCAAAGGAGTGATACAAACTTCACAGAAGCAGCCAAACACCCTCTCTCTGGAAAAACTGGACTGGGGAAGCTATCGACTGGAGATCACAGACGAAGAAAAAGAGAATATTATTACAACATACCGCTTCAGCAGCGGATATGAAGAGGGTATGAGCAAATCCTCTCCCGATCGTCTGCCGGTAGCCATCGACAAAAAATCCTATCATATCGGCGACCAGATCAGAGTCAACATTACACCCAAATTTTCCGGTCCTGTTTTGGTCTCCGTAGCAAATCATACGATTATCGAAACAAAAACCATCCAGGCTGTGGCAGGCGAAGAGCAGGAGGTGACTTTTACTGTCAATGACAACTGGGGAAGCAGTGCCTATATTTTGGCAACGGCTTTCAGGGCGCAGAGTAAAAAACTGGGAGCCAATCGTGCGATTGGCTTGGCGCACTTGACGATCATCAATCCCAAACAAATGCTGAATCTAACCCTGGAACACCCTCAGAGAGTCAAATCATCCGAACCGGTCAAAGTGAATATTAGTGCCAAAGAAGCCGCAGGGAAAAAAGTCTATTTCACTCTGGCGGCAGTTGATGATGGTGTATTGAGACTGACAAACTACCAGGCACCAGATCCGAAAAAATACTTCTTCGGACAGCAGAAACTGGGTATAGAGATACGCGATATCTATGCCGACCTGATCAAGGCAATGGGTGCACATGCTCAGTTCAATGTCGGCGCAGGCGATGAGCTGGAAGATGCGATACAAGATGCTGTTACAGCCAACAAACGAAAAGTTGTTGCGATCATGACGCAAGCGCTCACCTTTGACAAAGATGGCAAAGCAGAAGTGGTATTCGACATCCCTGACTACCAGGGCTCACTTAAGTTGATGGCAGTCGCCTGGAGTGAAAATGCTGTCGGTTCCCAAAGCAGTGATATGGTCGTCAAAGACAGCATCTCTCCTGAGATATATATGCCTCGGTTTCTTTCGGTCGGCGATAGGGTCAACTCACTGCTGACCGTTGATTTTGATGCAAGTGCTGAACCGGGAAAATATCGTATCACTTTCAGAAATGAAAACCGGGAGGGGATCATCGATCAAGAGCATTTTGATTTTGAATTTAACGGTATAAAGCCGGCACGCTTCTCTTCGAGTGTGGAGATCAAGGCAACATCCCACCACGATAATACTTTAACGGCAAAGATCACCCATGACAGCAGAGTAAAAAGCCAAAAGCAATGGGAGCTTGGCGTCAGGACAAAATATCCGCAAGCTTATATTCATAAAGTAGGAGTCGTGGAAAAAAATGCTCTTTTTGATCCGGTAGCCCTGCTCGACTACTCTGTGTGGTCAGATATTCATGCGATAGATTTGAAAATGTCAGGCAAACCGCTGCTCTCTATTGAGTCTATGGCGGATGAATTGATTGCCTATTCAGGCCGCTGTGCCGAGCAGACCACCAGCCGTGCGATGCCTTGGCTCTTTATCTCCGAAACGATGGCACAGAGCCAAACCATCAACCGCAAAGCGATCATACAGCCATCCATCGATCAGCTTCTCGACCATCAAAAACTCGATGGCGGTTTCAGCCTATGGAACAGCAGTAAAGCAGGTCTCTGGATCAGCTCTTATGTTTTGGACTTTTTGACACGGGCGAAAAAAGCAGGCTACAATGTGCCTGAGCGAAATATCAACGCTGGACTCGATTGGATCGAAAATAGTCTGGATCGATGGAGCAGTGACGGAAGCAAGCAGGAGGCAGATGCCTATGCGCTTTATGTTTTGGCTTTATCTGGTCGGATACTGATGTCGGAAATAGTCTTTCATGCCAAGGCGGAAAACAGTAAAATAAAATCAGCTCAAGCCTGGGGCCACCTGGGTGCAGCATTGGCGCATGTCGGCGAAAAGCAGCTTGCTGTAAAGATGTTCGAAAAAGCTAAATCTTCCTTGGGGAACTATCTCCAAAATGACGGTGGATACTATGCCAACTATGGAGGAGGCTTGCGTGACGAGGCGGCATTGGTGATACTGATGCACGACTCCGGACTCGGATTGGACTGGGAGAGCAGTTTTGCCGACTTGGCGCTTAGTGCAAAAGAGAGAAAGTATTTCAGTACGCAGGAGATGAGCCTCCTCCTTAGAGCGGCCTACACTACCCATATCAAACCTGTGAAGCTAAACCTGACAGCCGAGGGAAAAGCATTGCCTTTGACGCAAGGTGAATATAGTACCGAGGCAAAGCGTGCACGGGATCTTCCGACTATCACCAATGAGAGCAGTGACAAGTGCTGGTATAGTGTGAGTTTTCAGGCAACACCCATCGCCAAAACCTATAGCAGCAAACATAATCATGGATTTGCCCTCTCCAAAAAAATATATACAATGCAGGGCAAAGAGATAGATCCTGCGCATATCAAACAAAACATGCGACTGGTCGTGGTCATCGAGGGAAAAATAGAGAGCAACCATATCAAAAATCCTCTTATCAGTGACTGGATTCCTGCAGGCTTTGAGCTGGAAAACCCTGTCATCAATGGCATCGATGCCACCACAGGGCTGAAGTGGCTGGGAGACCAAAGCCCGACCGAAAATATCGCCTATCGCAATGATCGTTATGAGGCGGCATTGCGTCTCGATAGCGACAAAAACAGCAGCTTCAAAGTCGCTTATATCGTCAGAGCCGTCAGCAAGGGAAGTTTCACTCTCCCGCCGGCAAAAATAGAAGATATGTATCAGCCCCGGTTCAGGGCACTAAGCACACTCCTCCCCTATCAGATAACTATAGGTGATATCCAAAGTGCCGCTGTGCCGACACCTCCCTCCGATATGACAGGCAAAAAAGATACCTCTGTGCCTGAAAAACTTGGAGAAAAAGAGTATCAGGAGGCCTACAGCGGAGTTGTGAAAAATCTGAATCGATACAAAATCACCCAATTGAACTTTCTGAGAAACTCTATCTTTGCACACGCCGGTTTGGATTTCGAAAAAACCAATCCTATGCTGCACGCTATGTTTTCAGAATTTTCCTGGTATCAGCCAGGCTCAACCAAGTCAGGTACGATTTACAAAAATCTGACTTCCCAGCAGAAGCAGAATATTCAAACTCTGTTGAGTGAAGAGAAGCGCCGTGGAGGAGGATTGGTATTGAATGACTTCTATCGTGTTCACAACAAGCTTCTCACAGAGAAAGATCTTGAGAATTATGATAAAAATCAATTATATATTTTGAGAAATAGTCTCTTTGCCCGTCGCGGTGTGACATTTACCAATCCTGACCTGAAAGAGATTTTTTCCTTTATGCCTTGGTATAGACCCAGTGATATCAGCAGCGGTACTGTCTTTGATCAGCAGATGAGTGAACAGGAGAAAGCCAATATAAAACTGATGATCAAAATGGCAAAGAGTAAATAGGGAGCAGATGTGGGACTGGGTAGAAAATTGCTCACAGCAGCAAAAGTTTTTGTTGCAAGTCTCTTTTTGGCACTTATCTCTTTTTTGCTCTTTGACCATCTAAATCCTGTAGATTTATCCCCCCTCCAGCAAACATCACGCATAGTCAAAGCAGATGACCAATCATGGCTCTATGCCCAGATCAACGCAGAGGATAAATGGCGATTCCCCGTCGATGCCACGATGCTTGATACCGGCTATATCGATATGCTTCTGGCTTTTGAAGATCAACATTTCTTTACCCATCCAGGTCTCGACTTTCTCGCTATGGTACGCGCTCTGTCGCAGCTGATCACCCATCAGAAGATTGTCTCCGGAGGATCGACGATCACTATGCAGTTGGCGAGACTGCTCGATCCAAAACCGCGTACAGTCACAGCGAAACTGACTGAAATTCTGCATGCATTTCAACTTGAATGGCACTACAGCAAAGAGGAGATTCTCTCTGCCTATCTCACTCTGACACCCTATGGCAGCAATGTCGAAGGGGTGGTAGGTGCCAGTATGCGCTATTTTGGAAAATTGCCGCGCTCTTTGAGTGCCGGTGAAGCTGCACTGTTGGTATCACTCCCTCAGTCTCCCGAAAGAAATAGGCCCGACAGGCATATCGAAAACTCCATCAAGGCACGCAATAAAGTGCTTAAAATAGCCCTGAATAAAGAACTTATCAATAAATTCGAATATCAACAGGCTCTCAAACAATCTCCCCCTGCAAAACTAAAAAAATTCCCTAGATACGCACCACACCTGGCACAGAAGATCCTCTCCAATCCAAAATCACATCAAAATGAAATTACTACAACACTTAACGGATTACTTCAAAAACAGCTTGAAGTATGGGCACGAGGCAAATCGGAAACGCTTGCCAAAGATACGACGATTGCACTGCTGCTGATACGCAACAGTGATGCATCAGTTCAAGCCTATCTGGGATCACACGACATGTTCAGTCAAAATGTATCAGGCCATGTTGATATGATACAGGCAGTCAGATCACCGGGCTCCACGATGAAACCTTTCATCTATACCTTTGGATTTGACAAACATTTTATTCATCCAAATACGCTGATCCTGGATCAGGAGACACGATTTGGAGATTATCTGCCGCATAATTTTTCCAATACCTATACCGGCGAAGTCACGATTGCCTACGCCCTGCAGCATTCACTCAATATTCCTGCCGTGAAGATTCTCAAAAGAGTAGGAACAGAGGCGTTTATCAGCCAAGTCGCAACCTATGCAGGCAAACTCAAAGTTCCCAAAAACAGGGCAACGCTCCCCGTAGCCTTGGGGGGAGCAGGTATCTCTATGTGGCAGCTCTCTCAACTTTATGTCGCTCTCGCCAATTCAGGCAGTGCCAATCGAATACACTATCTGAAGAGACCCAATAGTTTGACAGCAGCCCAAAAACTATGTGACAAAAAATCAGCCAAAATGACAACAGCAATTTTACGAGAAGTCCCCGCACCTGAAGGCTTCGTCGATGCCAACCATCAAATCGCCTACAAGACGGGGACAAGTTATGGATACCGTGATGCATGGACGGTTGCCTACAACAAAGAGTACACTGTCGCAGTATGGGTAGGAAAACCAAACAATGCAACCCAATCCAAGCTGACAGGAAGAAACAGAGCTGCCCCTTTGGCATTTGAGGCATTTGCTTTGCTTCAAACACT
>JAYEOH010000191.1:26741-30088 GCA_034722775.1 Campylobacterota bacterium | reverse complement strand
TTTCAGCAATCATTTTCACCCTGTCTGTATCGATACTTCCAACCTTGTGCACATCCGGCAGCATAATGTATTCGATCTGTCTTGCTTCAAATTCAAGCGCCTCTTTTGATTTATGCTGAGGGTTGTACTTTTTGAGGATGACCTCTATGAGCTCTTCTTGATGTGAAAGGGCATACTCCCAGCCTTTGATGGATGCTTCTGCGAAAGCTTTCACTCTGTGCGGATGTTCCGAGAGCTCTTTTTGGGTGGTAAAAAGGTTGACATCATAATATTTTGCTCCATAAGAGACAGGGTCAAAGATATTATATTTGATGCCTTTTTTTTCCAATTGGTAGAGTTCATTGGTGGTAAAGACACTCATTGCATCTACTTTTTTGTTTACAAAGTCGTCAATACTAAAATTTGTGCGTATGTTGTCTATATCTTCTATTTGAACATTAAACTTGTTGAGCATAGTCCATAGCGTAATGTTATCAATAGTGTTGGAGATTCCCATTACCTTTTTACCTTTTAAGTCAGCGGGTGTCTTAATTTCTGCCTGTGCTACCAGCACCAGAGGAGACTGTTTAAAAAAGTTTGCCAAAAGCACCAATGGTTTTCCATTGAGATACTCTGCAATGATGGAGGAGTAGCTTAATCCGTATTGGGCATTTTCATTTAGTACTTCACCTGTAATGTTTGTATGTTCATTAAACTCCACAAATGTCACATCTAAACCGGCATCAGCATAAAAGCCCTTCTCTTTAGCCGCATAAAATCCTGCAAATTCAAACTGATGTTTCCATTGGAGTTGTAGTGTTACTTTTTCAAGTACTTGATTCCCGGCATAAGATGAAATATTTAAAAACAGTATGGAAAGCAGTAAGGTAATTTTAAAAAAGTTCATATACCCTTCTTTGTTTGTAGTTTGAAGATAATAGCGTAAAAATATAAATTTTCATAACTTTTTTTCAACTTATATTTTGGTGATATTTCCGATACATTCTTGTGATAAACTATGGTTGAAACTAAATGAGAGAGTAGTATTTATGGCAACTAATATCGATGAAATTTTAAACTATAGCAATACTTTAACGATACTCTATGTCGAAGATGACAAAGCAATGCGCGAGGAAATGACGGAAATACTGCAAGATTTCTTTTCGCATGTGATCGTAGCAGAAGATGGGCGGGATGGGTGGGAGAAGTTTACAAATCACAAAGAAGCATTTGGCTCTTATCCTGATCTTGTATTGACAGATATACGAATGCCTCATCTTAGTGGTGTAGAGATGAGTAAAAAGATACTCTCTATGGAGCCGGAGCAGATCATCATCATTCATTCTGCACATAGTGAGAGTGATCTTCTTCTTGAACTGATCAATATGGGTATCAGCCATTTTTTACTCAAACCGCTGCAGCCGCAACAGCTTTATCAAACACTTCATAAAGCTTCCAAAAGACACTATTATGAAAAGATGGAGTCAGGATACAAAAAAGAACTTGAAACTGCCATCGAAACTGCCCGGCTTGCCACCAAAGCCAAAGATGAATTTCTGGCAAATATGTCACATGAGATCCGTACTCCGATGAATGCAATCATTGGACTTAGCCATATTTTGATGGAAACTTCTTTGGATAAAAAACAGTTTGATTATGTCTCCAAGATCAAAAACTCCGGAGATCTTCTGCTTGGAATCATCAATGATATTTTGGACTTCTCCAAGATAGAAGCAGGTAAGCTGGATGTAGAAAATATGGAATTTAATCTCAATACAACCCTAGAAAATGTTTCCAATATGATAAGCATCAAGGCTGAAGAGAAAGGTCTTGAGCTGGTGTTTGATATAGCCAACAATGTGCCTGCTATGATCAAGGGTGATCCTCTTCGTCTGGGGCAGGTGATCATCAACCTTATGAACAATGCCGTGAAGTTTACCGACAGGGGCGAGATCATACTAAAAAGCAAAATGATCTCCTCTTTGGATGGAGAAAATCTATTGCAGTTTGAGGTGATCGATACAGGGATCGGGCTTACTGAGGAACAGGTAGAAAAACTGTTTCAGCCCTTTTCGCAAGCAGATGGTTCTACCAGTCGAAAATACGGAGGCACAGGTTTGGGCTTGACGATCTCCAAGCAGTTGGTAGAGCTGATGGGAGGAACTATCCGGGTAGAGAGTGAGTATGGCAAAGGAAGCCGGTTTATATTTACCATAGAGACAGAGCAGTTGGAGCGTAGATCTTATCGTCTGCCTTCACGAAGCCTGATGAATAAAAAAGTATTGATCGCAGACTCTAACGCCAAAACATCAGCAGCATTGACGCAGATGCTTGGGTATTTTCAGTATACAGCGCTGCATGCTTCCAGCGTAGAGGAGACCAAACCGTTGATACTGGATAACCCGTTTGATATTATCTTTATCGATAAGCAGATCCTGGCAGCATGTGACAGTGAAGAGGTCCGAAAACATTGTCAGGCAAAAGTCGTTTTGATGGAGAGTGGTTTGCAAATAATGAGTGAGGGAATGTTTCATGGTATCACTATTGACTCACGGCTGACAAAACCATTCAGCCAACAAATGATTTTTTCTGTGATTCTTGAACTTTTCAGCGAAGAGGGCGTGAAGAGAACAGATACTGTGCCTAAAGTAACGAAAAATGATCTTTCTATTTTAAGAGGCAGTCGTATTTTACTGGCTGAAGATAATGTCATTAACCAAACAGTGATGTTTGGGCTTCTTGAAGATACAGGTATCGAACTGATCATTGCCAATAATGGCAAAGAGGCATTGGAGAATTTGGAAAAATATAAAGATATAGAGATGATCCTTATGGATATCAATATGCCGGTGATGGATGGGTATGAAGCAACTTTAGAGCTCAGAAAAGAGCGTAAATATGATCATATCCCTGTGATAGCCCTGACTGCCAATGCAATGCAGAAAGATATAGACAGGGCAAAAGAGATCGGTATGCAAGAGCATCTTGGAAAGCCGATCGATGTCGAGGCTCTGTATGGCTTGCTGCTGAGGTATATCGCAGCAAAAACAGATGTTTCAGAGATCAAAGAAGAGAGACAAAAAGAGGATGATGTCAAGGGTGCACTGCATCAGATCGATCACTTTGACGGATTGAATGTTGAGGAGGGGACGGCGCGTGTCGGAGGAAATCCAGCACTTTACCGAAATATTTTATTTGATTTTGCTGATCTCTTTGGAGACTCAGTTTCGCAATTTGAAACCCTGCTGGGAGAAGAGCGCCTGGATGAGGCTGCAAAACTTGCCCACAATATCAAAGGAACAGCGGGAAGTATCGGGGCAGAGAGTCTGTTTGGGATGATGGAGTTGTTCGAGGCTGCCCTGGAACGG
>JAYEOH010000191.1:2235-26641 GCA_034722775.1 Campylobacterota bacterium | reverse complement strand
CTGATGCAGTTCCCGGTATATTGATCGTAGATGATAGCCCCGGTACTATTGATTTTCTGATTGGTCTATTGGGGGAGTATGATATCTCTGTAGCTGTTGATGGAAAAGGGGCTTTGGAGCAGATCGCTCAGGAGATACCGGATCTTATTTTGCTGGATGTGAATATGCCGGAAATGGATGGCTATGAAGTCTGCTTGATTATCAAATCAAACCCAAATACCAAAGATATTCCTGTTTTGTTTCTCTCTGCAAATACAGATGCAGATAGTGTAGTGAAGGGATTTGATGCGGGAGGGGTAGACTATATTGCAAAGCCATATCACCCGCAAGAGATACTGGCAAGGATTGGAACACATATAAAGCTGAAGCAGCTAAGAGATAAGCTTGAAAAAATGGCGTATGAAGATTCTATGACAGGCATCTCAAACCGTCGCCGATTTTTTGATAAAGCAGGTGATTTGTTTGCTGGTCGCAGATCAGCCGATTTGCCTTTTTGCCTTTTTGCTATAGATATGGATAAATTTAAAAATATCAATGATACTTATGGACACAATGTAGGCGATGAGGTGATCAAAAAATTTGTATCTATTGTGAAAAAGGAGTTGAAGGAGGAGGATTGCTTTGCAAGATTTGGCGGTGATGAATTTATTTTGATGATGACGCGAACAAATAGTGAGAAAGCCATGGATGTGCTGAAAAGAATTCAAAAAAACACCTCTGAAACGCATCAGCTCCTGGGCAACTCTGTGAACTTCTCCATAAGTGCAGGTTTGGCAGAAGTGAAAGATTTTAATGAAAATATCGATGAAGTGATAAGGCGTGCAGACCGAAACCTATATAAAGAGAAGCAGCGCAAGCTCAATTCTTCTCGGGATTATTACCGCAGCAGATAACACTAATGGCTTAATTCTCTTGATTTGACAAGTATAAAATGGTATAATTACACGATGTAACAAATAATTTAAGGATTTATTTTGGATAAGTCAGAAATAATTGCCATATTAAACGAATGGAACTACTGGAGCCGAGGTTTTCCGGAAACCAAAGAGAGACTTTTCTATGATCATAAGATAAATTCTTTTTTGCAGTACAACGAAGTAGTTGTGATCAAGGGTATTCGTCGAAGCGGAAAGTCTACTTTGATGATCAATCAGATCAAAAAACTTCTTAAAAATGGCATTGATATCAAAAATATACTTTTTGTAAATCTGGAAGATCCGCGCTTTATAAATCATCTCTCAGTGGATTTGCTGGAGCAGATCAAAGAGGTCTATCTCGAATATCTCGATCCTGACAGAATGCCTTATATCTTCCTCGATGAAATACAAAACATTCCAAACTGGGAGAAGTGGGTCAATAAAGAGTATGAGTTAAAACTGTCAAAACTTGTTATCAGCGGCTCAAACTCATCTATGCTCAGTAGCGAAATAGCCTCTACACTAAGCGGAAGATATTTGGCAGTTGATGTCTATCCGCTGAGCTTCAGAGAATATATTGATTTCAAAGATGTGATAGTCAAAAAGAAACTTGATATAGTTTCACAAAAAACGGTATTGAGCCGTGAATTTGAAAACTACATTAAGTATGGTGCTTTCCCAAAAGTGTTGGAGTACCAACAGAATGACATAAGAGAACTTTTGACGACCTATAAAAATACTATTTTACTAAAAGATATTGTAGCCAGATACAGACTCAAAGAGTTCAAGGTACTGGAGGAGATAGCTGCATTTCTTCTAAGTAACAGTGGTATCAGTATCAGTATCAATAAGCTCAAAAATAACTTTAAGATCTCTTACGACATGGCGAGCGCTTATGTAGAATACCTCACGAAAGCTTATATGGTTTTCGAGATCAGTAAATTTGACTACTCCATAAAAAAGCAAAATGCAAATGATAAAAAGTACTACAGTGTTGATTTGGGCTTGAGCAATATCATGCGAGTGCCGAATTTGCAAACCAGAGGGGCAGATTTGGAAAGTGTTGTTTTTCTGGAGTTATTGCGAAGAGGGTATGAAGTTTACTATTATAAGACCGCCAATGAACTGGAGTGTGACTTTATAGTGCAAAAGGATCAAGAGATAAAAATGCTTATCCAGGTTACTTCTTCTCTCAAAAATGAAAAGACAAAAAAGCGTGAACTGCAAGCATTTTCTAAAACGATCAAAGAACTTAAACTTAAAAATGCAGAGTCCATTGTTATCACCGAAGACAATAGTGGTGAAACTCTGTATGATAATATCGTAATTGAAATCATCAATTTGAAAGAGTGGCTGCTTGCAGCAGAATAATTTGCGGCATAATAATATATTGAAAAAACATCCATTTATCAGCCCAAAACAAAAAAGAGGAGCTTTTTCTCCTAATTTTATACTTTCGTTAACCAGCTATTAAAGAAAATTTGCTACTATTCCTTGTTAATAAAAATTATCCTTAAGGAATATACTATGATCGTAACCAATAAAGCTCCGGATTTTACAGCAACTGCTGTACTTGGCAACAACCAAATCGTTGAAGATTTCAACCTCTATGAAAACCTTGGTGAAAAAGGTGCTGTCCTTTTCTTCTATCCGCTAGACTTTACTTTTGTATGCCCGTCAGAGCTGATCGCTTTTGACCATAGACTCAAAGAGTTCCAGGACAGAGGCATCAATGTGATCGGATGCTCTATCGATTCTCAATTTTCTCACTTTGCCTGGAAAGAGACACCGATAAACAAGGGTGGAATCGGTCAAGTCAAATATCCGTTGGTCGCAGACCTGACCAAGCAGATTGCCAGAGATTACGATGTTCTTCTGGGTGATTCAGTTGCATTGAGAGGTTCTTTCCTGATCGATGCAGATGGAACTGTCAGACATGCAGTGGTCAACGACCTTCCACTCGGTAGAAATATCGATGAGATGCTGAGAATGATCGACGCAATGCTATTTACCAATGAGTATGGGGAAGTTTGCCCTGCCGGTTGGCAAAAAGGTGACGAAGGTATGAAGGCTGACACCGAGGGTGTAGCTGATTATCTTGAGAAGCACGCTGAAGAGCTGTAGTTTTCAGGAGAGGTATTTAGCCTCTCCATTATGTTGTAAGAAGTTGAGTCTCAAGCGGTAAAAATACAATTTGGGTCTCAATTTTGAAGCAGTACCATAAAAAGGCATTTCAAGAAGGAGAATTTGTGAAGAATCATAGTGAACTATTGAGAGAATCAGGTCTGAAGGCAACTATTCAGCGCTTGAGTATTCTTGAAATTCTCCAGGAGAGCGGTCATGGTACGATAGATGATATCTATATGACAGTTCGCGAAAAGCATGCCTCCATATCCTTGGCTACCGTCTATAAAAACATTGAAATGCTGATCGAAAAAGGGGTATTGGCGGAGGTTCCTATTGCCGGTGGAAAATCCAGATATGAGATCAAAAAACATGATCACATCCATCTGATATGCCAGGAGTGCGGCAGTGTAGAGGATGAGAAGATGGAGCTGATGCCCCGGGAGCAGTTGATGCGTATTGCCCAAAAAGATGATTTTTTCCTCTATCAGTCACAGATCAGTCTCTATGGTATTTGCAGGAACTGCCAGGAGAAATCTTCTCTTGTTGCAAAAAAGTAACCCTATCTACGCTAAACAAAGTTTTTGGATACAGGGACCATGGTGGCTTATTCGAAATTTGCTTAAAATAGCTTCTTATGTGTTGGTTGGGGCAATTGCTGTTGCTATGATAGGTTTCGCTCTCTATGTGAACTCTCTTCCTGATCTATCCACCTGGCATACGGTACAACTGGAAAATAGATTTGAAGCAGGTTCGGACATCCATACGCTTGAAGAGTATATGACTCTGGAGGATCAGCTTTTCGAAGAGTTGGATAGGCAGATCTATGCCAAACTCAAGGCAAATGAAAAGAGCATGATTAATCGCTATACAAAAAACAGCTATTCTGATCCAAGTCGATGGCCGGTACAGTGGAACCGAACCACTGAGCTTCCGGTGAAAGAGCCAAAAGCAGGAATATTGCTTCTGCATGGCATGTCCGATTCCCCCTATAGTCTCCATGCTCAGGCGAGCTATCTTCAGGCAAATGGAGTGTGGGTGGTCAACATGCGTATGCCTGGACATGGGACGATCCCTTCGGGACTGATTGAGATTGAGTGGCAAGATATGGCAGCAGCAGTTCAGATAGGAATGAAGCATCTTAGAGAAAAACTCGGTGATAAACCACTCTATATTATGGGCTACTCTACCGGTGCACCGTTGGCACTTAACTATACTATAAAGGCACTAAATGATGATACGCTGCCTCGACCTTCCGGACTGATTTTTTATTCACCGGCTATTGGTGTGACTCCGGTAGCTTCTCTAGCAGTATGGCAGGGGCGGATAGGGCATTTTCTGGGTATTGAAAAACTGGCTTGGAATGGTATTGTGCCGGAGTATGACCCCTTTAAATATGGTTCTTTTGCAGTCAATGCAGGAGATTTGGTTTATCGTATCGGCAACGAGGTTCAGAAGCAGTTGAATGAGTTGGAACAAGATAGGAAAAAACAGAAGAGTCTTCCTCCTATGCTCAGTTTCGCTTCTGCTGTGGATGCAACTGTGGTCGTCGCTGACACGGTTAAAAATCTTTACAATCGTCTGCCGGATAATAACAGTACGCTGATACTCTTTGATGTCAACCATAAGTATGAAAAGACACATCTTATCCCTTCCAGGGTACAAACTTCCATAAAGGCGCTTGCTTCAGATAAGAGAGGAAATCGCTATCGATTGAGTATTGTCAGCAATAATGCGGAGAACACAAAAGGTAATCCGCAACAGATAACGATAGACAAATCAGGCGCTATGCAGCAGGAAAGTCTTGAATTTGATTGGCCCGAGGGTGTCTATTCTCTCTCACATCTCGCGCTTCCTATCAAGGCAGACGATCCACTGTATGGTCGAAAGGGAGCCCCTCCAAGCCCAGGTATCAAATTGGGAGATATTACTCTTCATGGTGAAAAAGGCGCATTGGAAATTTCTGCATCCTATCTGCAGCGGCAGCGCTGGAACCCATTTCATACCTATACCCGGGAGAAGGTACTGAGGTTTATGGGGTTGGAATAAAGGAACAAATAAGGGCACTGGCAATGCCATTAAATTAAGGATTGGTTTTTTTGTTTTCGGGAGATTCCTTAGTCCCGAACAGCGGAGGCAAAGCCTTCCGATTCCAAGTTTGAAAAGCAATATTATCTCTTAACTTAATTGCAAGAAAGGGCACAAGCCAATATCCCTCTAACAGAGTATAGGATAAAATCTATTATTATACTATTTAGTGAGGTTCCCACTTGAAAACTATTACGATCATCGATACTTTCGGCTTCTTCTTCCGCTCATATTTCGCCTTGCCGCCACTTCGTAATTCCGATGGATTTCCTACGGGACTGCTGACGGGGTTTGCCAATCTGATCGATTCACTTCGGCGCGATCATTCTACTGACTATATTGTCTTTGCACTCGACAGCAAAGGCAAAACATTTCGCAGCGACCTCTACCCTGAGTACAAAGCTAACCGCGAGTCACCTCCCGAAGATCTGATCAAGCAGTTGCCTATTGCAATCGACTGGATCGAAGAGATGGGTTTTGCGAACCTTTCACGAGAGGGCTTTGAAGCGGATGATGTCATTACTACGGTCACCAAAATGGCAAGAGACCAAGGGTTGCTTGTGCGTATCGTTTCGCATGACAAAGATCTCTATCAGCTGATCGATGATGGCAGGGTGGTGATGGTAGATATGGTCAAAAAGCGTGATGTGGATGAGGATGCCTGCGTAGAGAAGTTTGGGGTGAAGCCGGAGGATTTTACTAATTTCCAGGCGATTGTAGGGGATAGCTCTGATAATGTTCCCGGAGTAAAAGGGATCGGTATAAAAGGGGCCTCCAAGCTGATCAATGAGTATCATACTTTGGAAAATATCTATGCAGATATCGAAAATGCCGGCACGCCGCGTATCCAAAAACTGCTCCTGGAATCGAAAGAGTCAGCTTTTATCTCCCGCAAATTGGTTACGCTAAAAGATGATGTCTTCAAGGCTTGTGATTTTGAGAGCTTTCATTTTGAGGATAAAAATTATCTCAGTTGTCTAATGGATGATTTTGAACGGTTTGAGATGAAGCAGGCTATCAAAAAGGCAAGTGTGGGGATGGAGATTGAGGCGCTTGATGCTGATGTTTCAGTACCGCAAAAGCCAAAACATGACCTCTCATTCGAAGTGATTACCCTCGATACCAAAGCCAAACTGGATGCGGTGATCGATAAGATCGATGAAGAGGCGATTGTGGCATTTGATACCGAAACAACCGACCTGGATACCAAAAGTGCGAGAATGGTTGGATTTAGCTTTTGTACTGATGAGGAGAAAGCCTACTATGTGCCTATAGAGCACAGCTATCTCGGTGTGGGCGACCAGGTCTCTGTTGAAGATACCAAGGCGGCATTGGAACGACTATTGAAACACAAGATAGTCGGGCAAAATTTAAAATTTGACCTTTCGCTGCTCTATCATGGTTATGGTTTTGAGGAGGTTGTGCCGTATGCTGATACGATGCTGATGGCTTGGCTCAGTAACCCCGGAACAAAAGTGGGGCTTGACAGTTTGGCGAAACGCTTTTTTAAATATGAGATGAAACCGTTCAAGGATATGGTCAAAAAAGGAGAGAATTTCTCGACAGTTGATATCGGTGAAGCATCTTTTTATGCCTCAGAAGATGCCTGGATGACGCGACTGCTCTACTTTAGTTTGAAAAAAGCGATGGAGCTTGGAAGCCTCTCTCATCTACTCGATGAAGCAAAAAATGTAGAGTACCCTTTCATCAATGTGCTCATACGGATGGAGAGAGAGGGGATCAAAATAGATCAAAGCAAACTTCATCTTCTTCAGGAGAGTTTGAGCGAAGCACTGCATAGTCTGACAGAAGAGATTTATTCGCTGACAGATAGTGAATTCAATATCAAATCAACACAGCAGCTCGGAGTGATCCTCTTCCAAAAACTAGGGCTCAAGGGCGGCAAAAAGACAAAGACCGGATATAGTACCAATGAAGCGGTACTGCAGTCTCTCAAAGAGGAGCATCCCGTCATCGAAAAGATTTTGACCTATCGGGAAAACCAGAAATTACTCTCTACTTATGTCGATCCTCTGCTGAAGCTGGCAAAAAAAAATCCAAAAAGCCGAATCTATACATCATTTCTGCAAACGGGCACAGCAACCGGACGGCTCAGCTCCAAAGATCCAAACCTGCAAAATATTCCCGTCAGATCAGCACTGGGGCGAAGTGTCAGGGAGGCATTTGTCGCCAAAGAGGGGTATAAATTGGTGAGTATCGACTACTCTCAGATCGAGTTGCGGCTTCTGGCGCATTTCTCAGAAGATAGAGCCTTGATGGAAGCGTTTGAAAATGGAGAAGACATTCATATGGCAACCGCGCTGAAATTGTTTGGAGCAGAAGATGCGAAGAAGAAGCGAAGCTTTGCCAAATCGATCAACTTCGGTCTGCTCTATGGAATGGGAAGTCGTAAACTCTCTGATGAACTGGGTATCACGACAGCAGAGGCGAAAGAGATCATTCAGAACTATTTTGCCAGCTTTCCAACAGTTAAAAGTTTTCTCGAAAGCATACAAGAGAGAGTCAAAGAGCAGGGCTATGTCGAGACGATCCTGGGAAGACGCAGGATATTTGACTATGAGAGTGCCAATGGGATGCAAAAAGCTGCCTTTATGCGTGAATCGGTCAATACGGTTTTCCAGGGGTCTGCTGCCGATCTGATCAAACTCTCTATGCTCGATATAGATATGTTGATCCAAGAGGAGAGCTTGAATGCATCGATGCTGCTGCAAATCCACGATGAGCTTATTTTTGAAATCAGAGAGGATGAGGTGGAGGCTGTCAGCAGACGATTTGTGCATACTATGGAACATATACTGGAGTTAAAGGTGCCACTGGAGTGCTCAGTCAGCATAGGGGATAGCTGGGGAGAGCTTAAATAAATCTTAAAGCAGGAGCCTAAGCGCCGCTCTGACTGCTATTCAAAGATGAAATAGACTAGAATACCCGCTATTATCAAGTTCTGGTTAAAGCAAGGGGTATTTGAATATGTTCAAAACTATATTTTCGATGAAGATGGCAGTGCTGCTCATGTTCGTCTTTGGGATTATGATCGGTATAGCGACTTTTATAGAGAATGATTACGGTACACAAACGGCAAGAGCATTGATTTACAATGCACATTGGTTTGAATTTTTTCTCTTCTATTTCATCGCTATTTTGACCTACAATATTCTACGATTTAAATCTTATAAAAATAAATTTTCTGTCTTTCTCTTTCACTTCTCTTTTTTGGTCATTGCATTAGGCGCAGTGCTGACCCGTTTTGTCGGCTATGAGGGGATCATGCATATTCGTGAGGGAGAAGAGAGCAGCCATATGGTCTCCGATGTCAAAATATTGCAGATCACGCTCGATGACGGGAAGATGCAAAATAGCTACGACAAGCAACTTTATCTCTCTTCTATGACCAAAAACCACCTGAGTAACAGATTCACTATCGGTGAGAAGAAAGTATCGATGGAGCTGCTCGATTACAAGCCAAATGCCCGGAAGACGATTATAGACGACCCAAAAGGGACAAAAATCCTGGAATTCAAGCTTGCCGGCGGTGGTGCACGGGGCAAGATTATCCCTATGACGGAAGGCGGAGAGTATGATGCGGGTGGCTTTATCGTAACCTATAATAGTGACATCAAGAGCGATAAGCCGCAGTTTAAAGTCTCTGATAAAAATGGCACATTGACAGTTGAAACGACTTATAATATGAGCTATCTCAAGATGGATGATCAGAGCAAGGGAGAGATCAAAGCAGGCATCAATCCTCTGGAGCGGCGGCATCTCTACCAATTTGGCGATTATTCCCTTGTTTTGAAGTCAATTCACGAAAAGGGTGCTGTAGATTATACTTCGAGCGGATTGAAGCCTGAGAGCGGAAAGCCGGAGTTGATAAGGTTAAAATTCACTACCGGTGATCAGAGTGAGATTGTTGATGTGATGTCGATGAAGGGGAGGGTGGGCGAGCCTCATCTTCTGACTCTGGATAACATCAAAATAAATGTTGCATTCGGCGCGAAGGTTATTCCTGTTCCCTTTGCACTCAAGTTGGTAAAGTTTGATCTGGAGCGATACCCCGGCTCTATGACGCCTTCATCGTATGCCAGTGATGTTGTTTTGATAGATAAGGAGAAGGGGATCGAGAAGCCCTACCGCATCTATATGAATCATGTTTTAGATCATAGAAATTATCGTTTCTTCCAATCCTCTTACGATGCCGATGAGAAGGGAACCATTCTCTCTGTCAATCATGATCCGGGAACGCTGCCTACCTATATCGGTTATCTTCTGTTAATGATAGGTATGGTCTGGTCCCTCTTTATCCCCAATGGAAGATTTCAAATGCTTCTCAAAGGTGCAAGAAAACTTCAACATGGCGCTATCGCAATAGCTGCCGTAGTGCTGCTCTCTTTTGCCGGGTCGCCGCTGCAGGCGGCATCAGTTACTGTCGATGCCAAGACCAAAGAGATGATGGCAAAGTATGAAAAAACACACGCCAAAAAGTTTGGCCATCTGGCAGTACAGGATCGTCAGGGGCGCATGAAACCCATCGATACACTTGCCCACGAAGTCGTTTCCAAGATTTCAGGCAAGACATCCATCCTTGGACTCACCGCCAATCAGATACTTCTTGGGATGACTATCAAACCCGAACTTTATCAAAATGTGTCAATGATCAAGATCGGGCATCCAAAGATTGCCGTAAAACTGGGGCTGCCCGAAGAGAGCAAATATGCAAAATTCTCTGACTTTTTCAACAAAGATGAGAATGGGTACAAAATTTTCGAAGAGGTAACGGCCGCAACACGCAAAAAACCTCTGGAGAAGAGTCAATATGACAAAGAGTTGATCAAGGCAGACGAGCGGGTCAATGTCGCCTATATGGTCTATATGGGAAGTCTCCTCAGCATCTATCCCAAGCCCAAAGACAAAAACAACAAATGGCTCTCCCCGGTAGAGGCAATCAAGAGTTTCCCCGGCAAAGAGAGTCAAATGGTACAGCTTTTTACCTTGAGCTATTTTCAAAGTATAGAAGAGGGGATTAAAACAGGAAATTGGAAGAAGGCTGACGAAGCACTAGATGTGATCGCCAAGTATCAGAAGTTTTACGGCGGAGATGTAATCCCGAGTGAACGGCATCTGGATATGGAGATTGAGTACAATAAATTGGGGCTTTTCGGCAAGCTGGTACCGCTCTATCTCTTTTTGGGGTTAGCATTGCTGATTTTTGCTTTTGTGCATGTACTCAAACCAAACTTCAATATGAAGTGGGTTATGCGTATTTCGTGGACTGTGTTACTTTTTGGCTTCGTGGTACACGTGATCGGCATGGGGATTCGCTGGTATATCTCGGGACATGCACCATGGAGCAATGCCTACGAATCAATCGTCTTTATCGCTGCATCTACGGTTTTTGCAGGTTTGATTCTCGCAAGAAAATCACCCTTCGCTCTTGCCGGAGCAGCGCTGCTGGCGGGCATCACGATGGGTGTTGCCCATATGAACTTCATCAATCCGGAGATCACCAATCTCGTACCGGTACTCAAATCCTACTGGTTGATGATCCATGTGGCTACGATCATTGCCGGTGACGGTTTTCTGGGGTTGGGATCGATCCTCTCTCTCTTTGTGCTGATACTCTTCATCATTCGAGGAAAAGGCAAAGAGAATATTGACCGCTCGATCAAAGAGTTGACCAAGCTCGCCGAGATGAGTCTCATCATAGGTCTCATCCTGATGACGGTAGGCAACTTCCTGGGCGGTGTCTGGGCAAATGAAAGCTGGGGTCGCTACTGGGGTTGGGACCCCAAAGAGACCTGGGCCGCGGTTACGATTCTTATCTATGCAACGGTACTGCACCTGAGATTTGTTCCCAAACTTAAATCTATCTATGCATTCAATGTCGCATCGATCTGGGCATACAGCTCCGTCCTGATGACCTATTTCGGTGTCAACTACTATCTCTCGGGACTTCACTCCTACGCAGCCGGAGACCCGATACCATTCCCTATGTGGGCATGGTACAGTATCGCAGGACTGTTTGTCTTGACACTCTTGGCAGCTAGAAATAGAAGTGAGTTTGAGAGGAACTGATAAAATTTATGGTGTGATGGTTATTGCTGTCACGCCAACTGAAGTTTGCACTATTTTTTCAATCTTTGGAGGTTCCTTAAGACTTTCAATTCTTTCAAAGTACTTTAAATTATTGGTCAATAATGAGCAATCGTTTTGCATTGCAATACTGGCAATCATTAAGTCCATATCAGCAATAATATTTCCTTGCTTCTTCAGTTTGGCTTTTTCTTTTGCAAAAACAAGACTTGAGCTTTTGTCAAACTCCAATACTTTAAAATTATCCAAAAAAGGTTCTATTAGTTTTAGTCCACCATAAAAACCCTTGTCCTATGGGCAAGGTCAGAGTTCAGCTGATATATATAATGCCCTGAATGAGATGAAGATACTTGTAAAAACAAAATAATCGCCACCCCACTTGGCTTGAGAGAGAACGACCCAGCTCTTGGGCTGAATCATTGAAATATTTTTTATGCCAGGGTAGGAATTCTGATTGATTGTCCGGGGTAGATCTTGTCAGCATCTTTGATTACTTCGAGATTGGCTACGACTATTTCCGGATATTTGGCTCCATCATCATAGAACTCTGTAGCGATACCCCAAAGAGTATCTCCTTTTTTGATCGCATAGAAAACCGGCTCCGGAAGATCTCTGGCATTCTCTGCTGCGATGATCTCAGGCGCTACTAACTGGTCAGCATCGACATTGGCTACACCTTCTACATTTCCTGCGATCAGGATTACTTTTTCTCTTGTCGGCAGATCTTTGGCTACACCTGCGAGAGTCACAGTGTCATCTGCTACATCGACTACCAGCCCAAGGACTGGATCTTCTTCAAAAGAGTCTGCAAAAGAGTCTTCGATCTCTTTTTTAATCGCTGCCCCATCATCACCGTGCCCAATCAACTTTTTCCCTGCGTCAGATAAAAAACTAAACATACCCATTTTATTCTCCTTTTTTAATTATTCTTGGGAAAACGGAGACTTCAGTCCCGAATAGAGAGAGGCTAAAGTCATCGGTTCCCAATTTTGCAATAAGTCCTATTTCAGTGTAGAGATATAGCCGGCAACGGCATCGATATCAGCATCACTCATCGAAGCAACCTGGCCCTTCATCAATGTACCCATACCGGCTGTGTCAAGTGTACCCGCCTTGTATCCGTTGATCTTGGTGATCAATTCCTCTTTGGACTGTCCGGCAATCTCCGGAGACTTTCCAAGGGCTTTTGTCTTGCCATCTGCTCCGTGACAACCTGCACATTTGGCATAAGCTGCTGCACCGGCAACACTCGCAGCTGTGTCTGCCACTGCTGTGGCTACTGCAGTTGTTGCTGCGGCTGCACCCTCTTTGACTTTGTCAGCTGCATCAGACGCAGCTTCTTTTGTGGCTGCGACTGCTTTACCTGCACTCTCTTTTGCTGCATCAGCTGTCTTGTCTGCCGCTTCTTTCGTAGCTGCAACTACCGCGTCTGTTGCCTTGCTGATAGCGTCACCAGCCTCTTTCACTGCATCAGCAGCTGTCTTGTCTGCCGCTTCTTTTGTACTCTCTGCAGCTTTTGCTGTAGCATCAGTAGCAGCTTCTTTGGTCTTGTCTCCACATCCGACAAAGAGCATTGCTGCCGCAATCATTGATAGTATTGTAAGCTTTTTAAGATTCGGCATTTAGTGCCTCACTGTACTGAATTTTAATTCTTGTCATTTTTGTTCCTTTGTATTTTATTGTGACGAATTGTACCCTGATAAATTTAAGAGCGGCTTCAATAAGTTATTGTCTCTTCAGGAAAGCAAAGATAAAGTTTTTACTTGATATGATTTAATATTATTTTTTACAAGGAGAAATATTATGATACAAAAAACAATCCGGGCAGTTTTGCTTGCCGTCACTTTAACCGCTGCCACTGCAATCGCCAGTGACTTGACACTCAAGAGCAGCAGTGCACAGCTGATCAGTCTGGCGGGAAAACAGCAGCAGCTTTCTCAGAAGATCACCGAAGCATACAGTAAACGCGACAAAAATATCAATATAGCGACAACCATCAAAGCTCTCGAAGCAGGGCAGGAGAAGTTGAAATACGATATTAGTGATCCTGAGATTGACAATCTGTTTGTTTTTCTTGATATCTGCCTTGATGAGATGAAGATACTTGTCAAAAAGCCATACTCCTCCACCAATGAACAGTTGATATCTGAGCTCGGAGCTTCTATCTCTGAGGGCAGTCGCTATGTTGCAGAATCACTCAAGAATATCTCCTGAAAAACAGAATAATTGGCACTGACTGGGGTATTTGATTGGTGGGGCAATGCCTACCATAAATTGAATAAATAGCGCAGACCGACAGCAACGCTGGGGTCCATGGCATCACCATTTGCCAAATGTCCTTTTGGTATCGAAACCTCCACATATACAAGGTCATCGAAGGTTTTTCTCCCAAAAGTATATTGCAGAGAAAGAATTGATTTTTTGATATTGTATTTTCCTTGATAGCTGCTGTCTCTGGGTTTCAGCCAGTTTCCTCCGAGCGCAAATCGAATTGATTGGCCGAAGTCATAACGCAGATAGAGTTCTGCTCCGACCCCGTTAAAGTAGATACCCTGATCATCGCTCATATGATTTCTTGTATAGGACAGTACACCATTGGCAGAGAGATCTTTCCATCTATAGGAGATACCTGCAATATAGGAGAGGTCACTGCCCTCAATGCCAAGTTCTCGCATCTCGGATGTGATTTCGTTAAATTTTCCATAAGCGATTGAGGCACCAGTTTCGATATTTGACCAACCTTTATAAATGATATTGCCTGCCAATCCGTAAGAGTAGTCTGAATTGACACCATCATTAGGGTGATGGGCTGGTTGATATTGAATCCTGGCGCTGAAATTGTCATTTCCGCCGATAAGTAACTGCAGAGCCCTGTTTGATCTTCCTGTGCCCGATGCTCCTCCATCTCCAGAAGCATTATAGGTTCCGCTAGACTCAGCTCCATACGCCATAAAGCGATCTGTTATACCGGCAATATCGTAATAGGGAGACCAGTATTTACCGGCAAGAAAAGAGATATCTCCTTTGGCAAGGCTGATGTATTGCAGTCGTCTGGTTGAGTCTGAGTTGTTTGAAGTGTTGATAAAAGATGACATATCACTCCAATTTATTTTTGCTTCATATTGAAAAGTCAGCTGATAATCATTGCCAAATTCATAATAGTAAAAAAAACCGCCTCTCGAGCCTCCATCACGAAACTTCATATCCTGTCCATCATTTGTGCCGGCATATTGCGGACGGGCACTGGCATAGAACTTGGCAGGCAGAAGCCATCTGAGGTAATTCTGAAAAAAACCGTCCCTAAGTTGCCTTTTGGCAATACCTCTTGCCGTCCATGGGCTTCTGGCATTTCTTTCCGGGATATTGACAGTATAAATTGACCCGACATTTTTTTTCTGCTTGATCTCGTCCTGCAGCCTTTTGGTTTCATCCCGTCCGGTTACTTCACCGTCATTCAATGTATCGCTCATCTCGGTTTCGGTGATTTTGATATCTTTTCTAATGCAGCGATACTCAACTTGCCGTTCATAGAAATTCTTATCATTATATCGGATAGGATAACATTTGAGTGCCTCTCCTTTGTAATCGAGAGGAAAGGTGGGCACATCAGGAACTTTTTCTTCCCTGGCAGAGAGCAGAGAGGTTGCTTTTGTCAGTTCTTCTGCAAAAAGAGGCAGAAATACTAAAGAAAAAAAGATGATAAAGTTTTTTAGATAATACACTTTATTTCCCTCCCCTTTTCTATTTGTATTGCTGTATTATCTTTTGTCCATTTGCAAAAGTACTGCTGCCTCTTTGGCATGATAAGTGATGATGATGTCTGCTCCTGCGCGTTTGAAAGCCATCAGAGTCTCCATCATCACCCTGTCGTAGTCTATGACACCGGCTTTGGCTGCCATCTTGAGCATAGAGTATTCACCTGAAACATTATAGCAGGCGAGGGGGAGGCTGGTATTTTCTTTGACATCCCGGATGATATCGAGATAGGCGAGGGCAGGCTTGACCATCAGGATATCCGCACCCTCTTTCTCGTCTTCGATACTCTCCAGGATCGCCTCTTGCCGGTTGGCAGGGTTCATTTGATAGCTTCGCCTGTCACCAAAGCTGGGGCTTGATTCTGCGACATCACGGAAGGGACCATAGTAGGCAGAGGCAAATTTACTGGAGTAGCTCATGATTGGCAAACTTTCGTGGCCGGCACTATTCAAGCCATGGCGAATCGCTGTGATCATGCCATCCATCATACCGCTCGGAGCGATCATATCCGCACCGGCTTTGGCGTGGATGACGGCTTGGTGTGCCAGGTTGTCAAGTGTGATATCGTTGTCCACGGTTTCGAGTACAGGGTCGAGGACGCCGCAATGCCCGTGGTCTGTGTATTCACAAAAGCAGAGATCTGTGACGACGAACATATCAGGGTGTGCCTCCTTGACCGCACGGATAGTAGAAGCGATGATCCCATGATCGCACATCGCATCGGAACCGACACTGTCTTTGAGGTCAGGGATACCAAAAAGGATAATGGCGTAGATGCCCAACTCTTTGAGTACGCTGCACTCTTTGATGATCTCATCGATACTCATCTGATAGACGCCAGGCATCGAACCCACTTCGTCCTTGATACCTTCACCCGGTTTGGCAAAGAGTGGATAGATGAAGTCATCGACACTGAGGTGAGTCTCCTGGAGGAGGTTTCTGAGGATAGGATTGATTCGTTTTCTTCTCATTCGTGCGAACATTTGGTATAAACCTTGGATTGATATTATCCCGCGGGATTATTCTATTTGGCATTATTATACCAAAGGGCACCTCGAGGTGTCCTTTATACCAAATCAAAAAAAGAGCAGATAGAGTCCCAGCAGCAAAATCATAAAGCTGCCGATATAAGGGAAAACAGCAGAAATTCTTGAGGGTGTATGTTCTCTGGTCGCCGTGGCAAGGATTGCGCTCAGGGAGATAGTCAGCCCCATGCCGATACTCATCAGGAGAGCAGAGGCGACCCCGATGGAGAGTTGACCCATAATAAGCGAAAAGAGTACGATCGTCATGACACCTGGGCATGGGATGACACCTGCTGAAAAAGCGATCCCCCAATCTGATTTTTCTGCAGAGTCTGTATTGCTTTTCTCTTTGTGCTGCTCAAAAAAGAGATAGATGGCAACTGCAATGATCAGCAGAGCAGAAATTTTTCTCATATAGAAAGAGACCTCCTGGAAAGTTTGAGAAAAAATCACTTCCAAAAGATAGTAGAGAACAAAAGTAATCGTGAGTGCCGAGAGCGTATGGATCAGTGCGATGAGATAGCCCATCTTGAAGGCTTTTTGGTAGCTTTGCTTGTGTTGTATAAAGTAGGAAGCAACCAGAACTTTCCCATGTCCCGGTCCCAGTGCATGGATGACACCATAGAGAAAAGCTACTCCAAGGATCGTCAAGATAGGTATGAGTGCATTTTCGTCACCAATCTCTCTAAATTTGGAGGAGATGAGGCTGTTGAGTGTTTGCTGAATCTCAATGAATTTATTGAGGATTTCATTGAAAAAATGAGTCACAGTGCCACTTTGAGCAGGTCTGTCACAAAAAGATCAGACTCAAAGAAGTCCAACTCTGTTCTGAGTGCTTTGCCTGAAAATTTGAAATTCCCCTCCTCGATCAAAAAAGCATTATAATTCACTTCATCCCAAAAAGCAATATGTATAGACTTTTGCTGTTTTGTCTTTTTGAAATCAAGTGTATAGCTCACAATCAGCAAATGATTTTTGTAGCCAACCGAAAAATTATTTATGGAATTGGATATCTTCATCTCTTTGCCATCAACTTTAATGTGCGTAAAGTAGTTTTTCGCAGATAGTTTGTCGAAATAGGTTTTTTTAAATCTTTGACGCTCTTTTTTGCTAAACTTTTTATCCCTATTACTATCGTAATCCATCATTATAATCTGAGAATTCATATCGTCAAACTGCCAAGTGATTTTGAGCGTATCGATTCTGTTATGCCTGGTTGCAAATGTAAGCTTGGTATCGATAAATACATGAGGATGTGCCAGTGAGAATAACGGGATGATCAGTAAAAGTAGTATTTTTTTCATAAGTATGCTTTTGGTGTAATATGTCTTCTTTTGATTTGGTATAAGCGTGGTATAATAGCATAGAGAGATAAAATTTGGGTAACGCTTAGCAGTTATAAAGTATAATGCGACCATGAAAATCATAGACATATCTCAGATTGCCACTTTGCCGACCAAATACGGTACTTTTAAGATTCAAGCCTTCAAAGAGGGCGATAAAGAACATTTGGCACTTTTTACGGATGACCTTCCAGATACTCCTATCGTTCGGGTCCACTCTGAGTGTCTGACCGGTGATGCATTGGGGTCGGTGAAGTGTGACTGCGGAGAGCAACTGCAGTTTGCCCTTGGGTTGATTGCCAGAGAGGGTGGAATGTTGATCTATCATCGGCAGGAGGGGCGCAATATCGGCCTGCTCAACAAAGTTAATGCTTATGCTCTTCAGGATCAGGGATATAATACGGTTGAAGCTAATCATCAACTTGGCTTCTCTGCGGATGAGCGAACCTATGATATCGTTGAGTTTATCCTTGAACATTTTGGGATCAAAAAATTGAAACTTCTTACCAACAACCCCAAAAAAATAGAGAGTTTGAAAGATATAGAGATTGTTGAGAGACTCCCGATTAAAATCGTCTCAAATCCTTATAATGAGGAGTATCTCAAAACCAAAAAAGAAGAACTTGGTCATCTTTTATAGACTACTCCCAAAGGAATCCTATGCAAAACAGTGAAAAACTCAAAAATCTTCTGGAGCTTGAAATTCTCCCGGATGTAGAAGCGGCTATCGATGAACTCTTTGAAGCGATTGACAAAACAAAAAAAGCAAGCGCAGTACAAAAAGAGGAACTCGAAGAGCTTCGAGATATGCGTACAGAGTGTTATGCGATCCTCGAAGACCTCGACAGGGATGAGGTCGACGACGAAGAGATCGATGCACTCCTGGAAGAGTTGATGGAGTTGAAGACAGAAGAGTAGGGGAATCTCCTCTATCAATAAGGAAGCTCTCCCTCAATATTCCCCGGAGGGTTATAATGGCAGACAACGACTGTGGAGTTTTGGTTTCCGATGGATGCCTTGCCGCATCCTACTTCTGTCGTTGCTTCCCAGACGAGTTGGGTATAGTATTTGCACTCTTGACCGCCTATGCAGCTATTGCTTTCATAGTCATAATAAACATTCTCTTCAAACCAGGCATTGACCGCATCACTATAGCTTGCCTGCTCAAAAGAGGTATAGATATTTTCACCATAGCCGCTTTGGCTATGCTCCAGTTTGCCGCTCGCAGCCAATGTGTCGGCATGGCTCTGTGCCGAGAAGGCGAGTGCAGTATTCCAGCTGAGAGGGACAAGTACGCCGACTGCCCCTCTGATCTCATTGTTTCTCTGTATCATGGCGGCAATATCATCAGCCTCAGGAATAATTACGGAACTATCGTCAGAATCTTTATTTTTGTTGTACTGATCAATTGCGAGGTTTGCAAGTTCCTCTGTTCCGCACCCCACAAAGAAGATAGTGACCAATGAAAACAGTGCTATTTTTGGTTTAGAGATTATATTACTCAACTGTTACGCTTTTCGCCAAATTCCTTGGCATATCGACATCATTCCCCAGTCTGACCGAAACCTCCAATGCGAAAATTTGTGTCACCACCATCATTTCAAAAAATTCAAGCATCGGGTGGGTTGATTGGATGGTTTGGATAAAATCATCCGCAAGATCAAAAGGTTCCGGTGAAATAGCAAGAATCGTAGCATCTCTGGCGCTGAGCTCTTCAACATTGCTTTTGATCTTCTCATAGAGCATCGTCTTTGGCATCAGTGCAACAGTAAAGAGTTCGCTGTCCGCCAGTGCAATAGGCCCGTGTTTCATCTCTCCGGCAGGATACCCCTCGGCATGGAGATAGGAGATCTCTTTGAGCTTGAGTGCGCCTTCAAGTGCGAGCGGGTAGAAGATATCCCTGCCTATAAAGAAGAAGCCATGTCCATGGAGATAGCGTTTGGAGAGTCTGTGGAGTTTTCCGTGCAGTTCTTCCGTGACGACGAGGGCTTTCGGTGTGTGGCGCATCGCATCGATCTCGATATTTTTTGCCTCTTGAGTCACTGTGCCTCGTTTGTCTGCCAGGTAGAGTGAGAGCATCCAGAGTACCATCGTCTGTGTTGCAAAGGCTTTGGTGCTCGCGACTCCTTTTTCGATACCGGCACGCGTCAAAATAGCTGCATCACTCTCTCTGACGATAGAGGAGTTGTCAACATTGCAGATAGATAGGCTCTTGAGACCTGCCCGTTTTGCCATCTTCAGTGCTTCGAGGGTGTCGGCAGTTTCGCCGCTCTGTGATATGGTAACAAAGAGGGTTTTGCTGTCAAGCAGCGGTTCTTTGTATCTGAACTCACTGGCGATTTCGATATCGCATCGAACCTTTGCCAGACGCTCAAAGAGATAGCTCGAAGTCAGTGCCGCATGATAACTGGTGCCACAGGCACAGATCTTGATCGCTTCGATACCCTCAAAAAAGTTTTCATCCAACTCATCAAAAAGAATACAATCATCACCTATTCGTCCGATCATCGTATCACTGATAATATGGGATTGCTCATAGATCTCTTTTTCCATAAAGAATCGATAGCCGTCTTTTTGCGCCATCGCTTTATCTGTGGCCAGTGCCTGCTTTTGAAAGTTTTTACTGCCTTGGCTGTTAAAGAGAGCAACATGACCTTTTTTGGCATATCCATACTCGGCATCTTCAAGATAGTATGCTTCTGTCGCTTTGCCGATAATGGGGGTATCCGAAGAGGCAAAGTAGACATCATCTCCTTCAAATCCGATCAGCATCGGTGAGCCATTCTTGGCAAAAAAGATGGTATCGGGTGCTGCTTCTGTGATCAATAGAGTCGCGTAGGCACCCTCCAGTCTCTCAATTGTTTTCTCAAATGCATCAAGTGGATTATTTGTCAGTTTATAATATTTTTCAAAGAGATGGACGATAGTCTCTGTATCCGTCTGACTCAAAAAAGAGGCACCCTCCGCCTGCAGTTCTTTTTTAAGCTCTTGATAATTTTCGATGATACCGTTGTGTACGACATAGCTGAATTGCCCCAGATGAGGGTGGGCATTAAGCTCAGTAGGTTTGCCATGGGTCGCCCATCGGGTATGGCCGATAGAGATCCCGAACCCTTTAGCTTGAAAATCTTTGGTCTTTTCCCGAAGGTTTTTCAGCTTGCCAATCGCTTTGAAATTATAGAGTTTATCATCTTCGATCACTGCGATACCGGCAGAGTCATACCCTCGGTATTCCAACTCCTGCAATCCATCGAGGAGTATCTCTTTTTTCTCTTTTTTACCCAAATATCCGACTATTCCGCACATAAATCATTCGCCTCTTGTTAATTTTTCTATTATTGTATCACGATTATGGCAAAAGTTTCCATCCTTTTCCATCAGAAAGAGGTCCCTGGCAAACCTTTTTTGTGTATGTATCTTCGCCGTGACGATATCAATATTGAGAGAGTCAAAGAGAGTGATGAGAAAAGCGATAAGCCCTCTTTGATCCTGCGTGTGGAGTCTAAACATCGCATAGCTTCTTGAGTGATCACAATTAATGAAAATATCTTCTTTTTGGATATGGGGTGCGGGTATGGCAGTATTTGCAGAAGGATCAAAGCCCTCCTCGATATAGGTTGCCACATATGGGAGTTCATCATCTTGGAGTTTCTCTCTGAAATCAAGTTGAAAAAATTTATACTCATCTGAAAGTTTGCAAATGTTCATATTGACAAGATTATAGATGGAGAGTTTCCCAAGAAGATAGCCAAGATTGAAATCTTTCCGACTCGTAACCTCGATTGTCAGAAAGTAGTTATTGCTGATACTGTAACGGAAATCATCTACTCCCCAGGCATCGGTTGCGATCTGAAGAATTTTTTCATAAGGATAGTGAATAAATAGAAGGTTTGATGGAATATTGAGGATCTTTTTCTGCTCTGATTTGGGCAAACTCTGAAAAGGTTCAAAGCGTTTAAGGTTCTTCTCTTTTCTAGCTCGTATCGCAGTTCTGTTGAGCATCTCTGCATGTTTGAGTGATTCGATAGACTGGGTATAAAGCGTTCGGATGAGACGCGATGCGAAGGTGTTATATATCTCCTTGCCGACGCCATTCATATCCGCGTAGGTCAGAAGATAGATTAGATCTAACATTTTTTTTGTTTTGAATTGTGAAGCAAACATCATAATGGTCTTTTCGTTATAGAGATCTTCTCTCTGTGCAACATTGCTCATCAAGACATGGTTGCGGATCAGGATGATTCCACTCTCTATCATATCCTTGCTCAGTCCAAGGGATTGTGCAAATATTTTAAATAGCGATGCCCCGACTAACGCATGTTCTCTCTTTCTGCCCTTACCCGCATCATGAAGAAAAGTAACCAATTTGAGCATCTCTTTCTCTTCCGTATCGAGTGCATTATAGAGAGAGAGGAGAAAAGGATCTTCGATATGCTCCAAGTGAAAAAGAGAAGCAAGCAAGTGAGTATCGACGGGAAACTTATGATATCCGTCAAACTGCGGAAGATCGATAGCTTTTTTAAGCGGCGGAATAATATAGTCGAGAAGCCTTGCTCTCGAGAGGGTCGCTAGAACAGAGTAAGCGTGTGGTCTTTGAAAGATTTCCCGTATGAGAGGAGCATAGTTCTGGTCGATTTTTTCCGGCCTGGAAGCATGGGAGAGTTGCTGGAGCAGTGCCGGTGATGCCTTGTACTCTCTGGATGCATTCGTGATAAGCGAATGCAGATAAGGCTTCATATCATTCTCTGAATTTTGCTCAAAAGCCTCGAGAAGACCTTCATCTTTGATGCCATACTCCTGTGCGAGAAGGTCCAGCCAAATTGTTGTATAGAGATAGATGATCTTTAGGCTGGAAAGCACTTTTTGAGAGAGTTTGATATGGGATGCTTCGGTGTTTTCATATCCCATATATCGTGCGACATCAGGGATGAGTTCCAGGCGAAGCCGATCTTCTTTTTTGCCGCTGGCGAGATGGAGTGCCGAACGAACACGGAAAAGAAAATCGAGAGCAGTTCGAAATGTTCGGTATTCACTCTCTATGACGATCGATTCCGGAAGCTGCGAAATATGATCGATATTGTATCGAACTTTCCCCAGCCAATAGACGAGATTGGCATCTCTAAAGCCGCCTCTCCCTTCTTTGAGATTGGGTTCCATACTGAAAGGAAACTTGCGGTGCAGTGTGTGTTGCTCCTTGAGCCGCTTGATGACAAAAGAGTGAGGATCATCATGCCGGATCATGCTAAGCACATTTTGTGCCTCTGTCCATAGATGGTGTGATCCTTCGACAAACCGTGATTCGATCAGGGCTGTTTTGATCGTGATGTCGCTTCTGGAAGACTCCAGGAGTTCATCCACAGTATGGACACGGTGTCCGAGTTTGAGCCCGCAATCCCAGATCAGGTAGAGGATCTTTTCGATAATCTCTTTGGTGTTATATCCTGGCAGCTCTCTATAAACGATGAGAAGGTCTATGTCAGAGTGCACACAAAGCTGCTCGCGGCCATAGCTTCCCAACGCAGCTATACTTAGCGGAAGAGAGTTTTTCATAGGCTGATAACTTTTGAACATCCCATAGAGTGCGATTTTATAAATGAGCTTGAGTATTTCATCGATTTTTCGCGTATGTTTAACTAGAAAGTCTTTCCCGTCAGAAGTACTGAAAGTCTCATCCAGTGTCGTAAAGTAGGCAGCGATATCGGCTTTGAGAACTTTTGCCATTTCAAAATCTTCCGCATTCTGATAGAGCAGCTCTTTGATCTTCTCTTTCGTATTCATTCGTATCAGTCCTAATCTTTTAGTGCTATAATACCAAAAAATTCACATGGCAGAGAGAGAATCCCAAAATGAGTAAAAAAACAGATTTGATCGATAAAGTAAAACGGAGCGAGCGACTCAATCAGGAGGAGGGCGAAGCACTCTACAGTCTTGACCTCTATACGCTGGGTGAATTGGCTGACGCTATCAGAAGAGCCAAATACGGCAAAAAAAGCTATTTCAATATCAATCGCCACATCAACCCAACCAACATCTGCAGAGATACCTGCAAGTTCTGTGCCTACTCTGCAAGTCGTAAAAACCCCAATCAGTACACGCTGAGTCACGAAGAAATTCTAGAGATTGCCGGAAATTCGTATGCTCATGGTGCCAAAGAGATACACATCGTCTCAGCACATAATCCTGAAGCTGGTTTAGAGTGGTATATGGGTGCTTTTCGCAAGGTCAAAGAAGCATATCCCGATTTGCATGTCAAAGCGTTGACAGCGGCTGAGGTTGATTTCCTTGCGCGTGAATACGATATGAGTTATGATGAAGTTTTGGATATGATGATTGCAAGCGGTGTAGATTCGATGCCCGGAGGCGGTGCCGAGATCTTCGATGAAGAGGTGCGGGATTTTATCTGCAAGGGCAAAGTAACATCGGATCAATGGCTCGATATACACCGCAAGTGGCACCAGCGAGGCAGAATGAGCAATGTCACGATGCTTTTCGGGCATGTCGAAGAGCGTAAGCACCGTATCGACCATATGCTTCGCCTGCGTGACCTGCAGGATGAAATGGGTGGTTTCAATGCCTTTATCCCTTTGGTTTATCAGAGAGATAACAATTTCCTAAATGTCAAAGAGTATCCCACAGGACAGGAGATTCTGAAAACCTATGCCATCAGTCGCATCCTCCTCGACAATATCCCCCATCTCAAAGCTTACTGGGTCACTGCTTCTATTGGTCTGGCGCTGATCGCCCAGGAGTTCGGAGCAGACGACCTCGACGGTACGATCGAAAAAGAGTCGATACAGTCAGCCGCCGGAGCAGCCAGCAGCCACGGAATGAATCTCGATGAGTTTGTTGGCTTGATCAAAAATAGCGGGTTTGAACCGGTGGAGCGGGATAGCCTTTATAATGAATTGAAGGTGTATTGATAGTCATCAAAACCAGTCTGTAACCGTTAATCCCTCTACTCGTTTAAACTCTTTTGTATTGTGCGTAATCAGGACCAAATTGTTGGATTTTGCAGAGCCGGTATAAATATTGCCGTATAATTGGG
>JAYEOH010000191.1:0-2135 GCA_034722775.1 Campylobacterota bacterium | reverse complement strand
GGGGTTTTCAGGGTTGACTAATTAACCCTTCGACCCCATTTAAATCTACTCTTATAAAAGTTTTTGCTCAGGCTCGAGATCATGACTTTTTTCTTGGCAGAGCTTGCATGGATAAATTTGTTGTTACCCAGATAGATACCGACATGATTGACATAGCCTTTGCGCTGATCAGAGGTGTCAAAAAAGATCAGATCACCTGCTCTGAGATTGTTTTTGGATACTTTTTTGCCCACTTTTGCCTGCATGATAGAGGTTCTTGGAATAGTGATACCATTTTTATTGCAAACATATTTTGTAAAGCCTGAACAGTCAAATTTCGATGGTCCGTTAGCCGCCCATACATATCGTTTCCCAAGATGCTTTTTTGCCTCTTTGAGGAGTGGTTTGCTAGCGGTAGACAGACCTTGAGACTGTGCACCTTTCCCTCGAAAATTAATCTCAGCCACTGACGATTTTCCCGGGATTTGCAGCTTGGTTCCTACTCTGAGCAGATGGTTTTTTGAGAGATGGTTTGTTTTCCTGAGCTTTGCCAGCGAAACATGATGTTTATGCGCGATAGAAGAGAGTGAATCACCTTTTCGGACTTTATAGCCATTGCTTACTCCGCTTTTGAGATTGACAGTCTCGTGATTTCCTTCGAGAATAAGTGAGGCTTTGAGCGGTACGCTCTTGGAAAAAAGCACATTGCTAAATAGTAAAGTCGGTATAATTATTCGTTTCATATCGCTACCCTTTGAATGATATAAGATTATTATAGGGTATATAAAAAGAAAGTGTAAGGGCATTTTTGAGAAGGAAAAAGTTAAAAAATGCCTAGTTGTACCATTTTAAAATGTCATGGTCAAGTATTTCAAAATAATGAAAAGTGTATTTTCAACGCCTGATGCGTAAATTATGTGTGTGCTTGCAGTGGAAATCTTTCTGGATGTTCAATCACCTCTAAGCTTAAATCTGCTAACGACCATCCTCACCAATATCTGCCTGTTTCAATCTTAATTACATATGTCATGATATCAAGTTGTTTGCCTGATTTTGCTAAATTTGGCTGGGGCAGATATTGGTGTGCAGGTACTTGTTATGCACTACTGTGTAATACTTTCAACAATGCTTAATACTTCATCAATAGTCTCTTGTTTTGCTTTTTCAATAAATTTGATTTTTCTTGATTTGTAGTCAATTGATTTCATTTGTTCAACCATTATAAAACCAGTTATTTGTTCACTATTAACTTTAACATGGAAAGGAAAATTTCTTTTAGTATTTGTTATAGGACATGCATATGCAAGACCAAGATGTTGATTGAAGACTTTATTGCTTACAATTATTGCAGGTCTTCGTCCTTTTTGTTCATGTCCACTTTGAGGGTCAAAAGTTAGAGCTACAATATCACCTTGTTCAGGTATATATTTTACCACTCTTCAATTCCTACTTTATCATTAAATTCTTCATATGGTTTATAATTATTAGGAATTTTACTAACTAAATCATTTATGTCATATTTTTTTCTATTATCTTTAATGGGTTCGATGATAACTTTATGATTTTCAGTAGTTATTTTAACTTTATCTCCAACCGATAAATCTAAATCTTTCATTACATCTTTTGGAAATCTTAATCCTTGTGAATTTCCCCATTTTGAAATGATTGCTGTCATGACATATCCTTTAATGTGGTATATCCAAAGTATATCATTTTAATAAATATATGTCAAGTTTAATTTTTCATTAAAGTTTTTCAAGGAAAGTTTTGCTTCGCAAACCGCTATTGTCCTCGTACCTGCGGGGTTGCACCGCTACTTTTGTGCTATTTTTTCAAAAAGTAGCGGATAGGACAAAAAGAATAGAAGTTAAATGATGTTTATTGGCACTATAAAGCTTCTTGTCTTTTTCTTTAGAGAACTTGGAACTTTTATGTGTGCATAACGGTCTCTCCGATTTGTTATACATTTAGCTAATTTCTATGAGTTCTGATTCACCTTGTGACATGTCTTTACCATTTTCATCTATGATAAACTTGTTATACGCCTTTGTCATCATCAACATATTGATAAAATATATTCTCTATTGAAAGAAACGATATTCCTATCATAATTAATAATAAACTTATTTTTAGCATTTTAAATTCACCTCTTTCTT
>JAYEOH010000190.1:0-1546 GCA_034722775.1 Campylobacterota bacterium | reverse complement strand
CTTCTTTTTGTGCACTTTGGTCATCATCGACACCTTTGCCCTCTTTGTTATCAAAAACGATCTCATCAGCACCCAATGCACCGACACCCTGCTCTCCATCATTTTCCGGCTCTTTAAGGATTTTTCTTGCTTTTGCAAGTTTCAGGTTTTCCTCAGCCTGTACAAAATTTGGATCGATCTTCAATACCAGTTCATAAGATTTTATAGCATCATCATATTTACCCAGCATGACATAACAATTTCCCAGATTGTATCTCCCCTCTTTATCGCTGAGATTTTGGTACACAGATTTTGCTTTTTTGAATTCTCCGGCTCTATAGTACGAAGCACCTTTAAAAGAGAGATCTGAAAAAGTTTCTGCCGCTTTGTTATAGTTTTTATGTTTATAATAGCGACAGGCAAGCTGATCGGAAGTGATAAAGAGTCTGTTCCATCCACCTTGATAAACAAATAACAACCAGAAAACAGACACCAGTAAAGTAATAAACAATGGCAGTAACGATAAATGCTCTTTTAAATACTTTTTCATGACCGTCTCCACAATTCAACAAAAAATCCCTGCCGGCTCCAGAGCAGCACAAGAAGAAAGATGAAGGGAACCAGTAGATATCCGCCATCTTCATATTTGCTCTTGTCTCCTTGTGCTGCACTCTTGAAATTCTTGTCAATCAAGGATGAGACCATCGCTACATCACTTTCATCTCTGGCATACGGTACATCATAACCGTTCAAAAGAGAAGATGCACTCTTGAAATCATTGACATTCGAGAGTTCATTGGAAGCGATCTGCCAAAAGATGACACTCGGGACTTCATCCAATCCATTTTTGATCGCGAGCTTTACAGAAGAAGGAGAAACGGAGTCAGTCAACACAATGATGGTGGCACCTTTGGTATTCAACTCTTTTTTTGCCAACAGAAGGGCATCCTCTATATTGTCACCTTCCAGCGGCATGATCGCAGGATCCAGTGCCTGGGCAAAGGTTTGGATGATACTATGGTCCCTGGTAAGGGGCAAAACCAGATGTGCTGTGCCGCTGTATGCGATAAGTGCCGACTCTGTATCGGCTCTTTTTTGCAAAAGATCTGTCAGCTTGATAGCAGCCCTTTGCAGGCGGTTTGGCGATATATCAGTGGTGAGCATACTCTTTTTGACTGAGATCAGAAATGCTATTTTTGTATCATCCTGTACAAATGGTGAAGGTTTTAACTTCCAGCTTGGACCTGACACTGCCGCCACAAGAAGTGTCAGCACAATAGCCAGATGCCAGGGAGCTGCAAGCCTGGAGTGGTTTCGTTCGTTTCGGACAAGGAGATGCTTGAGAAGTGCGGGGTCAATGACCTTCTGCCACCTCTTTTCATCACTCTGCTGTCTCAATAGCCATACAACCAATGCCCAGGCAGGAATCAAAAGGAGCAGGTATTCGGGTCTTAGAAAATGAAAGGTGCTCATCCGTCCTCCCTTTTTCGCTGAATAAACAAAAACAGCCCATACCCAAGCAAGAGAAATATTGCTATAAGCAGCGGATAGACAAAGAGATCAAAGG
>JAYEOH010000189.1:0-8273 GCA_034722775.1 Campylobacterota bacterium | reverse complement strand
TTATCTATCATCAAGACCATTCGCTCTACTCCTTTGTGTGGCAACCCAAGACAACCCAGTGGGCTTCATACTACCCTTGTGTGCAGTATGTGACCTTCAGATTTTAATCCGAAAGATACTTCAATGTCACGAATGGCGCTGCAATCTTGGTAATTGTTTCAAATGGTGCAGTAAAATCATCCGAAGCTACACGGAATGATTTCCACTTATTAGGCTGCACATAGATGATATCATTAGGCTTAATCATTAGATTTGTTGCCTGCAACGAAGCAAAGCTCGTCAAATCAACTCTTCTCATCTTCATGTTCCTGCGCCCATCCTGATTGACGATATAGACAGTATCTCTCTGAGCCTGATCAGTCAATCCTCCTGCACTGGCAACGGCCTGAAGTATTGTCATATACTCATTATCCAGCTGTACTACGCCTGGCTTCTTTACTTCGCCGAGTACATAAATGCGCTTATTGATCACCTCAAGGTTCAGAGAAGGATCTGTCAAAAACTTTTTGTATCGTGATTCCAGCATTCTCGCAGCACCAGACTGAGAATATCCTGAAACTTTCACTCTATGTATCAGGGGCAGTGAGATATATCCCCGACTATCAACCAAGAGTCCTTTTTCGTTCATATCAGTAGGTGTCAATTCAGGATACTGATAGATAATAACTGAGAGTCTGTCGTTAGGCTGGATCAAATATTCAATCTTCCCTACGGCTCGTTTTGCTTCTGTTTTAACCGGTTGCTGACTCTGCATCAATTCATAATCTGACCGCCCATCTCCGCAACCACTAAAGAGTAGCAGCATTGACACTACACCTATATTTACCAGTAACTTTTTCATGTTTTCTCCTTGAAATGTCCAAATTTCTAATGCAATTATACTATGTTTAAATTAAACTTCTTCTTAATATCTATTAATATGGATTTAAAATCTACTCTCCAAATGTATACCTTATAAAAATTTACTGTATTATATCAAAAAGCCTTTTGATGGCACTATACTACCAGCGTGAAGGAGTATCATGCGCTACTATTATAGCTATGCTGAATACCTCTCTGATAGTAAAAAATTGACATCCAGTATCGATGATGACTTCGATGCGATTGTTGCTATTGCAAGAGGGGGTATGGTGCTGGCACATATGCTGGGTGAGCATTATGATATCCGTGAAGTCTATACGATCAATACCATCGGTTATAATGATACTGAAAAACTTGATCGTGTGGAAGTTTTCAATATTCCAGATCTCAAGCAGGCTAAAAATATTTTGGTTGTGGATGATATTGTAGATAGCGGCGCCACAATGAAGCTGGTTTTGCAACTCTTGTCCGAGCACTATCCGTACAGCAGCTTCAAATCAGCAGCCCTGTTTTATAAAACATCAGCTGTCATAAAACCTGACTGGCATGTCCGCTATGCGGAAGAGTGGATTGATTTTTTCTGGTCGGTTGATATGGCATCGGAATAAAGGGTATCCGGGAGGGTCCACCCAGAAGGGCACAACCCCTGCGCTCTAATTACAGCCGCAAGATCCACCTGAGTGGTTATGCTCTTTAGGTGCCGAAGCAGCTCCAGCGGTACTGCAGGCGCTCACACCCGGAGGTGTTGTCGGCTGGATCGCCTGATTGTCTGCTCCGCCCTCTTCATTGACTTTATCGATGAATGCCGAGAGCTTGCTCGCAGCTTCCTGATATCGTTTTGCTGTTTCGCTGTCTGGCTGATGGTAAGTTACCGGCATACCGGTATCACCGCCTATTCTGATCGCTGGTTCGATAGGGATACGGGCGATAAGCTCTGTATCATACTCGACTGCTACAGGTGCAGTTGTGCCCATACCAAATATATCAGACTCAGTATCACACTCCGGACAGATAAATCCGCTCATGTTTTCGATAATACCTGCTGTTGGAATATGCAGCTTCTCAAACATATCAAGTGATCTTCTGCTGTCATCGAGAGAGACTTCCTGTGGTGTCGTAACAGTGATACCTGCAGTGACCGGAACCGACTGAGCCAGTGTCAATTGTGCATCTCCAGTCCCCGGAGGCATATCGATGACGAGTACATCCAACTCAGACCAGAGAATATCTCTCAGGAACTGCTCAATTGCCTTCATGATCATCGCACCTCTCCAGATCAGCGACTGTCCAGGCTCCATCAATGAACCCATAGACATAACTTCTACCCCGTAGGCTTTCATCGGCATAACTTTGTTGCCCTGAATTTCAGGCTTTTGATCATCAACACCCATCATCCGTGGAATATTCGGCCCATAGATATCAGCATCGAGAAGACCGACTTTTTTGCCTTGCATCGCCATCGCAACTGCCAGATTGACAGCAGTCGTTGATTTACCTACGCCGCCTTTTCCTGAACTCACCATCACAAAACTATTGACCTGCGGCGCAATATTTTTACCGCTCATTGAGTTACTCATCTCTCTGGGAGCTTTTGGCTGGATGATATTCGCTGTGATCTCTTTAAATCCAAGCTTTTGCAGCTCAGTCTCAATATCCTTGATCAACTGAAGTTTGACCTCATCGGCACTTGATGTGATATCAACATTCAAGGAGACTTTGTCTCCATCAATCTCTACATTGTTAACAAATCCGAAAGTTACAATATCTTTCGTAAATCCCGGGTAAGTGACATTTTTCAATACATCCAATACTTGTTCATTATTCATTTATTTCTCCTATATTTTATTGTTTAAGCGTATATCTATTAATTTTGTTACGAACCAAAACTTTATGATGTCGGTTCGTTCGCCATCGCTTCACCATGCTCTGCGACGATATTCTGCGTAATTTTATACGAACAGAATTTCGGTCCGCACATCGAACAGAACTCTGCCTCCTTGAATACATCCTGCGGCAGTGTTTCATCATGATACTCTTTGGCACGATCCGGATCAAGGCAGAGTTCGAACTGCTTGTTCCAGTCAAAACCGTAACGCGCATCACTCATCTCATCATCGATCTTTTGTGCATCGGGACGGCCGCGGGCTATATCAGCGGCATGGGCTGCGATCTTGTAAGCGATGATCCCCTCTCGGACATCTGCTGCGTTGGGCAATCCCAAGTGCTCTTTGGGTGTCACATAACAGAGCATACTCGCACCATGCCATCCGCCGACAGCTGCACCTATCGCAGAGGAGATATGGTCGTATCCTGCTGCAATATCCGTCACCAGAGGCCCCAGGATATAGAAAGGAGCTTCGTGGCAATACTCACGCTCTATTTTCATATTCCGCTCTACCTGATTGAGAGGAACATGTCCCGGACCTTCGATCATGACCTGCACATCTTTTTCCCAGGCCCGCAGTGTCAATTCGCCCAAAACTTTCAATTCTGAAAGCTGTGCATCATCACTGGCATCATACAGGCACCCCGGTCTCAAACTGTCACCAAGGGAAAGTGCCACATCATATTTGCGGCAGATATCCAAAATCTGGTCATAAGCATCAAAGAAAGGATTCTCTTTGTGGTAGTGCATCATCCACGCCGCCATCAACGATCCGCCGCGAGAAACGATCCCCATCTTTCGTTTTGCCACATGCGGCATAAAACGTAAAAGGAAACCTGCGTGAATCGTAAAATAGCTCACACCCTGCTCTGCCTGCTTCTGCAGAACCTTCAACATCGATTCGATCGTCAAATCTTCGATCTTGTCATTGCAGTCATGAAGTATCTGATACATCGGTACCGTACCGATCGGTACCGACGAATGCTCGATCACCGCAGCTCTGATCTTGTCGAGATCCCCGCCGGTGCTGAGATCCATGATCGTATCTGCACCATACTTCAGGCAGACATCAACCTTTTCGATCTCGCCCTGCACATCTGATGCCAGTGCAGAAGATCCGATATTGGCATTGATCTTGCAGGTCGAAACCATTCCGATCGCCATAGGTATCTGGTGGTGGTGATTTACATTGGCAGGGATGATACATCGTCCTCTGGCAATCTCAGACCTTAGCAGTTCAGGATCAATTTTTTCTACCTCTGCCACATACGCCATCTCTTCGGTAATGATGCCTTGCCTGGCATAATACATCTGAGTTCTCACTTCATCATTTTTTCGTTTTTCTAGCCATTCAGTTCTCATTTGTTTATCCTTCGTATTGGAGTTATACCAATTGAATCTTAAATTAATATGAAACATATCTCTATTCGGACAAAAACTATCTTATTTAATCAAAAAGTTGGAATTCTACACCTTCAATAGTATCTTTTTTATCCAACAAGATTATCTCAAGTTTTACTGTGTATACTTTCGTTACATTTTCAAAAATAAAACCTTTTTGAGGGAGCATTTTACTTGTCTGATATAACACTAATACTATTAGGAGCAGGAGCTGCGACGCGCTTCAAGATGGAGCCGAAAAAACAGTGGCTTTATAGCGCAGATAAGCCTCTGTGGCTTCAGGTAGCAGACCATTTTTCTTCTCTCTATAATTTTAATAAAGTGATCATTGTCTCTTCTGAAAAAGAGTGCCGACTGATGAAAAATTTTGCCGACTACCATTATGTAGAGGGTGGTAACACCCGGCAGGCTTCTCTCTCCGGGGCACTGAAAAAAGTCTCTACACCTTTTGTCCTGGTCAGTGACATTGCCCGATGCTGCCTGGATGAAACAATGATAGCGCGTGTACTGGATGCCAAGGGAAAAGCAGACTGTGTTGTACCTGTACTCTCTCTTGTCGATACCCTCTATATTGCCCATAAGCCTGTGGATCGAAGCAGTGCAATGAGGATACAGACACCTCAACTCAGTCGTACTGAACTATTGAAGCAGGCGTTTCGGGCAGGAGAAGAATATACGGATGAGAGCAGTGCGATCGCAGCGAGCGATGGAGAAATCCTTTTCGTTGAGGGCTCCGAATATGCACACAAACTCACTACGATCGATGATTTGAAAAAATTGCCCTGCATCAAGAAACCATCCTCTAAAACACTGACAGGTTTTGGCATAGATATCCACCCTTTTGAAGAGGGTAAAACTATGATGCTCTGCGGCACCAGGATCGATGTGCCATACGGCTTCAAGGCTCACAGTGACGGGGATGTGGCGATTCATGCGCTTATCGATGCCCTTTTGGGTGCGGCAGGCTTTGGAGATATCGGTGAATTTTATCCCGATACTGATGCACAGTATGCCGGCGCAGACTCGGGGATACTCCTTGAAGATGTTGCAGAGAGACTCCGCAACTGCGGATTGGTGATCGGGAATATTGACTTGACGATCATTGCCCAGGCACCCAAACTGCTGCCTTACAAAGAGATAATGCGACAAAATTTGTCAAAACTTTTGAATATCAGAGCCAATTTTGTCAATATCAAAGCAACAACCGCCGAAGAACTTGGATTTTTGGGTAGAAAAGAGGGGGTTGCCGTGCAAGCCGTCGCAAACTTAACTTATTTTGATTGGACCAATGAATGAAGATTACTATTATAGAAAACGAACTCTACCTAGCACAAAGCATCTCTGCCAAACTCCAGGAGAGTGGCTATGAAACAGAAATATTCAGTTCAATTAAAGAGGCAATGAAGAGTAATGGAGATGTCTATCTCCTCTCAACGACACTTCCGGGCCAGAGCTGTGCACCGCTTATTTCCCGCTTCAAAGAGAAGATCATTATCCTGATGGTCAGCTACATCAACAACGATACAGTAAGTATACCATTGCAGCAGGGTGCCAAAGATTATATTGTCAAGCCCTTTATGATCGAAGAGCTGCAGCGCAAGATCGAACACTACAAAGAGTATCAGGAGCTTAAGCAGCAGAACCGGCTCTTTTCCCAATACACACAGAGTCTCCTCAAGGATATTACACTCGATGCCAATGCAGAGAAGATCATAACCCCCGTAGTGATCCTCACTAACTATCCCAGACTGGTAGACAAAGTGGTCTTTTCCTATGTAGAGTTCCACCGCAAGCCACTCAGCTTCATCCCTCTCGCTGATAAAGGGTGGAAAGAGAAGATCACCCTGTCGGCACCAGGCTCGCTGCTCTACCTCTCTGAGCTTCAAGTGCTCAAAAAGATAGAAAGAGAACAGCTTTTCGACCTTATCAAAGAGTCTGATTTTATCCTCTCTACCACTTCTGACCTTGAGACACCTTTCGAAATGATTGAAATGAAAACAGAGAGCAAACTCTATGACCAAAACGAGATCCTGACCATCGATGATTATGTCAAGTTTATCGTTAACAGTTTCCAATACAAATTTCCCGATACAGAACTCTCAAAAAAATTGGGAATCTCCAGAAAAAGCTTATGGGAAAAAAGGAAAAAATATGGCATCTTCAAGAAAAAATAGATCACTCTATATCGATGCGGAGGCGCTCTCTACACTGGCCCTCGTCAAGGCAGGACTCATTTCGCCCGTGAATGAATTGATGGACGAAAAGACAGCCAGAGAGGTGGTACAGACAAAAATATTCAAGGGGTTTCCCTACCCATTCGCCTTCATCCTTGCGCCAAAAGGGAAAAGAAACAGAGAAGTTCTACTCTCTGCCTCCAAAGGAGAGGTGCTTGATCTCGTCAGCAGAGGGCTGAAGGTCGGAGAGCTCATTGTAGATGAAACCTTTGTGATTGATCCAAAAGAGCGTCTTCTCCATATATATGGCACCAGTGACCCTGTCCATCCAGGCGTCAAAAATACGATGGCGCGACTGGGTGATGTCGCCGTGAGCGGATCCTATGAGGTAGACTATCCGCTGATCACCGACAACATCAAGCGTATCAAGAGTATGATCAATCGTACCGGTGCAACCAAAATATCTGCTGTCATGCTCGCCGCCAACCCCATCAACCGTGCACATGAACGCATGATACGACAGGCGCTAAATACTTCGGATATGATGGTTATTTTCCTCAGAAAACCTTTTACTTCAGATGGACTGCGTTATGATATCCGACTCAATTCACTCAATCGCTTTGTCGATTATTTTCTTCCAAGAAACAGAGTTATTATTGTCCCATTTGAAAATACCTATATCTTTGCCGGCTACAATGAACTGGTACTCGATGCTCTCCTGGTAAAAAATTATGGATGCAATGAACTGGTCGTAGGCAAAAACCATGCCGGACTTGGGCTCTATTATGATAAAAACCGCCTCAATACAATCTTTGACAGTTTCAAAGATATTGATATCACGATTACTACAGTCGATGAGTATGTCTACTGTGATACCTGCAAAACCCTGGTCAGCGCCCGAACTTGTCCGCATGGGGAACATCACCACACCCACTATCACTCCAATTCAATTATGGAACTGATACAGAGCGGTATCATCCCGCCCTCGATCCTCGTACGAAAAGAGGTCTCTGCCAGTATCCTTTCAGCGCTTTTTCCTGATCGTTTTGAAAATCTCCAGGAGATGCATCACTCTATTATGCCCGGCTCCGGCTTGCTGGAGCGGCAAAGCGAAGAGCAGTTTTATATCAAGCTGGCCGAACTCTATCAAGCTGCGGCACTGACTTAATCAAAAGGGAGATAAGAGAATGACTCTGCAAAAACTTTTTGTAACTTTTCTGGGCACAGGGCTCAGTCCAAAGTATCCGGAGATTGCAGCGATCCTCACTGCACTGATCGTGGGAGTTGTCCTGCTTGATACCATGGGCATAGAGACACTTTTTATGCTTATACTCGCAGTGAGCATCATCGGCACCTTCGAGATCAACAAATATGACAAACAGTACTCCAGTGAAGTCGTCATTGATGATGCAGCAGGGATGTGGCTGGCACTGCTGATACCGTACACTACGGCTCTATCACTCTCATATCCTTATGCTCAGGAGCTTGGTATTTTTTTCAGTTTTGCCTCTTTTTGCCTCTTTGTCACTTGGAAACCCTCCACCATCGGCTGGATCGAGAAAAATGTCAAGGGGGGTTTAGGCATTATGGGAAGTGCTGTTTTGGCAGGATTTGCCGGAGGATTTCTAACCATTGTCATACTTATTGGAATAGGTAAGTTATTATAGGAACTGTAAAATAATAACTTGAGTATTTGAAGGTAAATAGGGTTATAGATTTTGCTAAAGTTTTATGCAGGACTACTGCGGGTAATTCAAATAAAACTTTAGTGAAAGATATGACTTTAGTTGCCTTTGAAATGTTCAAGTTATTATTTTGCAGTTCCATAGATCCAAAGGCTGCTCGAAAAGCCTACTCCTCAATATGCTTCAAGAGAATGGAGTGAATCAGTTCACTGTAGTTCTTGAAATCCTTCTCTTTAGTGGCATCTCCGCTTCGAAAATTCTTATGCA
>JAYEOH010000188.1:0-1591 GCA_034722775.1 Campylobacterota bacterium | reverse complement strand
GCCAATATTTTGAAACAGGATGCATTGAGTATCGGTGCTGACCTGGCAGTCCCGGGCGGTGTGATCACCTGTGAAAAGAGCCACTATGATTGCATATTGATCGGTACAAAAAAGCATATCGAAATTCTTTCACGCAAAGAGTTGGCGCAGCCTTTTGGGCTCAAGGCAGTGGCGAAGGAGCTGAAGAAATTTCTTGCTGTCAAAAAATATTCCACCAAGATTATGGGTGTGATTAACGCAAATGATGACAGTTTTTTTGTCGGGAGCAGATTTTTGGCAGAAGATGCGGCAGCAGAGATCGAAAATATGATTGATGATGGTGCTTCACTTATTGATATCGGCGCAGTATCCAGTCGTCCTGGAGCTGATGTAGTGGCTTCTGAATTGGAGTTGGAGCGTATCAAGCCGATCTGTGATGCCATCAAAGCAGAAAAACTCTACGAGAGAGTACTTTTCAGTATAGACAGCTACAGACCGGAAGTGATCACTTATGCACTGGAGTGCGGTTTTGGCTTGATTAATGATATTACCGGTGCTTCAAATGATGAGGTGGCAGCATTGGCGATCAAATACCGTGCCAAGCTCTGCATCATGCATATGAGCGGCACTCCTCAAACGATGCAGCAAAATCCTCATTACGAAGATGTGATGGTTGAGGTGAGTGATTTTTTTGAAGAGCGTATTGCCAAATGCGAAGCGCTTGGACTCAGCCGTGAAAATATTATTCTGGATGTTGGTATCGGGTTTGGTAAAAGCCTGGAGCACAATCTCACACTTATTAAAAACTTGCAGCACTTTAAAAAGTTTGGCTGTGAAATTCTCATCGGTGCGAGCAGAAAATCGATGATAGACAAGATCGTATCTGCACCAATAGAAGCACGCCTCCCGGGAACGCTGGCAATTCACCTCAAGGCGGTAGAGAATGGTGCTTCGATCGTGAGGTGCCATGATGTGGCGGAGCATCGGCAGGCATTGATGGTTCAGGAAGCGATACTATAAAATGAATTTTAAGCAAATTGACAAAAGACAGAGAACTGTTGGACAGACCATAAAAACTACCTATAGTGATAGCGGCACTGGGCAATCATTAGATTGTCACCGACCACCTTGTAGACTAGTCGGTGCTCGATAGTGATGCGTCTCGACCAATAGCCTGACCAATTGTACTTGAGGGGTTCTGGGTCGCCTATGCCTTCATAAGGCTCTCTGCCGATCTCTTTGATAAGTCTGTTGATTTTATTGAGTATTTTTTTGTCGTTTTTTTGCCAATAAAGATAGTCATCCCAAGCATCATCTGCAAAACTAAGAATCATTCCTCTATCAGCTCTCGCTTTTTACCTTCTCCTGCTTCGAGCTGCGCGATAGCACGGTTCAGTCTTCTGGCATTGGCTTGGCTCTGCATCAAGTATGCGGTTTCCTCCATTGCGCGATAATCCTTCATCGATATGATCACCACAGATTCTTTGTTTTGCCGTGTGACAACAACAGGCATACAGTTATCAACCACACTATCAAAAGTAGAAGCTAAATTTTGCCGTGTTTGAGAAAAATTTATGGTTTGCATCAAAACCCCCTTTAAATATGTACATAT
>JAYEOH010000187.1:2960-8542 GCA_034722775.1 Campylobacterota bacterium | reverse complement strand
TTTTGCAGGCATTGCTATTGGTTTGGGGTTGACATTGATTCATTTGGTTTCCATCCCTGTCTCCAACACTTCCGTCAATCCTGCGAGAAGTACTGCAGCAGCACTCTTTGCAGATACGGCTGCAATGAGTCAAGTCTGGGTCTTCTGGATTGCTCCAATTGTTGGTGCAATTTTGGCAGGCTTAGTTTGGAAATTTTTCGCAAGCGATAGTAAATAAAAGTTCCCCAAAGATAGACTTTGCACTCAACTGGAGGAAGCGATTTGTCATCTCATTTTGCCGCCGTATGCTCATACGGCTTCTAGCTTATTATGCCCCTGCTCAATAACTATCCCCATCAACTATGCGGCATCGATGAGGCAGGTCGCGGTCCGCTTGCCGGTCCGCTTGTGATGGCTGGGGTGATATTGACCGAAAAGGTTGATGGATTGATGGATTCCAAGAAGTTGAGTGAAAAGAGAAGAGAAGCACTCTTCCCGAAGATTGTCGCTGTATCACACTATCACATTGTCGTTTTTACTCACCTGCAGATAGATGAAAAGGGAATATCCGAGTGTCTGCATGACGGCTTGGAGCAGATCAAAACATCACTTCCCAACTCAAACTATCTATTTGATGGGAATAGTACTTTTGGTGTCAAGGGTATCAAAACAATGGTCAAAGCAGATGCAAAAGTACCGGAAGTAGGTGCTGCTAGCATCCTTGCCAAAGTGACACGCGACAGAGTGATGCTTGAGTATGTAGCGGACTATCCGGAGTATGGTTTTGAGAAGCACAAAGGCTATGGCACCCCCGCCCATGTCGAAGCGATGAGAAGATATGGACGATGCGCCATTCATCGCCACACATTCCGGGTGAAAGCGCTGGATGAAGCGACACTCTTTTAAGGAACTTCAAACTTGTTTGAAGCAAAGATCAAAGCCCCTGAGTCGCGCCATTGACTCGAACAAGTTCGAGTATCCAAAGAATTTTGGGGGCAATAAAGATCTTCTTAAAGTGCGGATTGTCCGTTGATCTTGAGATCTCCATGTTTGTATTCGATATCAAAAAGCATTTTATCCCCTTTTGAAACAGGCGCAAAGAGGATCATAGCGATTGCAAGTTCTGGGCGTTTCTGCAGCAGGAGATAGAGCTCTTTGGAAAACTCGAGATGCATCGTACTGTCGATGATATTGAGCAGGGCAAAAGGGTTCTCTTCGAGCTCTTTGAAGTTTGTGACTTTGTTGATCTTGACAACAGCATTGATATCAAAACCATCGATCATTTTCCCCCTCTCGGTATCCTTCACTTTTTTGACTGAGAACTCATCTGCTTTCAGTACGATACCCTCTGCAAGCAGCTCTTTGAATGCCTCATTGAAGCCCTCTTCATCATTGGGGTCGAGTTGTTCCATTTTCTCCAGGGCAGCAATAGAGATATTTTCCAGAGAGACTTTACTGTCAAGATCCTCAAAGAGATGTTTCCCCAGGGGCTCATTGATGTCAGCACTCTTAATATTAAAATCAAAGCGAGAAGAGGCGAGTCCTTTTTCTGCTTTGCCAGATGCTTTGAAGGTGAGTTTTTTCAGGGTTATACCTCTATCTATTTCGTCGCGAAAGAGAAGTTTTTCTACTTTATGTTTGGAGGTGAAATCATAGCTGCTTTTGCCCTCCTGCTCGTATTTGCCTTCAAGTTTCTCCAGGATAAATTTTGTACCGCTTCCGGTTGCAATGCTCAAATGTTTGATCGTATTGGAAGATGAGGTCAGGAGCTTCTCATCATAAGTGCCGTCAAACTTGAACCCTTTGCTCACCATGGTTATGGGGTCTACACTCTTGAAAGTGGTGTCGATATCCTTGAGATGGCCTTTGAACGCGGTAAAGATCTTGTTGACGTCGATATGCGCGAGGAAAATTTTCTCACGGATGATCCTCTCCATTATTATTCTTTCGCCGGGTGTCGCCTCTTGCACGGAGATGAGAGGAAATGCAACAGGATAGAGATCGGCAGAGACAGCACTGTAGACACCATCAAGATAGGCGAGGTCGATCCCAATTTTTAAGCCCTTGAATGCCTCGGCATCTTCATTGGAGAGATCGATATTTTTTGACCTGAAATAGCGGCCGATCCTGGCAGGGTCGGAATAGTGAAGGACAAAGTGTTCTTTTTTTGCTTCAATCTTTCGATCTTCAACGGCAAAACCATTTTTTTGAAGCGTTTGCAGCTGGATCTCTACTTGTGCCTTGAGGGCTTCCGTAGCTTTTTCAGCCCCAAAGCCGAAGTAATAGCCTGCTCCTCCGACGAGAATCAGTGCAAGTAAAATAAGAATTTTTTTCATAAAATTAGTCTCCTTTATATTTGTTTGTGTGAAGATACATGCGGGTAAATTGTGCTGAGATGCTCCATCTTCTTGCCTATACCCAGCAGCGCCATATCGGCAAGCACCAGCGCCATCATCGCTTCACAGACGACTGCTCCGCGTATGGCGACGCAAGGGTCATGTCGGCCTTTGAGTTCGCAGGTGACCTCTTCCCCTGTTTTGGTGATGGTCTGTTGCGGCTGGAAGATGGAGGGTGTAGGTTTAAAATGGGTTTTAACGATAAGCTTGTCGCCATTGCTGATTCCTCCGAGAACTCCTCCGGAATGATTGCTTGCAAAGCCCTCTTTGGTGATAGGGTCATTGTTTTGTGAGCCTTTCATATGTGTCGTAGCGATACCGTCACCTATTTCGACAGCTTTGGCGGCATTGATCCCCATCATCGCTTCTGCCAGAATGGCATCAAGCTTGTAGTAGAGAGGCTCCCCCAACCCTGCAGGTATGCCTGTGGCCTGGGTCAGGACGACACCGCCTACCGAATCATGCCGGCTTTTTGCATCAAGGATCGCCTCCTCTTGTCTGCTTTCTGCATTGGGATCGAGTGCCATCATTTTACTATTTCTGGCATAGTCAAAATCAAACTTTTCTGCCCTGATACCATCTACTTCGCAGAGTCCTGATGCTACATCTATACCGATTTCACGAAGCATCAGTTTGGCGACTGCACCGCCGGCAACACGAGCAGCCGTCTCTCTTGCCGAAGAGCGTCCGCCTCCGCGATAGTCCCGGATACCATATTTGTGATAGTAAGTAAAGTCAGCATGTCCCGGGCGAAAGAGATCTTTGATGTTATCATAATCTTTGCTTTTTTGATTTGTATTGAAGATCACCATTGCGATAGGAGTACCTGTGCTTATCCCCTCAAAGGTTCCTGAGAGAATTTCAAATTTATCATCCTCTTTTCTGCCTGTTTCCAGTGGGCTTTTCCCCGGCTTTCTTCTGTCGAGCTCACCCTGGATAAAAGCCTCATCAATTATCAATCCGGCAGGAACGCCATCGAGGATGCACCCCAGTGCTTTTCCGTGAGATTCGCCGAAAGTTGTCAGTGTCAGTTTTTTGCCAAATGTATTCATAGTGCTCTCTCTATTCGTTGATTTTCAATTTTTCAAGCGCGATATAGGCCGCTTTTTGCTGCGCCTCTTTTTTGCTTTTGCCTTGTGCCGTTGCGATTGTTTTATCATTCAGGATGATAGCAATCTCAAACTCTTTTTTATGGTCAGGTCCGAAAGAGCGCAGGAGTTCATAGGTAGGTGTGACGCCATGTGATGCCTGTGTCAGCTCCTGAAGAGCTGTCTTGTAGTCTTTGGAGAGTGATTGCAGGTCGATCTTCCGGTGGGTCTCTTCGAGGAGCTTCTCTACGATACCTCTGACGATTTCGAGACCTCCCTCCAGATAGATAGCGCCGATGACTGCTTCAAATGCATTGGAGAGCAGAGAGGGCTTTTCCCTTCCCATGTTGTTCTCTTCAGCAGGAGAGAGATAGATGAATCTGCCCAGATCAAGTTTGTGTGCAAGCATGGTAAAGCCTCTTTCATTGACCAGTGAAGCTCTGATCTTGGAAAGAATTCCCTCATCAGAAGCAGGAAATTTATGAAAAAGAAATTCACCCACGATCAGGTCAAGGACTGCATCACCGAGAAATTCAAGACGCTCATTATTGTATGGTTTCTTATAGCTTTTATGGGTCAAAGCTTCAATGATCAATTGCTTATTTTCAAAAGTGTAATCCAATCTCTTTTCAAGTCCTCGATAATCTTCCAAGCCGGCCTCCTCTATTTCAGATTCTCTTTGATCTTTTCTGCTTCCGCTCTGGCGAGTTGATCACAGATTTCATTCTCTTCATGTCCGGCATGCCCTTTTACCCAACTCGCTCTGATATGGTGAGGTTTTGCCGCTTCGATGTAACTCTTCCATAGATCTACATTCTTGACTTTTGCAAAATCCTTCCTGACCCAGTTGGCAAGCCACTCATTGATTGCTTTGACGACATAGCTGCTGTCTGAGACGACATGGACATCACAAGGCTCCTTGAGCATCTTAAGTCCTTCGATGACACCTCTGAGTTCCATACGGTTGTTGGTCGTATGTTCTTCGCCTCCGCTGTAGGTTTTGCGTTTTCCCTGATAGTCCAGAATCCCGCCATAGCCTCCCGGACCGGGATTGCCGAGACTCGAACCGTCAGAGTAGAGAGTAACCTGTTTGTTTGTGTTTTTTTGCAATACTTTCCTCGACTTCTATGGTATTGAGTGCCAGGCAGTTGGGACATCGTGTGAAGGGAACAGGAAAGCTTTGTTTGCATTTCCTGCAGAGATAGCTAAAGAGCAAATCTCCCTCTTCAAAACCGCTGATCCTGCCTGCTGCCAGCAGATCGATATTGAAGATACCGCTTTTTTGTGACGCTCTGTTCAGATAGCCTTTGGCATAATAGATAGCTGAGAGGCGTGAATCTTGGGTGATTATATCCAAATCGAGTTGTGAATAGGGCAAAAACCATAAAATATCGAGTATTGTATGCAGAGAGCTTTTGTCGATTTGCGCCCATGCTTTTCGGGTGTCGAGCCGAAAGAGGAGAGATAGTATGGGCCGGTAGAGTGCCGGTTCTGCATCCAGCAGTGCTATCAGGTCATCGACTTTCTGTTCGGGAAGGATACTTTTGTCTGAAGCAAGGATCTCAAAATGTAAAAATTTTTCAAGCGCCTCAGTCTCTTCACCTTGGGTATTCAGAGGTTCTATGACCTCTAGAGCTTTGTCGTATTGCCGCATCATTTCATGAACGATACTCAGCTCATAAAGGATATGGGGAGTACGCGGCCGTTTGCTCAGTATCTCGGAAAAGATAGCTCTCGCCCGCTCCAGAAAACCGGCACGCAGATAAGTCTGCCCCAGTCTCTCCATCAGGTCGCCTTTGTCGACCGGATTGGTGGTGTTCTTGATGAGGTAGAGATAGATATTTATCGCTTTGTGGTATTCGCCGCTATTTTCAAAAGCCTTGGCAAGCAGGGCAAGGGGCTTGAACATGGCAGCGTCAAAAGGCATGGTAGAGGTGTCCAGAGCACATTCGGCACTCTCGAACTTTTCGAGAAATTTTCGCAGGGTACTCTTGTCTGCCTGCTGTCGGTAGACTCCCCACGCATAAGTCAACACAGCGATGATCAGGCTCAGTGTGATAATGAGCAGGATACTGAAAAGAGGATCCCGATAGGAGGGGAGAATACTATCCACAACTGT
>JAYEOH010000187.1:0-2860 GCA_034722775.1 Campylobacterota bacterium | reverse complement strand
AATAAGCGATATTATACCTCATCAACCACAATTTTGCTATAATGCTCTCCATGATAGACAATGCATCCATAGAATCTCTCAAGAGCAGTATCGATATCGTTGATGTGGTGGGTAACTATATCGAGCTGAAGAAGGCCGGTGCCAACTATAAGGCAAATTGTCCTTTTCATGGAGAAAAAACCCCCAGTTTTGTTGTCAGTCCCTCCAAGCAGATTTATCACTGTTTCGGCTGCGGTGCAGGCGGGGACAGTATCAAGTTTATGATGGAGATCGAAAAGCTGAGTTATCCCGAAGCGATCGAAAAACTTGCTTCGATGTATAATTTTTCACTTCTCTATACCAAGGGAAGCAGTGACTACAGTGAATCCAGGCGCCTCTTGGAGTCTGTGCAAAAATGGTATGTCAAAAATCTGGACTTGAATGACTCTGCCAAAAAATATCTCTACGACAGGGGAGTCAGCAACAGCTCGATAGAAGCATTCGAGATAGGGTATGTCGGCAAGGGACAGGAGGTGATACATTTTCTAAACAGCAACCTTTTCCCTATGCCCAAAGCGGAAGAGGCAGGGATTATAGCGCATGGAGAGAGAGGGGAGTTTTATGCCCGGTTGGTGGAGCGGGTCACCTTTCCGATCTACTCTTCTAACGGCTCCATCGTAGGGTTTGGGGGTCGCACGCTGAGCAACCATCCTGCCAAATATATCAACTCTCCCCAAACCAGACTCTTTAACAAGTCACGGCTTTTGTACGGATACCATAGAGCCAAAGAGCGTATCTATGCCAACAAAAAACTGATAGTCTGTGAGGGGTATCTGGATGTGATCATGTTCCATCAGGCGGGATTTGGAGAAGCGGTCGCTACGCTGGGAACAGCATTGACCGCAGAGCACCTTCCGCTCCTGCGCAAGGGAAATCCCCAAATAATCCTGGCTTATGACGGGGACAAGGCGGGCATAGCAGCAGCACTCAAGGCAGCACAGATGCTGAGTGCCGGAGGGTTTGATGGCGGTGTTGTCCTCTTTCCCGGCGGACAGGACCCTGCAGATATGATTGCAAAAGGCAAGAGCGAAGATGTGGCAAAACTCCTCCGGGAAGCAAGCCCCTTGATCCCCTTTGTGATCGAAACGATTTCTCGCTCCTATGACCTCTCTGATCCCAGGGCGAAGGAGGCAGCTTTTGCGGCAGTCAAAAGTTTTCTCTCCTCTCTGAGCCCTATTATGCAGGATTCCTATATCCCGACTGCTGCCACATTTTTGGGTCTCTCTCCTGCACTTTTTTCCAAAGGAGCGGAGTTGTCCGGAGTGCGTGAGCGTTTTTCCCAGAAAAAAGAGGATGTTGAACTGCTGAGCATCTTCAAGACTCTTTTGGAGAAGCCTTCGCTGGTCGATGATGTGCTCAATGTTATTGACAGCAGTATGTTCGGCGAGTATCGGCAGCTTTTTGAAGCATTGATACGCGAAGAGAGAGAAGACCCTCAGTTGGCAGGGTTGTCGATCGACGATACGATACAGACGATGAATGAGGAGGAGTTGAAAAAGAGCTTACTCTGGATGCTTGGCAGCTACTACACTCAACAGTATCAAATAATCGCGAAGGATATGTCACTCTCTTATCAGAAAAAGAGTTTCTATATGCGTAAAATAAAAACAGATATAATACCGAGATTGAAAAAAGGAGAATTGGTAGCCTATGAGAGCTTTAGCACTATTTAGCGGCGGACTTGACAGTATGCTGGCGATCAAAATGATTGCGGACCAGGGTATAGATGTGACTGCGATTCATATCAAGACAGGGTTCGGCGGGACGAAGGATATCTCTAAGCTGATGAGAGAGAGAGCCATACAGGCAGGTGCAGAGCTTGAGATCGTAGATGTGCGTGAAGAGTACATTCAGAAGATACTCTTTGATCCGGTGCATGGCTATGGAAAAAATTTCAATCCATGTATTGATTGCCACGGTTATATGTTCAAGGTTGCGCGAGGGTTGATGGAGAGATTTGATGCATCCTTTCTGATCACCGGGGAAGTGCTGGGACAAAGACCTATGAGCCAGAGAGCCGACGCGATCAAACTGGTGACCAAATTGGCAGAGGATGACGAGGAGAGGCTGATCCTGCGTCCTCTCTCTGCAAAGCTGATGGAGGAGACGACGCCTGAGCTGAAAGGCTGGGTCGACAGAGAGAAGCTTTGTGGTATTTCAGGGAGGAGCAGGGAGCAGCAGCTTGCTATGGTCGAAGAGTATGGCTGGGAAGAGTATGAGAGCCCGGGCGGAGGGTGCTTGCTGACGGAAGAGCACTTCAGCGATCGTCTCAGAGAGTTTGCAGCTCATGATGATTTGACTATTTCGGATATCGATCTGCTCAAATATGGACGGCACTTCAGACTTCCCGATGGTGCCAAACTCATAGTCGGCAGGAACCAGGAGGACAATGAAGGACTCCAAGGCGTAGAGAGTGAGAAGTATGTTACGGTCAAACTCCCTATAGCCGGTCCTTTTTCGCTGCTGAGCGCCACTGCCACAGCCGGAGATAGGACACTGGCTGCTAAAATAGCGATGACTTATGCACGCAGCAGTGCAAGAGAAAGATATGAGGTGGAGATCGGAGGAGATGATATGCTTACCGTCTCCCCTTATACAGAGAAAAAAGAGGCACAGCAATACTTTTTTAATGCATAAGGATTCCCAGGAACCTCAAACTTGTTCGAGGCAAAGGCCAGGCAGTTCAGGAACCTCGAACTTGTTCGAGGCAAAGTCTCATCAAAACAACATAAAAGGAAAAGAAAATGGCAACAGCAAGCGCAAGACATATATTGGTAAACGACGAGTCCAAATGTTTGGATCTTAAAGAGCAGATCGATTC
>JAYEOH010000186.1:0-1645 GCA_034722775.1 Campylobacterota bacterium | reverse complement strand
GAGTAATCCGTATAATATTTTGCGTGTTCATTTAAAAATCCTTTAGATGATTATAGGCAAATAAGATTTATGGAGAAGTAAATCATTACCTTTAGTCTTGTTCGCTAAAGTTTTTTATAGTATATTGTTGATTGCACCAATGTATGCCGGCTTGTAATACCAACATCTTTTAAGATATGTCACACTCATACCTTATCAGCACAATCTGCTATAATCTAAAAGGCTTAATCATAAGAATGGCTGTCGATACATTGATGTGGCTACTTTAGGAAAGAGGAAGACCATTCGAAAATAACTAAACAAATATGTGTATCGTAGATAAAGGAGAGTGCTTTTATGTTGAGTCTTGCTATAGGTAACTTTCTGATTGGAACAATCGGTTCACTGGCAATATTTCTGCTAATGACGCGACTGGATGATGAAGAGAGCTTCTCTGCTCCCTTTTTTATTGTGGTGATCGGTATGGCTTGCGCTGCATTGTCTATATTGTTTGGTTATCTTTCTACCTGGATAATTCTGGGAATATATGCTATCAGTTCTATTGTAGAGATGAGGAGATCTCAATGAATAAATATTTTATCTACTTTTGATATCAGTGAGGCAATCTGCAAGCAAAAAAACATTTGAATTGACTACGGCCAGTCCTGCATATTTTTTCACTCACTTCTTACCTCTTCTCGCTCTTTTAAAGTTTTAGGTATTTAGTCGGGGTGGTAATAATATCGGAACTCATTGCAGAAGATGTCACTGCACCAAAGAGTGTTCCCGTCTCCTGTCTTCCTCCTGTGCCTTTTTTGGGCAGGGGATAGGTTTGGCTTTTATCCATTTTTTTGGATTTCTCTGCTCCAGCTCCAGCTCTGTGACAGGCTCCTCCCCATTATGATAGTTAAAATCAAGTCTATCAAGCATTACATCGATAGAGCTGTTAAGTTTTAACTGTCCGCTATCGCATACTCCGCCACATTTGTAAAACTGAGGGGTTCTCTCATAGCATAAGATCTCATCATGCATATAGGTTCTTTGATCGATTACGACAAAAAATGTAATAACCTTGTCTTGACCCTCAATCGACTCCGGGATATCGATATAGACCTCTTTTATCGGCTTCATTTCAGCGCTTGCATTATGATCCGTACCCGGCGGCACCCAATTGCTCCACGCTATGAATCGATCGGGATCATAGCTGTAGCAGAGCCTGTTTTCTGCCCAGACATTGTGCGTAAAAAACAATAATCCTATCAATGTAATCACTAGTTTCTGCATCAATTTCTCCTTGTTAGCGGAACTCTTCCCACTGTAGTCTGGGTGTTATGCCGAGTACAAGCATAGCCAAAAAATAATAAAATTTGAAAATCCTCAAATATAGGCTTTGAAGTGGCTATAAAATTATTTTTTCTATCGGCTTAACCCAAAGTTATATATGGGTTGATATAAGAATGAGAGGCAGGATACAAAACAGGGGCAAAGCATCAAATAATCTTTAAATACGATAATAAGAAGCGGGAACAAGGATGTAGCACCAAAACAAGGAAGTTGACTACGAAAAACCCGCTTCTTAGGGGGAGGTGACGATTATCAAGAGTAAACAAGGAAAGTTTACAATTTTGGACAAGGAGTAAAACAAACTCTTGACATCGCTTTGAAA
>JAYEOH010000185.1:0-8716 GCA_034722775.1 Campylobacterota bacterium | reverse complement strand
GTCAGTGGGGTTTCTGTCTCTCCGGCAATTTCCATCACACTCTTCAGGTTTTCGGGCGAAATGCCTACAAGCATCTCATACTCTTCACCGCTCAAGCCCAACTCATCGGCAATATTTATTATAGGCTCAAAACCCAATTTATTATAGCCGAGTATTTTATTGGTATCACAATAGAGTCCATCTGAGATATCCATACCTGCACGCAAATAGGTTCTTGCTTTTGCAACAAATTTTCTCCTGAGCTTTGGCTCATAAAATCTGGAATCTTCTTCAATCTTTTCACCGCTCAGGAGTCGATCCAGACCTTGTTTACTCCCACCAAGCTGTCCGGTATATGCCAGCAGATCACCCTCTCGCAAACCTTTTCGAAGCAGAGGATCGCCACTTTTTGAGATAATCGTAATCGAAAGATGAAGCTTATCTCCGCCTATCGTATCCCCGCCGATGATTTCACACCCAAACTCTGCGACTGTTGACTCCAGGCTTTGGGTGAGCTCTCTGATCTCATCCTGAGAAAAATCCCTGGGAATAGAGAGAGTCACCAGCGCATAGAGGGGATCGGCATTCATGGCAATAGCATCTGAAAGATTGATAAGCATAGCTTTTCGGGCGATCTGACGGGGAGTCATCCATGCTCTTTTGAAATGCACATCTTCATGAAATGCATCCATACTGTAGACCATCTCTCCTATGACGGCGCCATCATCTCCGATATATTCAGAATGTAGCTGATCGATCACAAATATCTCTTTATCCATTAATAAGCACTCTCTTGTTTTGGCAAAATTGTAACATACTTAAGCCTGTTTGTCTCTATTGCAGGAGAAGATTATCAAATCAATATAAAACATAAGATACAATAATTGGAATAACTCTAAAGGATTATTAGATGGAACCTATCATACTGGAAATAAAGGCATTCTTTTTTAATGCGCAGACAGACTATCTACCCTATTATCGGCAGTTTAGCTTTAAATTGACAGAAGAGATGAAGAGTAAAGATTTATTAGCCTTAATCAAAGAGCAAAATAAGGACTTTTCATATCCCCGGGAGAATCTTGTATTCAGGATCAACGATTTGGTTGTCGATGGTGATACAAGTATGAATGAAGTTGTAGAAAAACTGGGCACTTCACTGCAGATAGACCCTGTAGATTCTTATCGCTCTACCAACGGACTCATCATTAATGATACTGACTTTATGAAAAGCTATGAGCTCCTGGCACCTTTTGCCTCTGAAGATGACTTAAAATACTATCAAAACCTCTATGCCCTGCACTATGCCTCTGAAACTTTCCGATTCGACCATGACTATATTGGTGATGCGATTTTGCTACTTGCGCACAAGATGATCCAGGACGGCTCTGAACACAAAGAGGAGATCCTGGCTGCGATCGACAATCCATTTAATGGATTGTCGGGATGTGAATATGAAAATAACCTCTTCGATGCCTGCGAGCACACTGCCGCCATCGATGAACTCAAAGCCATGACAACGGCTGGTGACACGAACTTATTTGTAAATAAAATAGCTCAACTCCTGCCTAAAAAACCAGTCAAGAGAGCAGATGTGCGAAGTGTTGAGGGGATGCATGTGGCTTTTTATGCCGGATCGGACACCTCCAGAGAGAAGCTGAAAGAGGTTAATGCACAGATCAGGGATGCCGGGGCTTTTATTGTAAACTTTGATAGGTCTGCCAAGCTTGCAGGCAGATCACTACTGGAGAGACAAAAAGAGCTGGCTTATACCAAAGCCGGCACGACACTTCTCAACGCATTGGATAGTGGTGCTGAACTTTTAATCGTAGCGAACACAATGGATCTCCAAATGTTTGAAGAGCACCATGCGGCGATCGTCAAACAAATTGGCAGAGATATTCCTCTTGCGTTGATCTCTTATGAAGATTTTGTAAACCTGGAAGAGAAGGCCGCATCCTAAACAGGCACTGTATGATAAGGCTTTTTGCTTTATCTTGATTTATATCTCATTCTCATACTTTTCATTAAGAGAAAAGGTAACATATACTTCCATATTTCTCCACTTCCCCTTCTGTATTCATTAAACTTAACAAAACTGCTGTTATAATTGATTCAAATTCAATGCAAAGGACAGAGCAACCATGGATGTTCAAATCTATCAATATGATGCCGTCATTGTCGGTGCAGGTTTGGCAGGTCTGGCAGCAGCCAGAGAGCTGACAGCAGCAGGCAAAAAAACAGCAGTCATTACCAAACTTCACCCACTTAGAAGCCACTCGGGCGCAGCACAGGGGGGTATCAATGCCGCTATTGGGCCGGAAGACAGTATAGAGTTACACGAATTTGACACAGTCAAGGGAAGTGACTACCTTGCGGATCAGGATTGTGTAGAACTCCTCTGCAGCAAGGCACCTGAGACGATTAGGTGGGCTGAGAGAATGGGTGCTGTCTTCTCGAGAGATGAGAAGGGAGATATTGCGATCAGGCCTTTTGGGGGCCAGTCCAAGCCCAGAGCCTGTTATGCCAAGGATCGCACAGGATTAACACTGCTTCAAACGATATATGAGCAGGCAGATCGTGCGGGAATTGAAGTGTTTGACGAGTGGTATGCCGGAGATATCGTCTACAGAGATGGTAAAGTATCGGGGGTTGCAGCTTTCAATATCAGAGATATGCAGCCGGCTGTTTTCAATGCCAAAGTAGTCATGTTTGCTACAGGCGGATACGGCAGAGCATTCAAGATCAACTCCAATGCCCATGCCAACACGGGAGATGCACTCTCTATAGTAGCTCGACACGGGTTACCGCTGGAAGATATGGAATTTGTGCAGTTTCACCCAAGCGGACTTGGCGGCTCAGGCATCCTGATCTCCGAAGCAGCCCGTGGTGAAGGGGGTCGCCTCTTCAACTCTGAAGGTGAACGATTTATGGAAAAATACGCTCCCAATGCGATGGAGCTGGCTTCTCGTGATGTCGTTGCGCGTGCGATCACACAGGAGGTTCTCGAGGGTCGGGGTGTCGGTCCGGACAAAGATGCCGTCTGGATCGACTTGACACACCTTGATCCTGAAATCATCCTGACAAAACTTCCGGAGTTGCGTGAACTTGCTATCACCTTCCTGGGGCAGGACATGCTCAAGGAGCCTGTAATGATTGCAGCAACCGCACACTACTCTATGGGAGGTATCCCTGTTGATATCAACTGTCATGTGAAAAAATCTCCGGATGAACTGGTAGAAGGTTTCTACGCAGCAGGAGAGTGCTCATGTATCTCTGTCCATGGTGCCAACAGACTGGGGGCCAACTCTGTACTCGAAGCACTGCTCTTTGGACGGCATGCAGGCGAAAGCATGCTGAGAGACATCGACAATATTGAATTGAGAGAAGCCACAGCTGAAGATGCACAGTCGATGCTGGATGAGGTCAACCGGGTCTTGACAAGCAATGGAACTGAGCGTGTCCACGCATTGAGAGAAGAGCTGCAGCAGAGTATGACGGACAATGCTGGTGTATTCAGGACAGCGAAGTCTCTCAGCAAGCAAGCTGCCATCATCAAGAAACTGCTCAAGCGCTACAAAAATATTCGTATCGACGACAAGAGTAAAACTTTCAATACTGAACTTCAAGAGGCGATCGAGCTTGAGCATATGCTGGAGTTTTCACTCTTTATAGTTGAGGGAGGATTAGCTAGAGAAGAGAGTCGCGGAGCTCACTTCCGTGAAGACTTCCCCACCAGAGACGATGAGAAATTTATGAAGCATACCTATGCCTATATGGACAAAGAGTACAATATGACCCATGAGTACGCAGATGTTGTCCCGGGTAAATTTGAGCCTCAAGCGCGAACATACTAAGGAGTAGAGATGTTTACACACAAATATAAAAAAATAACCATTAAAGCATTTCGTTTTAATGCAGAGACAGACTACCTTCCTTATTATAAAACCTATGAGATGGAGGTAGAGAATCACGAGTTGATACTCGATCTGCTCAACCGTATCAAGTGGGAGCATGACGGTTCATTCTCCTATAGGCGCTCATGCCGTCATGGTATCTGCGGCTCCTGTTCCATCAAAGTCAATGGCAAACCCGTACTCTCCTGCAAAGAGAATGCCTGGGATATGATCGACCTTTTCGGAAATGAATTGATCTTCGATCCTCAGAGTAAAAAAAGAGCGATCAAAGATATGATCATCGACAAAAAGGACTTCTGGGAGAAGCATGCTGCTGTCAAGCCTTTTGTCGTGGCTGATATCGATCCTCATCCTGCACACGAGACAAAGATGTCTATAGAACAAGTGGAAAACTTCCTCGATGCAGACTACTGTATACAGTGCGGAAACTGTCACTATGCCTGCCCTGCCCTTGAAGCCAATGAAGAGTTCTTTGGTCCCGCTGCATTCGCTGCTGCCTATCGCTTCAGTGTCGATCCTCGCGATGAGGCAGCCACCGAGAGACTTGAGATGGCAGGAGAGCCTGCTCAGGGTATCTGGGATTGTGTCAAGTGCATGGAGTGTGCGGAAGCCTGCCCCAAAGATGTCAATCCGATCGAGAAGATTACAAAACTGCACAATATGCAATTTGAACAAAATCTTGCCCGTCGCAATGTAGCGACCAAACATGCGGAAGGTTTTGTGAGAAGCATCAAAAAACATGGTTTCCTGGATGAGGCAGATATCGTTCTCTACTCCGAAGGGCCTTTCGGCATGCACAAGCATGTCAAAACGGCAGTGAAGATGCTCAAGGTAGGCAAGATTCATTTTACGGATGCACTTCCATTTGTAGACAATGTACCGAAGTCTAAAAATCTTGATGAGATACAAAAATTGATCGAGATTTCACAAACCAATAAATTACCAAAGATATAGGGAGAGAATATGAGCCAATTAAAATATGCGCTGTTTACAGGATGTACAGCCAAACAATCTACACCTGAACTGCTCTCCTCTACACTCGCCGTAGCAGAGAAGCTGGGAATCGAGATCACTATTCTCGAAGAGGCAAGTTGCTGTGGTGCGAGTCACCTTCAGGATTTTGATGAGTTCCTGGCACATGTCCTCAATGCCAGAAATATCTGTTATGCAGAAAAACTGGGTCTGACGATGATCACGATTTGTAATACTTGTCAGCTCAACTCTGCTATGACCAAACATGCACTCGATACTGATCCCGAACTCAAAGCAAGAGTCAATGAGAAGCTTGCAGAGGTAGGACTGGAGTACAAAGGTACATCAGAGATCAAACATTTCCTCTATACGCTGATAGATGAGTATGGATTGGATAACATCAAAGAGAAGGTTGCCGTACCACTCAGTCATCTGAATATCGCGCCTTTCTATGGCTGTCACAACATCCGTCCTTCTGAGCTTCACGGTTCCAGCAATAGTGGAGAGAATCCTTACAACCCTACTTCGCTGGATCAACTGATCGATGCACTTGAAGGTCATCCTGTTGATTATGCCCACAAAAACAGATGCTGCGGCTTCCATGTAGAACTTCAGGCAAACCATACCTCTGAAGTGCTGGCAGGAAATGCATTATTGGATGCGGTTGACAACAATGCTGACATCATGGTCACACCCTGTCCTCTCTGCCATTTAAAGATGGATACTTACCAGGATGATGTAGGCAAAGTCATGGGTCGCGATGTAGAACTGCCGGTTCTTCATATGCCTCAAATGGTTGCCCTCGCTCTTGGATGTACAGAAAAAGAGATCGGTCTCAATTTCCATGTCCAAAAAGCGACACAACTATACACTGCATAATCCCAAAAAAACAGACCAATATAGCTACCTTTTCCGGTAGCTATAGTGTTGCAAAACTACACACTATAAAACTCAAATCCTAAATAAGACTAAATTTATCCTAATTAACTTTTTTTATGCTATAATTTCTCATAACAAAATTAAAAAAAGGATATACCATGCCAAAGATTAACAAGTATGTAGACATCAGCGAAGTAGATAGAGAAGCGAAAAAGGACCTTATCGATAGACATTCACCATTTATCACATGTGCTGATACAGCAACTGCCGGAGAGCCATTTGAAGTAACTGTCAAAATGGGTAACGAGTATACTCACCCGGATGATTTTGATCACTATATAGAGTCTGTGACTCTTTTTAACGGTGAAACCAAATTGGCTCAAGCGACTTACATCCCGGGAACACTCGGAAATATTAAAGCACACAATACTACTACATTCACGATCATCCCAACAGGTAAGAAGTTGAACTTGGTAGCACATGGTTACTGTACAAAGCACGGTATCTGGGAAGGTACTGCTGTTCAAGTAGCAGTTAACTAATCCTCTGTAGTGCCCTGCTCTTGGGTACTGCATCATTTTAAAAAAGATATTTTTATTTTTTTTCTTGTATATTGCTACATTTTAATCCCAGATATTCCCTCTTAAATTTTCTTTACCAGATACCCCTGCAGCATCTCCTCAAACTCTTCCTGAAGTTCAAAGGGCTCAATCACTCTGATCTGTGGCAGCCATTTTTTCAACAAATCAAAAATTTCCCTTTTGTCCGTGGCGGTCACAGTCAGTTCGGCGGTGCCGTCATAGTTCATCTTGATGCGCTGTCCATTGATGGGATTTCTTTTGAAATAAACTATCACCTCCTGATCAAGCAGGAGTATTGCCTCAAAAGACTTGGCAGTGGGATCAAACCAGAAGCCAAGAGCCTTGCTCATCCTCTCCAATAGTTCACCATTTCGCTCAAATGTCTGATTGAGTACTTTTATATTTCTGATCTCCTTGAGATAGAATTTGATATAGTGACCATGATATTCTGCAAGAAGATACCAAAAACCATCGAAAATAATGATCTTGTAGGGTTTGACATTTTCATAACTCTTTATCTTGTATGGCTCCCGCAATGTTTTATAGGAGAAGTCGACATTTTTTTGTCTTGAGATAGCCTCTTCGAGATCTTCGATAAGGTCAAGCTTGCTAGAGATATTTTCAACATCGATGCGTGTATAGAACGGTGACTCTATATGCTGCTGTAGTTTGTTCAGAGTGGCTTGTGCCTTGGTGTAGAACTCTCCACCGATATCTGCCGAGAGGCTATCGAGCATTTTTATAGCAGTATTGGCATCTTTGGAGGTGTGCTGTTTTTGGGAGAGGGTAAACCTCTTGCCATCACTGGCACGGATGATACCGTAGTTGCCTTCCATTAGTTTCCTGAAATCTCTTTGCAGTGTTTTGGTGAGGATCCCCCACTCTCCAGCAAGCTCTGTGATAGAGAGTGTCTCACCATTTTCCAGTCGTTCCAAGATGATGTTGTGTCTTTGATGCTGCAGTAGTTTTTCATTTTTCATATACACTCCTTCAAATGAATTGTATAATAGTAAACTTATATATGGACAATTAATGTATCTTTTATGTTCTATACTTTATCATTGCAAATCTGGAAAATCAACATTTACTTTTTTGCTTGTGTGTATTTTTTATTATTGCCGCACTCGTATGCGTTCCCACCAAGGATAGAGACAAACAAGATTGAGTCTTTAGTAATATTATTTAATACAAAAATCCAAAAATCCAGAGTGGTATTTTCCTGCCATCTCCGATCTCGATATCGTCAATCACCAGATAGCTATCAGCTAAATCTTTGATTTGGGAGAAAGATTTATTTTTTCCGCCTATTTCAAAAAGATGATCCTCGACAAAATAGTCCCCTTTTTTACTATATCGTATCTGATGTGTATCCAGCATTGACAAAAAGAAAGATTCTCTTTTTGATCCTCTATTTGACGAGAGGCAGAGTATTTTAAAAAGGCTTGGATTGTCAAGCAGTACTTTATCAGGTTTTTGAAAAAGAGCATTGCCTTTTTTGTTGTAATAAAGCAATCGTATCAGTTTGCCTTTTTCCAATGCACTGATATAGTGATAAAGGGTCTTTACATTGAGTTCCATTTCTCTTGCCAGAGAGGTGATATTCATATCTCCGGGCGGATTTTCACACATGATCACAAGAAGCTTTTTCAGCAATGCTATATTTTTTGGATCTATACTGAAAAGCTGCAGTAGATCACTCTCTATCGTTTTGTTTATCGCGGTTGTAAGTTTCATAACATAATCTTGCTCCGTGCCCTCCAAAAAGAAAGGGTAAGCACCAAAATCCAGATAGGACTCAAAGTATTTCAATGGTTTTAGCTTGGAGACGATATCGAAGGCATATTGCGTATGGCTGCTGAGTAGTGAATCAAAGGATATAGTTTCAAGTTTGATGTCGAGTTTTAATTCCAAATATTCTCTGAAGGAGAGTGTGGGGATAGTGTAGACCAGTGCTCTTCTGCTCAGGTCTGCTCCAGAGAGTGCTATCGCGCTAGAGCCGGAAAATACAATCTGTATATCGAAAAAATCATAAATAGTTTTAAGATCCTGCTCAAAATTCCTCTGGTAATGGATCTCATCGACAACCAAAACTCTGATACCTCTCTTTTGAAACTCCTCCGCAAGACTCAGCAGGCGGGTGGCACCGATCAGCGGGTTGTCCATAGAGATATAGATCTTTTCATTGACATCCATATCGAGACTCTGAAGATACTGCTGCAGCAAAGTGGTTTTTCCTGCTCCCTTTGCTCCTTTGAGTCCTACCAGTTTATGTGAAAAACTGATCGTATCGTAAATGGATCTTCTATAGTTCGGTACGGGTGAGGATTGAAAAAGTGTTGAGTAATATAACAATGTGGAGATCAGTTCCATCATAATATCCTTGTTTTCGGT
>JAYEOH010000184.1:15711-31322 GCA_034722775.1 Campylobacterota bacterium | reverse complement strand
GGATCTTATCCAGCCACCTATTCACTGCAAATCACTATAAACATCGCTGTATAAGTACTTATTGCTTACTTCAAAGCTTGAAGAAGTTAGTCCTTTGGTATAATTTAAATATTGCTACTACCAAAAGAGATCTTGAAGTATTTATAGCAGATAAGAGGATTTTGTATACATGGAGCAGGGATTTCTTTATGGATATTGTTAGGCAGATTAAATATCAAAGAGAAAAAGCATGATAGAAAAAAAGTATATATCGGATATTGATGGCTTGCGGGCAGTGGCAGTCATGGCAGTTATTTTTTATCATGTCGGCTACAAGTGGATACCGGGCGGTTTTGTCGGAGTTGATATTTTTTTTGTTATTTCCGGTTATCTGATCACGAAAAATATACTATTTGATGTTGAGCATAAAAATTTCTCTTTTTTTGATTTCTATGTGAGGCGGGCGAGAAGGCTATTTCCGGCACTATTTGTGATGCTGCTGGTCTCCATTGTATTTGCATATCAACTATTTTCGCCTGTTGACTTGGCACGGTTTGGACAATCGCTTTTGTATGCAAACATGTCACTGTCAAATTTCTTTTTTATGTCGGAAGCAGGTTATTTTGATGCAGGATCTGATATAAAACCCCTGCTGCACACCTGGTCTCTCTCCGTTGAGGAGCAATTCTATCTAATATGGCCATTTTTATTGGTAGGCCTCTTGTGGTTTAGAAATAAAAGATACCTATTGATTTTTTTGCTGCTCTCCACCATTATTTCTGCCTATGCCAGCTTTGCGGTTACTGAAAAGAACCCTTCTGTATCGTTTTTTATGCTTCCTTTTCGGACATTTGAATTTTCTATAGGCGCATTGGTAATTTGGGCTGAACTATTCAAATTTCGGCAAAAATATCTCTATGATTTTTTAACTATGCTTGGTCTGGGATTGATACTCTATAGTTTGTTGATTTTTACGCATACAATGCAATTTCCCGGTTATGCTGCTTTGGTACCGAGTATTGGAGCCGGTCTGGTCATCTATGCGTCGAGATTTTCCGTTGCAGGATCACTGCTGCGACATAAAGTTGCAGTGGGGATAGGTTTGATCTCTTATTCGATCTATCTTGTCCATTGGCCTTTCATTGTCTTTTATAAATATTGGAAATTTGGTACGATTACACATCTTGAGAAAATGATGTTTATAGCAGCTTCGTTTATATTGGGATATGTTTTGTGGAGATATGTGGAGAAGCCGTGGCGATTGAAAAAAGCCGATGACTCTAAAACACATTTTACATTTATTGTGCCGGCTCTGATGCTTCTTATTGCATTTATTGCCGCTAATATTTGGGGATATAAAGGGTTTCCGGATAGGTATCCCGAAGAGTTCCAGATTTCAACCGAAGAGCTTATGGTGGAGCGAAATAGATATTGGTCCAAGCAGCAGGATGCGGATCTGTTAAAGGGGCAAAAGGGAGAGGATAGTGTCATTATTATGGGTAATTCATACGGTATAGATTTGATCTATGCCTTGAAAGAGAATGACTCTAAGTTGAATATTGAATTTTTATCGACAACATTTTTATGTTCCAACTTTGGAACCATACCAAATGATGATGATCAGATTGAAAAATGCTCAAATATCAAAAATAAAAATTTTGCAAATCAAAAATGGAAAACTATCGACAGAGTATATCTGCATGACAATTGGACTGTTTTTGACTTGGATAAATTAAAGAACTCATTAGCTGAGATAAGAGCACTATCCCACGCTCCGATTTATGTCTTCGGCCCAAAAATGGATTATGCAAAACAGATACCTGATATCGTTAAAAGGCATATGCGCATGAGCAGTATCAACACTTTCAGCCAGAAGTTCCAAAATGGATACAGGATTGAGCAGAATGAGCAGTTGAAATCTATGTTTGCTAACTCTTATTATGCTGACAACAATATTTATTATGTCGATATGATGTTGTCCCAGTGCGGAGAGGAGTTGAAAGGGTGTGAAATCATTTCAAGTGATAATCAAAAATTTCTCTTTTTTGACGGAGGACATTTTACCAAAGAGGGTGCTTATCAATTTGGCAAAAAATTAAAAAAAGATCATCCGGAACTCTTTTAGGATATATCAGTCGGTTGGGCAATGGTGATCGATATACTTCTCTAATCCATCCTGTGCAGACCACCACTCGGGATAAGCAGTATCATAAAACGGCTGTGTCACTTCCGAAAAATCTTTACTATCTTCATAAAGGTTGACGCACCAGTCAAAATCTATCTTTCTGGATTTGAGTGCCTGGATACTTAGCATAGTATCGTTGATGCAGCCCAATCGGCTCGGGGTGACCAAAAGTGTTTTGCTGTTCAGTGTCTTGATTAAGTCGATCATCATATAATCCTGGGTGATCGGCACCATCAGCCCTCCGGCACCTTCTATGATAAGAAGATCGCAGAGTTTCTGAAGCTCTTCTATTTTTTCAATAATCTTTTTTAGGTCTATTGTCTGCTGGGTGTCTGCACAAAAAGGTGCCGCAGGGAGAGGAAAGGTGTAGGCTGTGATATCTTTCGGCGAGAGTGTTGCAAAAGCAGGGTTGACTCTCTGGCAAGCATCGAGAAGGAGTTCTGCATCGAGAGGAGTCTCTGCAACACCGGTTTCGATCGGTTTGCAAACGCCTACGCGTATATTGTGTTTTGAAAAGGCTTGGATGAGCTGTAGAGTTGTGTAGGTTTTTCCGACATTAGTGCCTGTTGCCGTGACAAATAGTGTTTGCACTTGCAAATCCTTGAAATTTTTGTATAATATATCAAAAAGTGTATTGCAAAAAGGAAAGATTTGCCAAAAGTAAATGAAGAAGTTGAAGTTGACCTTGTTTTGCAGGAGCCGGAGATGTATCGGGTTTTGCTGCACAATGATGACTATACCAGTATGGATTTTGTGGTAGAGATATTGATGAAGATTTTTCATAAAAATCTGCAGGAAGCGGAGATTATTATGATTAAAATTCATGAAAAAGGAGTTGCTGTTTGCGGTGTTTACACCTATGAGATAGCACAGACAAAAGCCCAACAGGTCAAACAGCTTGCCAAGCAAAATGAGTTTCCGCTTCTCGCAACGATTGAAAAGGATAGATAGATGATCAGTATCGCACTCAATGATGTTTTTAAGAAATCAGTAGGCTATGCCAAAGAGAATAGACATGAATATCTGACACTCGAGCATGTATTCTGGTCCATCCTGCAAAGTGAAGATGGACGATATCTGCTCCAGACGCTGGATGTGGATCCTGATAAGCTTACGGAGGGAATTATCAACCATATCAATACGACGATACCCTCATTGAGTGAAGCAGTCGAGCCTTTCGAGACGGTAGCACTCTCGCGGGCGATCAATGACATGATGACACAGATACACAGTTCAGGCCGAAAAGAGGCAACGATAGGAGATATGCTTGCCGCGATCTTTTTGCAAAAGCACTCCTATGCAGTCTATCTGATGAAGAGAGAGGGGATCGATCGAGTCGATGTTCTTGAGGTGATTTCACATCAGCATGGAGGCACTGCTGTCAAGGAGAAAAAAGAGAAAAAAGAGACAGTTCTCGATCAATTTACCATTGAACTTGTAGAGCTCTCTAAAACAGGTAAAATTGATCCCGTCATAGGCCGAGAACAGGAGATAGAGCGGGTGATGCAGACACTTTGCCGTAGAAAAAAGAATAATCCGCTGCTGGTAGGCGAACCAGGTGTGGGAAAAACCGCTATCGCAGAGGGACTTGCCCTGAGGGTCTCCGAAGATGAGGTGCCCAATGTCTTGAAGGATTCAAAGATTTTTGCTTTGGATATGGGAGCGTTGATTGCAGGGACAAAGTACCGGGGCGATTTTGAAAAGCGTCTTAAAGCGATTCTCAAAGAGTTGCAGGAGATAGACAGGGCTGTGCTTTTTATCGACGAGATCCATACTATGGTCGGTGCGGGGAGTACAAGCGGCGGCAGTATGGATGCTGCCAATATACTCAAGCCGGCATTGGCTCGCGGGGATATCAAGTGTATCGGTGCGACGACTTATGCTGAGTATCGAAACTTCTTTGATAAAGACAAGGCGCTCTCTCGCCGTTTTGCCAAAATAGATGTTGAAGAGCCGAGTAGAGAAGAGACAATGCTGATTCTTCAAGGTATCAAACACAAGTATGAAGCTTATCACTCTATCACTTTCAGTGATGCCTCTTTGCAGAGTGCAGTCGACCTCTCTGTTAAATACCTGCACGATCGATTCCTTCCGGATAAAGCAATGGATATTATCGATGAGGTTGGTGCACACTTCATGCTGCAGGGCAAAGAAGGTGTTACGGTTCTACCCAAAGATATCGAAGAGAGTGTTTCTAAAATGCTCAAGCTTCCCTCGGCGGTAATCGGAACGGATGATGTGAAAAAGCTCAAAACACTCAAAAAAGAGTTGGGAGAAAAGATCATAGGGCAGGATCAGGCGATCGATGCACTGGCGCAAGCTATCAAGAGATCGTATGCCGGACTCAACAAGCCCAACAGTCCGATAGGGAGCTTTCTCTTTGTCGGGCCGACCGGCGTAGGAAAAACAGCACTGGCGATAGAGCTAGCCGATACTATGCAAGTGCATTTTGAGCGTCTCGATATGAGTGAGTATATGGAGAAACACTCGATCAGCAGACTGATCGGGGCACCTCCGGGTTATGTGGGCTTCGAGCAGGGGGGGTTGCTCACTGAGATGATCAAAAAACACCCCCATACAGTACTGCTGCTTGATGAGATAGAAAAGGCACACCCTGACATTATGAATATTTTGCTGCAGGTTATGGATGGTGCAAAGCTTACTGACAACAATGGTATAGTGAGTGATTTTAAAAATGTTATCTTGATCATGACTTCCAATATCGGAACTAAAGAGGCAAATGTGATGGGCTTCAATAAGGACAACTCTGCCAAAACTGAGAATGCACTCAAAGATTTCTTCACTCCTGAATTTAGAAACCGTTTGAGTGCCACAATCGAGTTCAATGCACTTTCGCTTGAAGCATTGACTACGATCGTAGATCGGGAATTGGATAAGCTCAATCTGCAGATGGCAGCTAAAAAAATTAAAATCAAAGCAAGCAAATCTGCAAAAGTATATCTGGCAAAAGAGGGCTATGACGAGCGCTACGGTGCCAGGCATATTGCCCGTGTGATTGATGAAAAAGTCAAAGAGCCGTTGACGAATGAAATTCTCTTTGGCGCCTTGCGCAAAGGGGGTATCGTCAAGGTGGGATACTCAAAAGGGGCATTGACTTTCGCCTTCAAGGGCAGGTAATTGTCGTCGGTCTTTGATGAGGATTTCATGATTCCTCCATTGGGTTGGGATATGAACTTTCCCAACCCACGGTATGCCAGTATGGAAGGTCTTTTGGCGTATGGCGGCGACCTCTCTCCCAATCGCCTGCTTACAGCATATCGAAAAGGGATCTTCCCTTGGTATAATGCTGATGATCCGATTCTATGGTGGTCTCCCAATCCCAGACTAGTGCTCTATCCCGGCCAATTTAAAATGCATAAATCTTTCAGGCGCGTTCTGCGCAATGGCATATTCAGTGTGACCTTTGACCATCACTTTGAAGAGGTAATCCGTTTGTGCGGAACAGTACCTCGAAGCGGACAAAAGGGGACCTGGCTGACAAGCGAAATGCAGGAGGCGTATGCCACGCTCCATGGGATGGGGCATGCCCATAGTGTCGAAGTCTATTTCGAAGAGGAGTTGGTCGGTGGTCTTTATGGTATTGCGATGGGCAAAGCATTTTTTGGCGAATCGATGTTTTCGCTGAAAGATAATGCCTCAAAAGTAGCTTTCAAGGCACTAAGTGATGTTTTAGGCTTGAGAGGTTATGATTTTATAGACTGTCAAGTAAACAATGCTCATCTTGTGCGTTTAGGGGCGATCGATATTCCGCGTGACACTTTTCTGGATGAACTGGAAGAGAGTCTGGAGAAGCCTGGTGATTTGGGTTCTTGGCAACATTTCAAATGGGAGTATAGTGATGGTACATAAAGACTTTAGGTTTTCGCTCTGGTTGGATTTTGTCGAACGGGATTTTTTGAAAAATGAATTCACCCCTTTGCTGCAAAAGAATGAAATTCAGGGGGCGACAAGCAACCCCTCCATTTTTGCTGCTGCCATCACGGCATCCGAAGCCTACAGGGAGCAGCTGGAATCGCTGAAAGACAAAACACCCAAAGAGAAATATGAAGCGTTGGCTATCGAGGATATCAGAATGGCAGCACAGGCACTGCTGCCCTGTTATGAAGAGGGCAATGATGGCTATATCAGTATCGAAGTTGACCCTTTTCTCAGTAGTGATACAGAGGGTACGATCGCAGAGGCTAAACGGCTTTTTGCAGCGATAGGCGAACCCAATGTGATGATCAAGGTACCTGCGACTGATGCAGGGTATGTCGCGATGGCAGAACTCTTGAGTACGGGTATCTCAGTCAATGCCACACTGGTTTTTTCGCCTGCACAAGCCAAAAAATGTCTCAAGGCGATGAAGCATGGTTTGGATGTTTTTGAAAACAGCGGCGGACGCAGGGCAGAAGGTGTTATCTCTGTTTTTGTGAGCCGATTTGACCGTCTTCTTGACCCTATATTGGAGCAAAAAGGCATAGATCCTGCGCAGACAGGTATTTTGAATGCTGCTAAGATTTATAATATCGTGGAGCACAACCACACGCCGGGCATTCGTACACTTTTTGCCAGTACCGGAGTCAAGGGGGATCATTTGTCACCTGAGCATTATATCCGGGAATTGCTGGCACCTCATGCTATCAATACAGCTCCTCTGGCTACCATTGAGGCGTATTGTAAAAACCCGGAGAGTGAGCCAAAACTGCCAACCCATTTCGATGAGATTAATACCTATTTTGAGTTGATAGAGAGCAGGGGAATCGATATGGACGATGTCTATGATCAATTGATAACAGAAGGTCTTGAGGCATTTGAGCAAGCCTTTAAAGAGATGCTGGAAAAAATTAAGTAGGGGTATTTATGGAAAAGCGATTGATTACCTATCTGAAGAGTTTAAAGGCCAACGGGGGGAGCGACTTGCACATGAAAGCAGGTGCGATAGTTCGTCTTCGTGTCAATGGACTGCTCAAGCTTTTGGGTGATGAGCGGATGACGGCAGACGAGATGATAGCATTGGCAAAAGAGATTATGCCTCCAGAGAGTTTTGCTGCTTTGGAGAAAGATAAAAACCTTGACTTCACCTATGTTCTGGACGAGAAGAGCAGGTTTCGTGTCAACTTTTTTCATCAGATGGATGGGTATAGTGCCGTCTTTCGTATTATTCCGGTAGATATCCCGAGTATTGATGACCTCAAGCTTCCTGAAGTGATCAAAGATTTTACCAAGTTCCATCGAGGGCTTGTGTTGGTGACAGGTGTAACGGGCAGTGGTAAATCTACCACTCTGGCAGCAATGCTTGACCGTATCAATGACCATGAGAAAAAACATATCATCACGATCGAAGATCCGATTGAATTTATCCACAAAGATAAAGGATGCCTGGTGAATCAGCGCTCACTGGGACAGGATACAAACTCTTTCAGCGATGCGCTCAGAGGGGCACTGAGAGAAGATCCGGATATTATACTGGTTGGGGAGATGAGAGATCTTGAAACGATCGATATTGCTATGCACGCTGCCAATACCGGTCACCTTGTCTTTTCAACGCTGCACACTCTGGATGCGAAAGAGACGATCGATAGAATCATCGGTATGTTCCCTACAGCAGAGCAGAATCGTATCCGGACATCTCTCGCTTCGGTACTGGAGGGGGTCATCTCTCAAAGACTGGTGCAGACAAAAGACGGTGGTCGTACGGCTGCGATCGAAATCCTCAAAAAAACAGCCAGGATTGAACAGCTCATTTTAGAAGATCGAGACTACGAAATATTGGATGCACTCTTTGACGGGAAAGATATTTATGGTACGCAAACCTTTGATCAGGCATTGATAGATCTCTATGATCAACGGCGTATTACGGAGAAAACAGTGATGGAGAATGCCACCAACCCATCGGATATGAAGCTGAAACTTCAGGGTATCGGAAAGGGTGCGGTCAAGATGGACAAAGAATCACCTGCGGCAAAAGATGATGATATTTTTGAATTTAAAGATGATGAAGAAGAAGTATAGAGGGGAGGCGCTTGCAGTGCATTTCAGGATGGCTTTAGAGAATATTCAGGCTTGTTTGGATACAATCCCTCCTTATTTTATACAAAAGGAACACAATGTTAGAAGGCATTATTAGAGAGAGTATCGGGAAGCGCAATGCAAAGCAGCTTAAAAGAGATGGTTATCTAATCGCTAACATCTATGCCAATGGTGTTGAGAATATCAATGCGGCATTTAAGCGCGGTGAGTTTATCAGAGCAGTAAGAAACAAAGAGACTTTTGCTTTTCCTATCAAAGTAGGAGAGCATGAGCTGAATGTTGTGGCTCAGGAGTATCAACTGCACCCAGTCAACGGTGATATCCTCCATGTGGATCTCAGAGTAGCAGTGCCGGGTCAGGTGACAAACTATCTTGTGCCTGTCAAGACAACAGGAGTAGCGAAAGGCTTGAAAAACAAGGGTGTTTTTGTCATGTCCAAAAAGAGATTGAAAGTGAGAGCTGCGATCGAAAATGTACCGCACGACTTTACACTTGATGTGACGGATCTTGACAGAGATGATTCTATCTTGCTTAGGGATATTGAAGTGCCTGCAAATTGTAAAATGATGGATAGAGCGGATGTGGCTATCTGTGGTGTTATCAAAGCAAAATAGATGACACTTTTCGTCGGTCTGGGTAATCCTGGCAGCCGTTACGAAAATAATCGTCACAATATCGGGTTTCGAGTAATTGACGCACTTGTCAAGCACTACGAAGCTCGCGACATATCCAAAAACGCTTTTCACGGCGAACTTTTCAAATCCAACCAGCTATTTTTTTTAAAACCCACCACTTTTATGAACCTATCAGGCAAAAGTCTGCAAGCTGTCAAAAATTTCTATAAGATCGAATTAGAGAATATTATTGTTATCCATGATGATTTGGATCTGCCGTTTGGTGCAGTGCGCTTCAAAATAGGTGGTGGAAGCGGCGGACATAATGGTATCAAATCGATCGATAGTATGGTTGGGAAAGAGTATATACGAGTTCGACTTGGTATTGGTAAGCCACTATACAAGTCACAAGTAGCTGATTATGTCCTTCAGGATTTTTCTTCCGAGGAGAGTGGGAGGTTGGATCAGTGGATCGACCATGCTGCCATGGCATGCCGACTGATGCCCTGTGAAGCACTTGATACGATCAAGTCAAAGCAGAGCCTTAAATCAATAGAGAATATTGCCCTATGACACTTTTCCGCCCCAAACTCTATTTTCAATATTTGGCAAAGCACTACTTTATCAATTTTGTCGCTTTGCTGCTGGGGCTCTCTCTTGCTTTTGCAATGATCGACTATTTTCAGCACTCTCAGCAGCTTCAACTTTCATCAAACCATTTAATATGGTATCTCTTTTTGATGTGGCAGGAGGCATTGGCGCAACTCTATCCTATCGCAATCGTATTTGCCGGAATTATGACACAGGTGTCGCTTATCAAGAGTAGCAACATGGTTGTCCTGTATAGTTTTGGATATACCAAGCGGCAGCTTTTTATTCCGTTTTTTGCAGTGGCATCGATGGTTTATCTCATGTTTGTCGGCTTGCATATGACTGAATTTTCCTATGCCAAAGATAAGGCTCAGGCGATGCTGGAAGATGGGGTGCGAGCTTATGCCGTGAGTGATCTCTTTTTTTACTACGAGGGAGATTTTGTCTATGCCAAAACGCTTGACCCTATCAAGAAGAAGATGACAAGCATAACACTCTTTAGATTATCAGGCAATGACCTCCTGTATACTATCCAAGCCAAAAAGGCAAAGTTCGACGGTGAAGCCTGGATCGGGAAGGATATCGTTATTAAAAAGTTAGTCTATGATGATAATGGCTTGAAAAGATATACAGTTGAGAAGCGGGATGAGCTCTCTACATTGGTAGGCTATAGGCCCAAGATGATCGAATCTATTTATGAGGGGAAGGCACTCAATATCGTTGATGCAAACCAAGCCTGGAGACTCATGAGCAAGCAAAATCTAAACACTAAAAAACTTAGATCATCCCTTAATAACAAAGTGATATTTCCGCTCTTTTCGATCGGTCTGCTGCTGGTACTTTTCTTCAAGATACCGTTTCATGCCAGATATATGAATCTGCCTGTGGTTCTCTCCCTCTCTCTGGGAGTGACATTTTTGATCTGGGGAGTTCTTTTTGCGCTCAATCAGATGGGCAATAGCGGTGTTATCTCTCCGGAGGTTGCCATACCGATTCCCGTAGCGCTGATCATCCTCTATGCCGCCTATGTCTATTTCCGGGCGAAAGAGACCATTTAGAACACCTTATTCCTCCTCCTCTCCCAAAGAAGAGAGGAGCAGTAAGAGATACTAACCAAAAACGATGCAATTTTTGGATAAAATCATCTTTAAACAAAATATTGCAGGAAACAGCGTATGGATATTGACCTAAACAGAGTAGTACAAAAATATGACACCCCTCTTTATCTCTATGACTTTGATCATATTGCAGCGCGATACATGGAACTCAAGGAGGCCTTTGAGGGCCACAAGTCCCTTATCTCTTATGCGGTCAAAGCCAACTCCAACCTCTCTGTGATTAGCCATTTGGAGCAGCTGGGTGCAGGGGCAGACTGTGTAAGTATCGGTGAAGTCAGACGCGCACTTTTGGCCGGCGTGGAGAGATATAAGATTATTTTTTCCGGTGTAGGGAAGCGGGATGAGGAGATTCGTGAAGCGCTGGAAAAAGAGATCCTAATGCTCAATCTGGAGAGCGAAGCAGAAATGAAGCGTGTCGAGCAGATGGCCAAAGAGTTGGGGAAGGAGGCGCGTATCTCGATCCGTGTCAACCCAAATATTGACCCCAAAACCCACCCTTATATCTCGACAGGACTGCATGAAAACAAGTTTGGCGTAGAGATCGATATGGCAAAGCGAATGTATATTTATGCAAAAAAATCTCCCCATCTCAATCCGATAGGAATACATTTTCATATCGGTTCACAACTGACGGAACTTGACCCTATCAGAGAGGCATGCAGTATTGTGGCTGATTTGGTTCGCAGTCTCATGGCGATTGATATTGATATTAAATTCTTTGATGTCGGTGGCGGACTTGGTGTCGTCTATAAGGACGAAGCAACCATTCATCCGCAGGCATATGCTGATGTGATTTTCGAAGCAACCCGAGGATTGGACATGACGCTGATCTGTGAACCCGGTCGATATATGCTGGCAAATGCCGGATACTTTGTAACCAAAGTGCTTTACGAAAAAGAGAATGGCGGAAAACGCTTTGTAATTGTTGATGGTGCAATGAATGATTTAATCCGTCCAACCCTTTACGATGTATATCATAAAATTGAAGCAGTAAGAGCGCCAAAGGGAGAAGAGGAAGTCTTGACCCCTGCCGATGTGGTGGGACCGATTTGTGAAAGCGGTGATTTTTTTGGAAAAAATATTGAACTTCCGACTCTGAAGCATAATGATCTTTTGGTTATCTATAGCGCAGGAGCTTATGGATTTACAATGGCTAGCAACTATAATACCAGAGGCCGATCTGCTGAAGTTGCGATTGTTGATGGAGAAGATCACTGTATCAGAAAGAGAGAGAGTTTCGAAGATCAGGTGAGACTTGAATTGGCTTGTGACAACAGTTGGCAGGACAAGTAATAGACCAGGAAGAAGGATCAAAAATGACACTTGATGAATTGAGAGAAAATATAGACCGGATCGATGACACTTTGTTAAAGCTGCTCAATGAACGAATGGAGTATGTGCACGGTGTCGGTGAACTCAAAAATACCACAGGCGCACCAATCTATCGACCTGAGAGAGAGCAGTCGATTCTCAATCGTCTCAAAGTACAAAATGACGGAAAATTGACTGACTCTGCTATCGATGCACTCTTTCTTGAACTCTTTGCTGTTGCAAGAAATCTTGAGCTTCCTGAGCGTGTAGCCTATCTGGGACCTGAGGCGACCTTCACGCATCAGGCGGCAGAGAGCCGATTTGGTGCCATGAGCGCTTATCTGCCTATAGGATCGATCAAGGGAGTCTTTCGTGAGGTTGATAGCGGCAAGGCAAAGTTTGGTGTGATTCCTGTCGAGAACAGCTCCAACGGTATCGTCAGTGATACGATTCAGTGTCTGAGTCAATATGATTTAAAAATTATTGCAGAGGTTGTGGTTGATATTCACCATGTCCTGGCAACTACGACAGATGAACTTAGTCAGATCAAAAAGATCTACTCGAAAGATATTGCCTTTGGACAGTGCAGCAAATTTCTGGAGGATTTTGGTCTGGATGAGGTTGAGCAGGTTCCTGTCGAATCAACTGCCAAGGCAGCAAAACTGGCAGCGAAAGAACCCTACAGTGCTGCTATATGTGCCAGTGTAGCAGCGACAATGTATAATTTGCCGATCCTTTTTGAAAATATTGAAGACGACGGTGAAAATAAGACACGATTTTTTATTGTGAGTGATTTTGACAATGCCCCCAGCGGCAACGACAAAACATCTATTCTGGTTAAGCTTCCCAATACCCCGGGAGCCTTGGTTGAGTTCCTGAATGATTTTGAAAAGGCGCATATCAATTTGACCAAAATCAAGTCACATATCGTGGAGGGTGTTTCAATATTCTTTCTGGAGTTCAACGGACACAGGGAAGATGAAACAATTCACAAGATTTTTGAAAAGCATGATGCATCGATCAAGCTTCTTGGCTCTTATGTTAAAGAGACAGACGATATATAAATAATGAGTAACTAGTAACTAGTAATGAGTAATTGGTGGGAGATGGTATGAAAGCGAATAAAGTGTTGGATTCGATCAAGAATTATGAGGCGGGAAAACCCATCGAATTGGTGGTGCGTGAATTTGGGATTGCTCCTGAAGCAGTGGTGAAACTTGCTTCCAATGAAAATCCGATAGGGACCAATCCTTCTGTGATGCGGGCGATCACAGCAAGTGCCCACAAGGCACATCTCTACCCTGATGACAGCATGTATGAACTCAAGGAGGCTTTGGCAGTCAAGTATGGCGTGAAAGAGAACGAGATCATCATCGGTGCTGGGAGTGATCAGGTGCTGGAGTTTATCTCACGGGCATTTCTCCACGAAGAGAGCAGCGTATTGATGACCCAGGTTACCTTTGCGATGTACGAGATCTATGCCAGACAGATGGGGGCGAAGATCGTTCGTACACCCAGCTATGAGCATAAGGTTGATGAATTTATAACAGCATATCAGGAGTACAAGCCCAAGATCATTTATATCTGTACCCCCAATAATCCGACTGGCGATGTGATCAGCAAAGAGGATGTACTCAAAATTATTGAAGCTGTAGATGAACATACATTGGTTGTTGTCGATGGTGCCTATATGGAGTATGCAGCGGCAAAAGAAGCCCGTCATGCTATTGCTCCCAAAGATATCCTTACTTGCCCCAATGTGATCTATCTGGGAACCTTTTCCAAAGCGTATGGTTTGGGCGGGATGCGTGTAGGTTATGGGATCGCAAACCAGGAGTTGATACAAATTCTGGCAAAACTTCGACCCCCTTTTAATATCACGACACTTTCTCTTCTCGCAGCGATCGAAGCACTCAAGGATGAGAAATTTGTCACCGATTCGATACGCTTGCACCAGGAGCAGGTCAAGCGCTATGAGGCGTTTGCTGAAGAGAAAAAGATTCGATATATTGACAGTTATACCAATTTTATCACTTTTCTGTTTGATGAGCCTTTCAATTCGACAGAGGTTGCCAATCGCCTGCTTGAACAGGGCGTGATCATTCGTGATTTGGCATCGTATGGAATGAATGCGATCAGAATCACCGTCGGTACAGCAGAGCAGAATGATATCTTTTTTGAAAAGTTTTCAGAGGTTACCGCTTGAGGCGCATCAAGATTATCAAGGCGGGAAAAGAGGAGGTTTCCCCTTTTATCCCGCACTCTTTTACCCAAAATGAAGATTTTTTAAGTAGTATTGAGCTACTTGAAACTTTGCGTGTCAAAAGCAGCAAAAAGGCAATCCGAAAATTGGCAGAAGAGAAAGAGCTTTCTTGCGATGCCCAGAAGATACGTTTTGCCAGAAAGATTATAAATATGATGTTGGATGAGAGTTGCAATGGGAAATAGAGAGAGAGATATCAAGAAATACACTATTGAGGAGCTTGGTGCGCTTGCCGTGGAGATCAGAGAAAAGATACTGGAGACAGTCAGTAAAAATGGTGGTCATTTAAGTTCTACACTGGGGGCAACCGACTTGATTGTTGCGATGCATTATGTTTTTGATGCAAAGTGTGACCCTTTTATCTTTGATGTGAGCCATCAGGCTTATGCTCATAAGCTTTTGACAGACCGCTGGGATCGTTTCGATACACTGCGCAAATTTGACGGAATCAGCGGCTATACCAAGCCTAAGGAGTCGCCCTATGATTATTATTGTGCCGGGCACAGCTCTACTTCGATCTCATTGGCAGTAGGCGCAGCCAAAGCGATCGCACTCAAAGGGGAAGAGCGTACTCCTGTAGCATTTATCGGCGATGGCAGTATGAGTGCAGGGATGGTCTATGAGGCGCTCAATGAATTAGGTGATCGAAAATATCCGGTTGTAATTATTCTCAATGACAACGAGATGAGCATCGCTAAACCGATTGGTGCAATCAGTAAATATCTATCGCAGAGTATGGCAAGCCCTTTTTACCAAAAGATGAAGAAAGGTACAGAGAAGATGCTTGAGCATTTTCCGGAAGGCGCCACCTATATGGCGAAAAAATTTGAAGAGTCTTTCCGGCTTATTACGCCGGGCTTGCTCTTTGAAGAGCTGGGTATCGAATATATCGGCCCCGTTAATGGTCATGATATTGAAACACTCGTCGAAACGATGGAGGTTGCCAAAGCGCTCAAGAAGCCTGTGATCATTCATGCTCAGACAACCAAAGGTAAGGGCTATGAGATAGCCGAAGGTAGCAAAGAGCACTGGCATGGCGTGAGTGCTTTTGATCTCAAAACAGGGAGTTGTGAAATTAAAAGTTCTTCAGCCAAGGCAGCCACTGCTATCTTCGGTGAAACTTTACTGAAACTTGCCGATGAGGATGAAAAAGTGGTCGGTGTCACTGCAGCTATGCCAAGCGGTACAGGACTGACGTCGGCGATGGAGAAATATCCGGATCGCTTCTGGGATGTAGCGATTGCCGAGCAGCATGCGGTCACTTCGATGGGACCTCTGGCAAAAGAGGGATTCAAGCCTTTTTGTGCGATCTATTCTACTTTCCTGCAAAGAGGATATGATCAAGTGATCCATGATATTGCGCTGATGGATTTGGGCGTAGCCTTTGCCATCGACAGGGCAGGAATCGTCGGAGAGGATGGTGAGACGCACCAGGGAGTTTTCGATATATCTTTTCTTCGCGCTATCCCTAACATGACACTCTTTGCGCCCTGCAGTGAAGCAACCATGAAGTTGGC
>JAYEOH010000184.1:0-15611 GCA_034722775.1 Campylobacterota bacterium | reverse complement strand
AAAAATGTCAAAAGAGTATATTTTTACAAGTGAATCAGTAACAGAAGGTCATCCCGACAAGATGGCAGATCAAATCTCTGACGCGATACTTGATTATATTATAGAGAAAGATAAAAATGCGCGTGTAGCATGTGAAACACTCTTGAGTAATGGATTTTGTGTGATTGCCGGAGAGTTGAAGACGCTTGCGTATGCTCCAATGCAGGAGATTGCCAGAGAGGTGATACGGGAGATTGGATATACGGATGCATCCTACGGATTTGATTATCGCAGTGCAGGAGTTCTCAATGGTGTTGGGGAGCAGAGCCCGGACATCAATCAGGGTGTTGACCAGAGTGGCGGTGAGATTGGGGCAGGAGACCAGGGTCTGATGTTTGGATATGCCTGCAGGGAAACCAAAGAGTTGATGCCTTTGCCTGTCTCGTTGGCACACAAGATCACCGCCAAACTTGCTGAAGTAAGAAAAAATGGCACCGTTCCATTTCTGCGACCTGACGGAAAAGCGCAAGTGAGTGTAAAATATATCGATGGGGAACCTATCGGTATCGATACGATCGTGGTTTCAACACAGCATCACCCGGATGTTACACTAGAGAAGGTTCAGGAAGCAGTCCTCAATGAAGTGATCAAAGAGGTGATTCCGGCAGAGCTTCTTACGGACGATATTATTTATCATATCAACCCCACCGGCCGTTTTGTGATAGGCGGTCCGCAGGGTGATGCAGGATTGACCGGCCGTAAAATTATTGTCGACACTTATGGGGGTTCATGCCCTCATGGCGGCGGTGCTTTTTCAGGGAAAGATCCCACCAAGGTAGATAGAAGTGCTGCTTATGCTGCCAGGCATGTGGCAAAAAACCTGGTAGCAGCAGGTGTCTGTGGTCGAGTTACGATCCAGATCGCGTATGCTATAGGCGTTGTTGAACCGGTTTCTGTCTATGTCAATACGCATGGTACATCTTCTGTCGATGATGCAAAGATTGTTTCATGTGTAGAAGCATTGTTTGATTTGACACCCAAGGGAATCATTGATTCTCTTGACCTGCTCAGGCCGATTTACCGAAAAACAGCTGCCTATGGTCACTTTGGACGAGAAGAAGAAGATTTCAGCTGGGAAAAATTGGATAGGGTAGAGGAAATTCAATCCTTCCTTGGGCTATAATGCTGAATTTTAAAGCATTATTTAAATAAGTTTGGCTATAGTTTGATGAACTTTGATTCTAAGGAGAAAAAATGGCAGTAATAATTTTAGATACTTGCATTAACTGTGCAGCATGTATAGATGAGTGTCCCGTAGAGGCGATCGTAGATGAAGATGATAACCCAACGGGTGAAGAGATCTATTATGTCTATGAAGACAAATGTGTAGAGTGTGTAAGCTATCATGATGTGCCTGCATGTGCTGAAGCGTGTCCAACAGAAGGATGTATCGTGTGGGGTGATCCTACAGACGGTATGCCTGCTTCCGAAACAAGAGGCGCAAAAGACACGCCAGTCATCGAAGACTAATTCGTTACCTTGCCGGGCACTTGCCCGTCAAGTTTTTTACTATTCAATTTTAATACTATTCTAATCTTTTTTTAGATAAAATTCCGCCCAAATACTTCCATGGTGTACATTTTGTACTGCACAATGAAGTAAATCACAAATGCCAGGAATAAAAAATATGGAACAAACATTATCAATCATTAAACCGGATGCTGTAGCAAAAAATGTTATTGGACAGATACTTGCAAGATTTGAAGATGCAGGTCTCAGGATCGCTGCTACAAAGAAAATTCGTTTGAGCAGAGTCGATGCAGAAGCATTTTATGCTATCCACGCTGAGAGACCTTTTTTTGGTGAACTCGTAGAGTTTATGGTCTCCGGTCCTGTCGTCGTGACAGTGCTTGAGGGTGAAGATGCAATGGCAAAAAACAGAGAGTTGATGGGTGCGACCAATCCCAAAGAGGCTGCTGCCGGTACGATCAGAGCAGATTTTGCCGAGAGTATCGATGCCAATGCGGTTCATGGAAGTGATTCTGTTGAAAATGCAGCGATCGAGATCGCTTTTTTCTTTGCCCAAAGAGAGATCAATTAGGTTTTTCTGTGAAAATAGAGTTTAACAAAGTCTGGCAGAGTCCCAGGCCTTTTTATAAAGAGGCAGATGGAGTTGTTTTTGACGGTGTTTTGCAAAAGTCGGGTTCACATAGTGTGAATCTTTCGGGAGAGATAAAGGGGAATGTGTCAGTTCAGTGCAATCGTTGTGGAACCCCTTTTGACTATCTCCTGAAGACGCCGATCAAACTGACTATCAGTGATCAGTTAACAGAAGATAAAGATGATTTGGATATAATCGAATTTTTAGATGGAGATATTGATATCTCATTTATTTTGCAAAGTGAGATTAATACGCTCAAGAGCGAGTATCACTATTGCGAGCAGTGCGATCAAGACAGCGAAGTATTTGAAGCTGAATTTTAGAGAAGCAGTAAAAGCAGGGATTCCTGCTTGGAAATAAAATAACAAAGGATAAATTATGGCAGTACCAAAGAGACGCGTCAGTAAGACGAGAGCAGCAAAGAGAAGAACACACTACAAATTGAGCCTCCCGAGGCCAGTTAAAGATAGTGATGGAACCTGGAGAATGCCTCACCACATGAATATGACAACAGGCGAATATAAGTCCTAATGCAGGGTAGAAACCCACTAATTAGAATTGCTGTCGATGCTATGGGTGGGGATTTTGGTCCTGAGCCTATCGTGGACGGTACGATTCAGGCACTGAGAGAGAGAAGTTTTATGCCTATACTTGTGGGCGACAAAGAGGAGATCCTCTCACTTCTTCCTACCAGTTTTATCAACAGAGTTGAAATTGTTGAAGCATCTGATGTCATCGCTATGAGCGACCAGGCGACTAATGCACTGCGCAGAAAAGAGTCCTCGATCTACAAAGCAGTTGAGTTAGTACGCGAAAAGCAGGCAGATGCTGTTGTGTCTGCCGGACATAGCGGCGCAACAATGACATTGGCAACACTTCGGATGGGAAGATTGCCGCATATCTCCAAGCCTGCACTGGCGACTCTGATGCCTACGCTTGGAGATAGTAAAACGCTTGTGTTGGATGTCGGCGCTGTTGTGGATTGCAAAGCACAAAATCTTTATGAGTTTGGTGCAATGGGTGAAGCCTATGTTGAAAAAATTATGGGTATCGATAGCCCTCAGGTGGGACTTCTTGCCAACGGTGCGGAGCCAAGTAAAGGCAATGAGCTGACCAAAGAGGCTTTCAAGTTATTGGAGCATTTGGATGGTTTTGTCGGAAATGTGGAAGGAAGAGATATCTTTAACGGCTCAGTAAATGTAGTCGTTTGCGATGGATTTACCGGAAACATCCTCCTTAAGGCCAGCGAAGGTGTTGTGTCGACGATATTCAGCATGATGAAGCAGCAGATACGGCGATCCCTTCCGGCAAAGTTTGGCGCATTGCTGATGAAGAAAAAAGTCTTTGCCAGCCTTAAAAAAGAGGTTGACTATGAAGAGTATGGCGGCGCTCCTCTCCTGGGTGTCGATGGCTGTGCGATAGTCAGTCATGGCAGCAGCTCTGCCAAAGCGATCAAAAATGCTATATTTCAAGCGATCAGTTATACCAAGTCGGATGTCAATGCGACGATCGAAGCACTTCTTACAGAGGGAAAGAGAGGGTAGCATCTCTTTTCCTGCCCCGCTAGCTTTTCTTCCTCACCTGTTGTTTACGAAACTATCAATATTTTATGGTAGAATAATAGAACTTTTACCTAAGGATACTTATGTCAGCAGCTACCCCTGTCTATGCCTCTTTCCGTTCTATAGGGGCTTATGTTCCTGAAAAGATTTTAAGCAACAGTGATTTGGAAAAGATGGTCGATACGAGTGATGAATGGATCATCAAAAGAACAGGGATCAAGGAGCGGCGTATCGCAGCAGAAGATGAATATACCAGCGATATGGGAAGCAAAGCCGCCGAAAAAGCTATCTCAAGAGCAGGGATCGGCAAAGAAGAGATTGATCTTATCATCTGCGCAACAGTCACACCGGACTATTTCAATATGCCTTCAACGGCTTGTGTCATTTCGGATAAACTAGGTATCCATAATGTACAGGCTTTTGATATTTCAGCAGCGTGCAGCGGTTTTGTCTATCTTCTCTCGGTCGCCAAAGCGTTTATTGAATCAGGAATGAAAAAAAATATTTTGATTATTGGGGCAGAAAAATTTTCCTCTATTGTGGATTATACAGATAGAGGGACTTGTATTCTTTTTGGCGATGGTGCCGGTGCCGCGATCATCTCGGCAACCGCCAATAAAGAAGAGGGTATTATTGATATTCATGCCAGCGCAGATGGCTCTTATGCTGATTTTCTAGTGACACCTGCTCCCGGCACGATCAATCCCGTAAGTCAGAGAGTGATAGAAGAGGGTCTTAATTTTGTTCAAATGAAGGGAAATGAAACCTTCAAGCTTGCCGTCAAAACACTTACCAGGGATGTTGTAGAGATATTGAAAAAAAACAGTATCAGTGCCGAAGATATCCCTCATTTTATACCCCATCAGGCAAACTATCGCATTATTAAGGCGGTGGGTGATGCGCTGAAGATGACAGAAGAGCAGGTGGTTGTGACTGTAGGAAAATATGGAAATACTTCTGCTGCATCTATCCCGATGGCGATAAATGATATTTATGAATCAGGCAGGTTGAAAAGCGGAGAGCTGATGCTTCTTGATACATTTGGCGGAGGTTTGACATGGGCGAGTGCTTTGCTCCCATTTGCAGGGAAAGCTATCAAGTAATAATACGATGCGAATCGGATTTATAGGGGATATTGTCGGCAAACCCGGGCGATTAATGATCGGCAAACACTTGAAGCGTTTAAGGAGAGAGCACCATATTGATTTTGTCATTGCCAATTACGAAAATGCCAGCCATGGCTTCGGTTTGACAGAGAAAAACTGTAAAGAGTTATTGGGTTATGGTATCGATATGATGAGCGGCGGCAACCATAGTTTTGACAAAAAAGAGATCTTGACACTTTTTGACGCTTATCCTCTTATCAGACCTATTAATTACCCTCTCGATACCCCTGGCAAAGGTCTGTTTCGAACTACTCTACTCGGCAAAGAGTTGGCAATTATCAATCTCCTGGGGCACTATACGATGCCTATGGTGGATAATCCATTCACGAAAATCATCGAAACTATCGAAGCATTGGAGAGAGAGGGAGTGTGCAATATTGTCATTGACATACATGCTGAAGCGAGTAGTGAAAAGCAGGCATTATTACATCTTCTCAAAGATAGGACGAGTGCGATCCTGGGCACACATACCCATGTTGGAACAGATGATCTTCAGATACGATCAGGCTGCTGCTATGTGACTGATGTTGGACTCACAGGATGTCGTGACAATGTTATTGGAATGAAAAGTGATGTACCTATCAAGCGTTTTCTCACTGGTATTGGTGCTCATTTTGATGTTCCGGATGAGTGTCGAACCGTGCTGCAAATGATAGTTTTTGAGCTTGACGACAGCGGCCGATGTGTTGACGCTCAGAAGATAAAACTTTTGGATAATAAACGAAAATACTTTGCTGAGGCGATAGTGGAAGAAGGGTGAGTGGAGTCTATGGGGCACCTCCATTTCCATTAATCTAAGAGTTTCCAGGAACCTCAAACTTGTTTGAGGCAAAGACCGAAGCCCACTAATCACGCCATTGACTCGAACAAGTTCGAGTGTCCAAAGTCCTTAACTTAATGTCAATGCAGGGCACCCCCAATAATAAGTGTCCTATATTTATGCCTTTTTTTTGATCCTGACCTTTTTGGGATCAAATAGGTTGAGTATCTCTTTGATCATAGGTTCTTCGAGGATATTGGAGGGTTCTTTCTCTTTGGCAGCTTCGGTTTCTCCTGCTTCAGGCATGATGCAGCTGCTTTTCATTTCGATCTCTTCGATCATTGAACCGGAGTCTGAGTTGCAACTCTCAGGGTTGCTTTTTTCTATTGGTTCAAGCTGTTGGGCGTCAACTTTTTTTTTAGGTATCTCTGATGGTGAGGTACTCTCTTTGGGGATATTGATAATTTTAGTCTCAATACCGAAAAGATCCTGAACAAACATTTTGATCAAAGACCAGTGGGTAATCAACATCTTCTTATCTTCATCTACCGCTTCTGATCCCCAGATAAGCGAACCGTCACTAAAGCTTTCAAAGTGGATATTGCGCTCAAAGCAGCTCCCCAAATCATAGTTTCTGTCGTAAACTTTTCTAATGAGTGTTTCAAAAATCTGTTGGTATTGCGGGTCGGGTAGAGTTGTTTTATTAGGTTTCTCTTGCTGCTCATTCCCGATCTGCTCTTCCGGCTGTTCACCAGGCTCCTCTTTTCCAGAAAGATCGGGATGAGATGTTTCTTTGGCCGGCTCTTTCTCTTCGGCTTTGTGGGATTCTGTAGTTTTTCTCTTGAGAATGGAAGGTACTTCGATATCTTTCTCGTTGATCGTGATCACTTCGCCTGTCTCTATGGCAGCAGGTGCAGAGGAGATGACAATATCAGGTACTTTTATCCCTTTGAGCTCTCTCTCCAATGCTTTGATCATCAAGTCGATATCTTTGATCTCAAGTGCTTCCATCATCTTGAAGAGGGTGAGCGAGAGGATAAATTCTCCATCTCCGCCAAGGTTGAGCAGAGATTTGGTATCAGCAAGGATACGGAAAAAACGCTCAATGATCATTGGTGGAATTTTTGGATTTTGGGAGAGAAGTTTCTCTTTCAGGAAGAGGATGAGCTCATCGATGATCATCTCCGTCTCATAGTCTTCTGCAAGTTTTACAAAAGCGAGAATCTCAGCCTGGTCCTTTTCCATAATATTCTCAAGCAGATTTTCCAGAAGCATAGGCTCGATGATCCCAAGCATTCCTGTAACTGTTGCAACATCGACAAAGTTTTTGGAGTAGACGATAGCCTGGTCAAGAAGTGTCAGTGAATCCCTGAGGCTTCCTGCACCGCTTCTCGCGATGATCTCCAGAGCCTCTTTTTCATATTCGACACCCTCTTTGTTGAGGATGTGCTCAAGATGCTGCAGTACCAGTTTTGCCGGGATCTTTTTGAAGCGGAAATGCTGGGTACGAGAGAGAATAGTGGCAGGCAGTTTTAATGGATCTGTTGTTGCAAGGATAAATTTGATAAAGGAGGGGGGCTCTTCAAGTGTTTTGAGCAGTGCATTAAATGCCTGGGGTGTCAGCATGTGCACTTCATCAATAATAAAAATTTTGTATCGTGCGGAGCTTGGTTTGTATTTGGTGTGTTCGATCAAATCTTTAATATCATCGATTCCACGGTTGCTGGCAGCATCCATTTCGATAATATCCATGTGCCTATTTTCATTTGCCATGATGCAATGCGTGCATTGATCACAGGGATGGGAGCTTTGTCCTTTTTCACAGAGCAGGGCTTTGGCAAAGATTCTGGCAGTAGAAGTTTTCCCGCTGCCTCGAAGCCCAGAAAATAGATAAGCGTGAGAGAGTCTGTCGCTATCTAGTGCCTGGCTCAATGTTTGGGAAACAGCATCCTGCCCGATCAGATCATCAAAGGTTGAGGGGCGATATTTCCTAGCTAGGGCTAATGACACAGAGACTCCTTTTGTTGTGACAATTGTAGTCAAATTTTACTTTCGGTTGGTATAATTTGAACCCGAAATGTGCAGTAGGATTATTACAAATAGTGTTTATGCTTGTGCCTGGGGTGTTTGTGAAAAATTTGAGGTTAACCCAAAGGTTAATCGATGATTTTCTTGCAAATGTCCCAGGTGCAATGATGAATGCTGGATGCGTGATTTCTATTGCATATTTCGGGTTGAAGCAATGGATAATTTCAAAATGAGGTGATAGATGCGAAAAGATGGTCGAGAGAGTAATAATGTAGACGACAGAAGATCGAGTACGGGAGGAGGCGGAGGAAGTATCTCCATGGGAGCTATCATGATGCTGGCTCCACTATTCAAAAATCTGCTCCGAAGTAAATTTGGATGGGCGATTATTGCTATAGGAGTTGTTGCCTATATGAATGGATATAACCCTTTGGCGCTTCTGGGCGTTGGTGGACCGGCACACAGCCAGCCTGTGGACAAGGTCAAAGATGAAAAGCAGGCAAAATTTATGAAAACTGTTTTGGCAGATACGGAAGATGTCTGGCGTGAAATTTTACCTCAATACGGTTTGCGCTATACTGATCCTGTCATGGTGCTCTATCGTGGGCAGACACGAAGCGGATGTGGCTCTGCGAGCGCACAGATGGGGCCCTTTTACTGTCCGGCTGATAAGAAAATCTATCTAGACCTGAGCTTTTTTGATGAGCTGGCAAATCGGCACAATGCTCCGGGCGATTTTGCGCAGGCCTATGTCCTCGCACATGAAATCGGCCACCATGTCCAGGATATTCAGGGTACACTGGATCAGGTACAGAAGTATAAACAGCAGGTGCGCAGTGAGAAAAAAGCCAATGCCCTGCAGGTTCGTGTAGAGCTTCAGGCGGATTGCTACTCCGGTGTATGGGCGCACCATGCCCAGAAACGATTCAATATTCTGGAGCCCGGAGATATCGAAGAGGCACTGCAGGCTGCCAGCTCTATAGGTGATGATGTATTACAGAAGCAGGCGCAGGGGTATGTCAGACCAGATGCTTTCACCCATGGAAGTGCCGCACAGAGAACTGCATGGTTCAAGAGAGGATTTCAGAGCGGTGATTTAAGGCAGTGTGATACCTTTAAATAGTGCAAGGTTTGAGCCTTTTCCTCGAACAAGTTGCCCAACGGAAATGCCCTCTGGGTGCGAGGTTCCCAAAAGTCCTTAGCTTAATGGCAATAGTGGGGGATACAACATTATCTCCAGAAAACCAGCTTGCTGAAAAACCCTTCGCTCTCGTTTGAGTCTGCTGATTTGTCTTTTGGATCTTTTCCGGACAATCTGACTTTTGCCTTCTTGTTGCCGTTTTTTGCAGCTTTTTGATACCAGAAAGTAGCACTTTTCATATCTTTTCCTACTCCTGTTCCTGTTTCATAGAGGTGTCCAAGCTGATATTGTGCTCTTGGGTGGTTGCGTTTTGCAGCTTTTTGATACCAGTAGAAAGCCGTTTGGAGATTGGTGCCGGTTCCGATGCCATATTCATGCATTGCCCCCAGTTCCACATAAGCATTTATATTGTGGTGTCTGGCAGAGACATAGAAATACTTTAGTGCAGGGGTATACTGTTTCGCCTGATAAGCTTTCAGACCATTGTTATATGCTGTATCAGCAAAGAGTGTGATATTGAAGAGTAATACCAGGAGAAGCAAGTTTTTTTTGATCATTTTCTATAGCCTATTTTTTATTTTGAATGATTATACCCAAATCCCAAAGTATAAAAAAGTATTAGCGGCAACCGTTTCTAATCACTCCTTGGATATAATCTCTGCTAATTATAACTAGAGTTATTGCAAAACTCGGAGCCAATGGCTTTAGCCTCGGTCTATTCGGGACTAAAGTCTCCGATTCCAACCTAGTTTTGCAAGATGTCTAAGGATGGAGAAGAGATGAGCTATAATCCCAAAGAGATTGAGAAAAAGTGGCAGAATATCTGGGAGAGCGAAGGGGCTTTCGAGCCTTTAGACGATCAAAGCAGAGAAAAAAAGTATATTTTGAGTATGTTCCCCTATCCCAGCGGGCGGATTCATATGGGTCATGTCCGAAACTATGCGATCGGTGATGCTATTGCGCGTTATTATAGAAAGCAGGATTATAATGTCCTGCATCCTATTGGCTGGGATGCTTTCGGGATGCCTGCAGAAAATGCAGCGATTAAGCACAAGCTTCACCCCAAGAAGTGGACCTATGAAAATATTGATTACATGCGCAAAGAGTTGTCATCACTGGGCTTTTCCTTTTCCAGAACACGGGAGTTTGCCACATGTGATGAACTCTATAGCCGTTGGGAGCAGACATTTATTATCAAGATGTTTGAGCAGGGGCTGCTTTATCGGGAATCTACCACTGTCAACTGGTGTGGGCCCTGTCATACGGTATTGGCAAATGAGCAAGTCGAAGAGGGCTGCTGCTGGCGCTGTGGCACTGAGGTACAGCTCAGGGAGATGCCGGGATACTATATCGATATTCTCAAGTATGCCGATGAGCTTTTGGAAGATTTGCAGCAGCTGGAGGGGAAGTGGCCCAGCCAGGTATTGACGATGCAGCACAACTGGATCGGAAAATCTCAGGGATTGGCATTTTCTTTTGAACTCACTCCAGAGAGTAAAGCGAAGCTAGGTGGAGCGTTTGACCGATATGAAGTCTTTACAACACGCCCGGATACTATTTATGGCGTGACTTACAGTGCATTGGCTGCAGAGCACCCTATCACAAAGTATCTCATTGACAATGGTATTTTGGAGAGTGCAACGGCTGAAGCTATTACAAAAATAGCGAATGCCACAGAGCGTGAGAGGGCTCAGGCAGACAAAGAGGGGTATCCTCTGGGTATCGAAGTTATTCATCCGCTTACAGGTGAAACGATCCCTGTCTGGACAGCCAACTTTGTCCTGGCGAGCTATGGCGGCGGTGCTGTGATGGCGGTACCGGCACACGATGAGCGTGATTTTGAGTTCGCTACAGAGTATGCCCTGCCGATCAAGCGTGTTATTAAGGGTGGCGAAGCGCTTCCCTATACAGGAACGGGAGATTTGCTGGAGAGCGACCGATTTAATGGTACTGATAGCACTGAAGCCAAAGAGGCAATTATTGGGCTTTTTGAAGAGAAAAATGCCGGCAGGGGAACTACCAATTACAAGTTGCGTAATTGGGGGGTTAGTCGTCAGCGATACTGGGGTGCACCGATCCCTTTTGTCCACTGTGAGAATTGCGGACTGGTGCCTGAAAAGGTAGAAAATCTGCCGATTGCCTTGCCTGAAGATGTGGAAATTACCGGTGAGGGGAATCCTCTGGAGAGTCACCCGGTCTGGAAACATTGCTCTTGTCCTCAGTGCGGCAAAGCAGCAATCCGTGAGACGGACACCCTCGATACTTTTGTGCAGTCAAGCTGGTATCAATTTCGCTATGCTACCAACCCCAAAAAATGGGAAGAGATAGGTATCGATCGGGAAGATGCGAATTACTGGCTGCCAGTCGATCAGTATATCGGCGGTATCGAGCATGCGATTTTGCACTTGCTCTATGCACGATTTTTCACCAAGGTGCTGCGCGACATGGGGCAGTGTGATATCGATGAGCCTTTCGAGCGTTTGCTGACGCAGGGGATGGTGCTCAAAGATGGTGCCAAAATGAGTAAATCCAAAGGCAACACAGTTGATCCTGATCAGTTGATCACCAAATATGGTGCCGATACGGCACGACTCTTTATCCTCTTTGCTGCGCCGCCGCAAAAAGAGCTGGAGTGGAATGACTCTGCGGTTGAGGGAGCCTTCCGATTTATTAAAAAGCTCTATGATCGCAGCGAAAAAGTAACCCACAGAGAGCTGCCGAAGATCGATCACGCAGCACTCCCTTCCGCGTCAAAAGAGGCACGCGCCAAAGTGTATGAAGCCTTGAGGAAATCAACGGAAGTATATGAAAAATCTTTCGCCTTCAATACTCTGATCGCTGCAAGTATGGAGGCGCTTAATGCACTTGACAAGCAGGATGATGACTCTGTTTGGAGTGAGGGAATGTATATTCTGCTCAATCTTCTTGAGCCGATTATCCCGCATGTTGCGACAGAGTTAAGTGAGAGATTGTTCGACAGGAAAAACCTATCTATAGCTATTCCGGTCAAAGAGGAGGTCTTCGTACAGGATACGGTGACACTCGCAGTGACGATCAATGGGAAAAAGCGTACCGAGATCGCTGTTTCGCCGGATGCTTCGAGGGAAGAGATTCTTATGGTAGCCACGGAAGCAGGAAGCAAGTGGCTGGAGGGAATGACAACGATCAAAGAGATCATTGTTCCCGGCAAGTTGGTTAACCTGGTTGTGAAGCCGGCTTAGGCACTGTTTTTTAAAAAAATGAAAAAATGGAGAAAAAATGAAAAAGAAACTTTTTAACAAAAGCATTCCTTTATTGGCAATTATTGCACTTTTTGTTATGGGAGGGTGCGGATACAAGCCTTCGTCGCACTATATTAAGAATGTATTTGATGATACGGTTTATGTTGAGGTGATCGTTTCACGATCAGAGCCGGAAAATGCCGCTTATGTCAAAGATGCTTTGAATCGTATGATTATAGCGAGATTTGGCGGAAAAGTTGTCCCCAAAGCCCAGGCAGAGAGTGTGATCATTGCCTCCTATAATGGTACAACCTTTTCCCCGATTGGCTATGATTCGAATGGATACATTACGCGATATCGCGCTAAAGTACGGGTGAAATTTGATATTAAAACAACAAAAAGTAGAAAAAATTTACGGCGTTCGATCACGGGCATTGTTGAAGAGAATATCGGTGCAAGCTCAACACTTTCATCGAATCTCAGAATTGAAGCAATTCGTACAGGTATGGCGAGAGCCCTTGATCAATTCCTCGCCTATGTTTCTTCTCAGGGTGCTCTGAAAGAAAAGGATTAGACGAAGATAGTTATTGTGGTACATATACCCTCATTTTCATCTTTTCTAGAGGCAAAACCACTTTATTATAAAGTGATCGATCACCAGCGGGTGCATCAGACCTATACTACACTAAAGGAGCAGATCAATCACCCCCGGACAATTCACATAGTTGGTACAAACGGCAAAGGTTCGACTGGTCGGATGATTGCCCATTTAGCCTATCGGAGCGGTTTGAAGACAGGACACTTCTCCTCTCCTCATATTTTGAAGTTTAATGAGCGTATTTGGATCAACGGCAGAGACAGCAGCGATCAGGTACTGGAGTCGGCACATCAGAGACTATATCGGATTTTGGGAAGTGCGCATAGTGAAGCACTCAGCTACTTTGAATATACGACACTCTTGGCATTGGTGGTGTTTGAAAAACTGGATTTGATCGTGCTTGAAGCCGGACTGGGCGGGGAGTATGATGCGACCAATGTGTGTAACAAGGAGTTGAGTGTCATTACACCCATAGGGATTGATCATCAGGCATTTTTGGGTGAAACGATCGAAGAGATTGCATCGACCAAGATCAGGAGTATGCAGAAGTTGGCACTGCTGGCACCGCAGGTTTATCCTGAAGTGTTTGAAGTGGCGCAAAAAATTGTCGAAGAGAAGGGGGCAGAGTTGATTTTGAGCGTTGAGCGTTTAGCGTTGAGCGTTGAGAAGAGCAATGATACATCCTCCTCTTATTCCGCTATTCCTGAGGTGGAATATACACAAAAGAAGAGAGAACTTAGTATGATTGCGAAAGAGAAAGGGTGGCCGGGGTATTTAATTGATAACGCGATCGTTGCTGTGCAGGCGCTTGATCTTTTGGATATTCGCTATGATATCAGTGATTTGAACCCTCTTGAGCTTTTTGGGCGATTTTATCTGCTGACGCACAATATCCGTATTGATGTCGGACACAATCCTCTCGCAGCCAAAGTCATCGTGAAGGCACTTGATGATGAAGTCGTGTTGATCTATAATAGTCTGGACGACAAAGACTACGAAACAGTGTTTCGCATACTGAAGCCAAAAGTCAAGAGGGTAGAGATTATCCCTATTGTATCCCAGAGAGCAGTCACGATGGAAGGGATAGAGAGAGCACTACAGAGTATCGGTTTACCCTATTGTGATTTCGATGGGACGATCGATGATGAGGATAACTATCTGGTGTTTGGATCATTTTATGTCGTGGAAGCATTTATCAAGCAAATTAGATTGGATGAAAAAGAGAGTTAATGTATCAAAGTAATATTTACGAGTATCTTCAAGATAGAGAGGTGTCGGCATCCAAACCTTTACTGATCCTCTGCAAAGACGACAAAGAGGCACAAAGTGTTTCGGATGTTGCTTCACTATCAGGATACCGAGTTTTTTTACTTCCCGATATTCGTGTGAGTGTCGGTGAGGATCTTCGTGCGTACCAGGATGAGATCTATACCCTTTTTGCCACGCTTTCAGACTATTATCACAGTGACGGAAGCAGGATTCTGGTTGCACCGCTCCGAACTATGCTTCTGCCTCTTCCCAAGAGAGAACTTTTTGGAAATAAAAAGATCGAATTTGGAGATACGATCGCTTTGCAGGTATTCAAGGAAGAGCTTTATTGCTGGGGTTATCACTTTGTAGATATTGCATCTCAACGAGGAGAAGTCTCTTTTCGCGGGGATATTATCGATATTTTTCCGATCAATGCGGAGTTTCCTTGTCGTATCAGTCTTTTTGATGAAGAGGTGGAGAGTATTCGCCATTACGATGAGAACTCTCAGAAGAGTTTCATAGAGGAGTTGGAAGAGTTCAGTATCATTCCAACTTATCTGGCACTCAACGCAGAGCAGTTTGAGGAGTGGAAAGGTCGGTCGGAACGAAGCAGATATGATACCTTTGTGAGAGATATTGACTCTTTGGGTCTTTGGCATCTGGATGAGCTGGCAGAGGAGTATTTCCCTCTTTTTGAGGCTGTTTCGTCATCAGATTTGAGCCGGGATATCGAAGAGATCTATAGTCTGCAGGAGCCTTTTGTCGCTCAGGAGAGTATCCCGGCAGCAGTGATCCCCTCTGCCAGGCACTATCGTGATCTTGAGGTGGTCAAACCCAATGCACTCCTGGAAAGCCATAAAGAGAAAAAGATCACGATAATTGCCAGAAACGAGAGTATCGTCAGAGGAAGTGAGCTAAGTAGTTTTGAGGGTCTTGAATTCGTTTATCAAGAAGGAGTGGTCAATATTCTGGGTCCTGATCATCTCATACTCTCTCTCAATAAACCAATCAAAAAGAAGCGTGTCAAGAAGGCATCTATCATCCTGGATGAGCTTAAACCCGGAGACTATGTGGTGCATGAAAACCATGGAGTGGGCCTCTTTCGTGCGATAGAAAAGCGTGAAATTCTAGGTGCGACGAGAGAGTTTGTCGTCATTAATTACCAGAATGAAGACAGTTTGCTGGTTCCTGTCGAGAACCTTGAGGTGATTGATCGATATGTTGCTGAGGGCGGAGTATTGCCTGCATTGGATCGTTTGGGAAAGGCAAGCTTCAAGAGACTCAAAGGCAAGGTCAGAGAGAAACTTTTTGCCATTGCATCACAGATCATCAATCTCTCGGCGCAGCGCCATTTGCAAAAAGGTATTGTTCTCAAGACAGACATGGAAGAGCATACTCTTTTTATGGCTGAAGCAGGGTTTGTGCATACGGAGGATCAGGAGCGTGCCATCAGGGAGATGCTCGAAGATATGGGAAGCGGTAGAATGATGGACCGCCTCTTGAGCGCGGATGTGGGCTTCGGGAAGACAGAAGTGGCGATGAACGGGATATTTATTGCTGCCCAAAACGGTTATCAGTCGATGATGGTTGCACCGACGACACTGCTGAGTGCGCAGCACTACAAAAGTCTCAGGGAGCGTTTTGAGAAGTATGATATCAAAATTGCGAAACTTGATCGCTTTTCGTCACCCAAAGCCAAAAGAGAGGTATTGAAGGGGCTTGAGGAAGGGACGATCGATATGGT
>JAYEOH010000183.1:0-8732 GCA_034722775.1 Campylobacterota bacterium | reverse complement strand
ATAGCTGTCTTCTGGTTTGTCTTTCAGGTAGGCTTCAAATCCCAACCGGTCGACGATTTCCCTTTTATCCTCTGGTTGGTTGCAGGGATGTTTCCCTGGTTCTATTTTGCAGATGGCCTCTCAAACGGAACCAACAGTGTCGTCTCCAACAGCTTTCTGGTGAAGAAGATTGTTTTCAGGGTCAGTCTTCTCCCTATGATCAAACTTCTCTCCGCACTGGTCATCCACATCTTCTTTATTTTTTTTATGTTTGCGATGTTTGTCTATTATGGCTACTCACCTGAAATATATTGGCTGCAAATCGTCTACTATCTCTTTGCACTCTCCGTACTCCTGCTGGGCCTCTCCTGGATTACCTCATCAGTAGTTGTCTTCTTTCGGGATATGGGGCAGCTTGTTGCCGTCGTTATCCAGTTTGGATTTTGGTTGACACCGATTTTTTGGTCTATGAAGATGGTACCGGAGAAGTATCATTTTTTGATCGAACTCAATCCTCTTGTATATATCATTGAAGGGTATCGAAACAGTATGATCTATCACCATTGGTTCTGGGAAGATATGGAAACGACTCTCTACTACTGGACTATTACCATCATTGTGTTTATCGTGGGCAGCTTGACATTCTCCAGGCTGAGACCCCACTTTTCGGATGTGCTCTAATGAAACAGGAGATAGCGATCAGTGTCCAAAACCTGACAAAAGTCTATCCTCTATACGACAAACCGCAGGATCGATTCAAGGAGGCGCTCAACCCCTTCAGGAGATCGTATCATCACAACTTTTATGCCATGCAGGATGTCGACATGGAGATATTCAAAGGAGAGACCGTTGGCATCATAGGCAGAAACGGTGCCGGGAAGTCAACGCTCCTCAAGATGATTACCGGTGTCCTGACACCAACTTCCGGAACGATTGAAGTCCAAGGTCGCATCGCCTCCCTGTTGGAACTGGGAGCAGGCTTCAATCCTGAGATGACAGGGTTGGAAAATATCTATCTCAATGGCACACTGATGGGCTTTGCAGATAGTGAAATGGATGGTAAAATAGATGCCATACTGGAGTTTGCCGACATAGGTGAATTTATTCATCAACCCGTCAAAATGTACAGCTCAGGAATGTTTGCACGACTTGCTTTTTCAGTCTCTATCAATGTAGAACCTGATATTTTGATCATCGACGAAGCACTGAGTGTCGGTGACATGGCATTTCAAATGAAGTGCTTCAATAAATTTCAAGAGTTTCAGGCAGAGGGGCGGACGATTCTGTTTGTAACCCATGCACTTGATACGGTGATTCGCTATTGCAGTCGCGGCATCGTGATAGATGGCGGCAATAAAATCTGTGACGACACATCTAAAGAGGCTGTTGACGTATTCAAGAGACTTTTGACCGGAAACTTCTATCAAAAGGAGGAGGAGCCTAAAAAAACTCTTCCCCTTTCCAATGACCAACTCCTGAAGAGTTCTTTTCCGGAAAATAGTGAAATGCTCGAATACGGAAACAAGAAGGCGATCATTTATGATTACGGTATCATAGACCACTCAGGTGCACCGTCAACACTCTTTGACCATAATGCCAACTGCGATATAGTCTTGAAAGTGGAATTCAATGAAAAGATCATCTCTCCGATTTTTGCCTTCAGCATCAAAGACGCAAAAGGCTTGGAGATCACCGGAACCAATACTTTAATGAAAAGTATTGAAACCGGTTCCCACAATGAAGGGGATAGGATCAGCATTCACTTCAGGCAAAAAATGAATTTGAGGTCAGGAGCCTATGCTCTCTCGCTGGGCTGTGTCACTATTGATGAGAATGGTATTGAAGTATATCATAGACTTTACGATGCTGTTTTATTTGAAGTTATCGGCAGTGAAGAGATGGGCGGCTTTTTTGACCTTGGAAGCGAAGTGACGATTGAATCTTAATATAAGTTTATACAATAAAAAGGATATCTATTTTTACCTCCTGCTGCTTATCACATTGGGAGCCATTTTTTTTACCTATCCTTTCCTTCGCTTTCCCTATGATATGTGGGATCATCTGTTTGCCATAGACGACTTCAATATTTCACAGGTACCAGGGGCGAGAGATATCTGGCATGCCTTTTGGCGACACACTTTTGCTCTTCTCTCTATAGATCAAAGCCAAATTCTTCTTAGAGCCAGAATAATCCACATCACTCAAACGCTATTGAGTTTTTTCACCGTCTACCTCTTCGGCAAAGTTATCATTAGACATATTTTTACGCATATAGACCATTTGACACTCCGCTATATGTCATACTGGTCGACATTGATCTGGTTCACCATCTTTGCTACATTTTCTGTCCACTATCACCATATCTGGATATTGTGGTATTCGGTCAACTACCAAATAACCCTGCCGCTTTTCTGGTATATCACGGCATTAACGATTATTATTCTTTTTGAACCTATTTCGTGGAAAATCAAACTGTTTTATGGGATTCAAATTATATTAATCTCTCGCTTTATTCTTCAGGCGCACTCTATGGAGTATCTCTACTATCTTATGTATTTATCGGTGCTGCTTCTACTCTATATTCGAGAACTGATCCCCATCTTTAAGAAATATTATTATCTCGTTATCCCAATTATTCTTCTGCCCATCTTTTTTTCACAGTATTACCAGGCAGAAAAATCTCAACTGTTTACCTATCTGTACAGTTATCGCTTTTCAGACCTCTATAGGGCAATACTGGAACAAGGGGATCTTCTTTTGGCAGGAGCGAATCGGGCAAGTGCGGCAGTCAATGAGCTTATGAAGGTGGCTCTCTTTAGTGGCAGCGCAATGCTCATTGCTCTTCTGCTGCAAAAAATTAAAGGAAAGGATCAAGGCGTTAGACCAAAGATGTTTCTTTTTCTATTCATTACTTCACTCTTTTTTCTTATTCCTCTCTACACCTTTTCCGGAGGATTTGCAGCCATTGTCACAAAGATGGGCGCTGTCAATCGCTTCTACTATAGCGCATCACTTTTTGTACTCTTGCCTGTTGCGCTCTACTATTTTATCTCTTTGGCGGCCAAAAAGAATCGTCTGTTATATCTGAATCTTCTTCTCCCCGCAGTAGTACTCGTGACTTTTTTCTATTCAAAATATGTTTCATCGTCGCATAATTATGCCGACAATGTCCACTCCTTCCTGCAAAGCTTCAAAGAAAGAGAAGTTGGCTTCAATCTCTCCAATGAGCAAATCAAAACAATCGGTACAGTGCTTGAAGAGTATAAATCTCAAGCACAAAACAACAAAGAGATACTCTATTATGCCAGGCCCGATATCGCCACAGTCCTTAAGTTTATCTATCGTGAAAATGTCTACTGGAGAGGACGAAGGATCAATCCCACACTCGAAAAATTCCAAAAATACATTCTAACACTCGATCCCAAACAAACCCAGGGAATAGTCTTTAAAACACCCGAAGGTTTTCCCGACTACACGCCATACCGCTAAAGAGCACAGTCTAATCGTTTTAATGGTATGATTTCATATATTTTTGAGAGGGGCAGCAACCTATGGGAGCGGTACTAAATTTGGACTACTATAGCGGTAAAGACTACTATAGTGACGGTGATATCGAAGATACACTTTTGGATATCGTCAGGAAGCACCACAACTTTGACACCGTATTGGCCAACGACAACCGCTGGCCTATCCTCTATCACCTCTCACCTATCAGGCAGAATATCATCAACTGGTACCCCTTTAAAAAAAATGCCTCATGCCTGGAGATTGGCGGAGGATGCGGTGCGATTACCGGTGCTCTCTGCGAAGGTATGGAGGAGGTAAAAGTCGTAGAACTCTCCAAACGAAGATCAACGATCAACTATGAACGGCACAAATCCTACGATAACCTTGAAATTATCGTAGGCAATCTCAATGATATCAAGTTTGAGAAGAAATTTGACTATATTACCCTCAATGGTGTGTTGGAATATGCCGGTGCTTTTACTCAAACCGATGCACCCTACAGAGATTTTCTCAAGCAGATCAAAACTTATCTCAAAAAAGAGGGAAAATTGATCATCGCTATAGAAAACCGCTATGGTCTGAAGTACTTTGCAGGCGCAAAGGAGGACCACACCGGCAAAGAGTTTGATGGGATCAGCGGATATATTGGCAACAGTTCTGTTCGTACTTTTGGAAAAAAGGAGTTGGAACTATTGCTCCGAGAGAGTGGATTTTCCGATCAGACATTCTACTATCCGCATCCCGACTACAAAATGCCCATGGAGATCTATAGTGACGATTGGCTGCCCAGTGCCGATAGCCCAATGGCCATAACACCCAACTTTGATCAGGAGAGACTGGATCTCTTTGATGAGCAGGAAGCCTTTAAGGGTATTGTAGAGAATGGTCAGTTTCCATTTTTTGCGAATTCATTTTTGATTATTTGTGGAGAGTAGATGAAAATCCTTTATGTAAAATCCAGCAATGAGCGAGAGAAAAAGTATCAGCTTCAGACGACTATTTTTGAAGAAAATGGAAACAAATTTGTCAAGAAAAAAGCCCTTTGCAAAGAGGCTATTCCTCATCTGATGCAGATGAAAGAGAATTACAACACTTTAACGGAATCTATTATTGATCCGAATATTCATCTGGCTAAAATTATCAAAACAGAGAGTGATAGTCTTGTTTTTGAATTTATCGATGGCGTAAGTATGGAGCAAAAAATGCTTGATGCGATCAAGAGCGGCAAGCAGGAGATCATTGACAGAGAGGTTGACAGCTATATCGAACTCTTGAGAACCGGATTTAAAACCTGCATCACCACACCTCAGTCGGTAGCAACTCCTGATAGAAAACAAATTTTTGAAGATCTCAACTTTACCACACTTGGCGATATGGTCTGTTTCGACCAACTCTCCAATATTGATCTGATTTTTTCCAATATAATCTATCGAGACAGTGGAGTTTATGTAATAGATTATGAGTGGGTGCTCGATGGTTCTATCCCCGTCAATTATGCCTTGTTCAGGGCGTTTAGAAGCTTGTATGATATGAATAAGCTGCAAGTAGATAAATACTTTACGGACTCCGAACTTGCACTCTTCAATGTAATGGAAAAGCGTTTGATATTTTTTGAAATCACAAGCGCTAATTCATTTTATCAATTTCGGGAAAATTTTGATAAAGTGCGTACCAACCTCTATCTCAGGAAGTCTGAGATGGAAGAGGAGATTGCGAGCCTGGAGAACGATGTGAACGGCCTGAAAAATGAAGTTATCGGTTTGGAAGATGAAGCTAGCGGGCTAAAGAGTGAAATACTCTATTACGCCCTGAGCAAAAGCTGGAAAATCACCAGGCCCATGAGAAAAATCTTTACCTACCTTAGAGGAACAAAATGAATCTATTTAAAACTTGTGCTATCATAAAAAAATCCGGTCTTTTTGACCCTGAGTATTATCTGCGCACCTATGCTGATGTACGAAAAGCGGATGTTGACCCTCTGAAGCACTTTTGCAAACGCGGATGGAAAGAGGGGCGCAACCCATCCGCAGCATTTCAGATCAAACAGTACATTATTCAACATCCCGAACTTCAAAACTCGGAAATCAATCCATTGATACACTATATCAATGCACAGGAAGGGGGCGACTCGCTGCCCGCAAACCCTTCGGGGATCATTAAGCTTATGACAGCAGTACGCAGTGTCGGGAAAGATCCCTCTTTGATTAAAAAATTTATAGACGAGATCAAGTCAAAAGGCTTGAAAAGTGCCATTGCCAAGTCCAAATTTCTTGCAGAAAAAAAACTGGCATCCCTCAATCAGTTCAGATCCGAAGCAGAATTTGAGTCTATCTATCCAGACAAGCGACTGGGGATTATCCCTTTTTATATCAATCCTGATCCAGCTTCTCACAGTGACCTCACGCCTCATGCAACGACCCTTGCTATACATATCCATATTACCGACGAAACAAAGGCAGATACACTTATTTCCCGCTTGCAGACAGGTATGGCATTTGACCTCTATCTTTCGTTCCGCCCGGAAATAAATCAAAAGAAGATAGAGGAACGGTTCAGATCGCAATTGGCCGATCTGTCTGATATTGTTTCGATGACAACAACCGATGAAACAGGAGACTTGGAGGCATTGATTCTCTTTGGAGAACAGCTTTTGAACTATCCCCTGATAGGACATTTTCATACTGATACACACCTATATCAGAGAGACTCGGCCACTTGGCTTGACGAGGCACTGGATCTTATACTTGATCTGCCATCTCAAAGCACCCAGCAGAAAAAAATCATAGGACTGCTGCAAAGAGATGCAAAATTTATCTATCCCGAAAGCACAACAAACTTCATCAAAGATCCATCAGGATGGTATCAAACCAAGGCTGCCGCAAAAGCATTTGCAGAAAAATACTCCACCATTGAGATCGATGACTTTGAAACGATTGACTTTCCCGAAAGCGGAATGTTCTGGGCTCAGAGCGATTGCCTGAGGAAATTCCTCTCTCTGCCGATTCGGAAAGAGTCAAACGAGAATAACCATCAAGAGACCAATCAAATACTCCGGCAATTGATTTTGATCTTTGCCAGCTCCCATGAAGGAAAAACATACCGCCTTCACAAAGACAACTCTCTGCGTGACTACCGCTATTATGAAATGGAGAGAGACTATAGCAGTACAATAACAGAAAAAGACATAAAAGTCCTCTCCTATTATCTGCCGCAATTTCATCCTATCCCGGAAAATGATGAGTGGCACGGCAAAGGATTCACGGAGTGGACCAAGGTGCGAGGCGCAACTCCATTGTTTGAAGGGCATTACAAGCAGCACATTCCCCATGAGGATATCGGCTACTACTTGCTTGATTCCCCCGAAACACTCCGAATGCAGTCAGAGATGATGAAAAAATCCGGAGTACACGGTCAAATCTTTTATCACTATTGGTTCTCGGGAAAATTGATCTTGGAAGAGCCTGTCAAGATGCTGCTCGACACCCCTGATATCGCTATGCCTTTTTGCTTCTGCTGGGCAAACGAGAACTGGACACGCAGATGGGATGGAGATGATGACGATATCCTTCTCGGTCAAATCTACTCGCCGGAAGATGCACGGGCATTTATCCAGTACCTCATTCCCTTCTTCCAGGATAGCCGCTATATCCGTATAGAAGATCGTCCTGTCCTCTACATCTATCGTCCTATCTCTATTCCTGACATTCAAGAGTATCTTGATATCTGGGCCGAAGAGTGTGCTCTCGCTTCTCTACCGAGACCGTATGTGGTTGGCGTATTAACCAGAGGTGCAACCAATCCCAATGATTTTTACCTGGATGCAGGTACAGAACGGGTACTGCATGACTGGACAGACAATGCTGTAGAGGATATTGGAGCCAAACTCCATCACTATGAGGATCTCAACGCGCATATTTTATCTTACGATGAAGTTGCCTCTTTTTATGAAAATCAGAAAGACTCCAAACCATTTACCTACTTCAGGTCCATCATTGCCACTTGGGACAACACTGCACGATACGGCAATGATGCCTATCTCGTTCACAACTCTACCCCTCAACGCTTCCAGGAATGGCTCGAGCATCTCATAGACTACTCCAGAGAGACACTCAGCGAAGAGAAGCGATACATCGTTATCAATGCCTGGAACGAGTGGGCAGAGGGTGCGCACCTTGAGCCTGACACACACTATGGCTACAGCTATCTCAATGCAATTGGGCGGGCACTCTCCGGCCATACCTATGCCGATGAACTTAACGCTTCAGCCAAGATTCCTCAAGATGCAAAGATATATATCGCACTCTCAGACTCTGTTACCGAAGCACTTCAGGCCGACAACACACTCAAGCATCAATTCATCTCCTGCTTGACCCGCTCTACCTTTTTGAATCAATGCAGTGTTGTGACAGAGAGTGATATCCTGACAGAGAATATCTCCTCTCTTCTCCGAGAGGTGCCGGATGAGGCAGACCACACACTGCTCTTTTCTCAACCTGCACTATTTGATCTCCAAGCGATTGAAAAGATGTTGCACTTGGCCTACTATGCTCCGGAATCCATCATTATTCCCAATCACTATTCACAAAACAAACAGCCCTACACCGTCACTGAAAATGGGTCGGTAACCACGGCGGCGCTCTACGATGCACCTTTTGCTCTGCTCCCAAAAACACACAGAGAAACAGGCTACAAAAATATCAGGATGCAAACAGATGCGAACTGCTTCACTCTATACCCGAATAAGACGGAGAAGGAGAGCCATTATCGCGTCACAACTATTGTGCGGTTTCATAAAAATGCTGATTTTTCTGAACTCAAAAAGGCACTCTATTCGCTCGCTGCCATGAGTGACTCTATTGTTACGCCGATGCTGGCAATACAGGATTTGGATGAGAACCAGACAGAAAAATTAAAGAGAATGCTTTTGGAAATTCCCTTTGCAGAAGGTGTAGAGCCTCAGATCATTGACTATGGCTTGATGGGTCTGGAGGGAGATCTTCGTACCCTGATGCTGAATGATGGACTCAAAAAGGTCAAAACACGATATGCAGCTTTTCTTGACTACGATGATCTTCTCTTCCCCAACGCTTACAGTTGGCTCGCAGGCCGGCTCAAAGAGACAGGCAAGGCAATCTCTTTCGGCAGGGTCTACGCTGCAACCTACAACAGTCAAACAGGCACACTGGTCAAGCGTGAACGCCAATTTGAATATGGCTACTCGTATGAAGATTTCATCTATGACAACC
>JAYEOH010000182.1:0-1674 GCA_034722775.1 Campylobacterota bacterium | reverse complement strand
GGTATAATTATACCTATGTTATGCTATGTTTTTTCCTAGAAAACTCCAAACAAATCCCATATATTGGTACTTTAAAGAAATTCATAGGTATAAATTTCCGGGAATACAGGTTACTCGTTCCCACTGTCCTCAGTGGGAATGCATACGAGATATACAGTTGCAAGATAAGTATGCGTTACGACAGAGAGAGACCGTGAAAGAACCTTTGGAAACGGAGGCTTCAGCCCCGAAAAATGCCACAATAATGCAAAATTTTACTGTTATTTGTGCATTCAGGCGTGACTAAAGCCGACGGTTCCGAGAAAACTTGGGTTCTTTCGCAGTCTCAGACCATCATAATGAGTGAAGGTTGTCGATGAGGCTGCGCACTGTCGGTATTCCAGTACCAGAGATTATGAGGGGATGAGTGGGCTGGTTGAGATTGATAGGTTTTGTTAGGGACTATTTGAGTGTGGCTTTGAGTGCTAGTGCCTATGGGTTACACCTCAGGAGAGGTGGAACCAGAAAAACTATGGTTTCCAATGCTTATTTAGGCTATTTTTTATAGCTTTTTTGCCGGTGCAATATTCTAGATACAATCACTTCTGTTTCGGTTACGTCAAAGAGTATTCTGTAGTTCCCAACACGCAATCTGTATTTTGGGTCGTGGTTTGTTAGCTGCTTGATATTTTGTATACTGGGGAAGTCCTCAAGGGTTTTGATCTTCTCTTTAATAGAGCTTTTATGTGGCTCATTGATCTTTTTGAAGTCTCTGACTGCAGACTTCCTGATAATTATATTCATAGCTTCATAAATGTATCAAGTGATACAGTCTCTTCATCTTTGGTTTCTTCAATGAGTTTATAATCTTCTTCACCAGGGCGGATCAGTTCTATTTCATCAAGAAGTGGGATTTTCTTCTTTTGAACCATTTGTTGCAAAAGAAGGTTAACGCCGTTGCTCAGACTGATGCCGTATTGTTTTAAAAATGCTTTTGCTTCATCTTTGAGTTGCTCGTCTATATAGATATTGGTTCGTGTCTTTGAAGTCATAATAAATCCTTTATATGAATAAAACACAATTATAACACAAAAAGTGTGTTTTTAATTTTTGCCTTTCTTTTTTTCTTTGATTTTTTTGTTCTTCTCTTTAAAATAGTTCAGAGTGACTATGATAAAGCTATTGGAAAACTGGAGATATTGCAACAGCAAGAAAAAAATAAAGAACAAGGAGGGATACTATACCAACAAGACTAGTACCGCTCCCACTAAATACCCCCAAGTTTAACGATAAGAGAAAGGTGCATATGCAAGGCAGATTTTTGAAGGACTAGCCATAGCTAATTCAAAAAAATCTAACGAAACAGATGTGCCTTTATCTTATCGCCCGCAGGGTGAAGTGATTTTGTCTCATCTTTGCACAGAAATATCTTCGCACCCCAAGGGCATTTCCTACGGGCAATTAGCTACGGCTAGTCCTTCAGATATTTCAGTACAAATCTAAGGCAAACTCACTTCATTAAACTTGGGGGTATTTAGTGGGAGCGGTACTAGGAATAGATATGCAGGTTATCATCATATCATAAATCGTGATGTGGATAGAATAGGATTGATATTTTGCGGCAGACTTCCCTGTCTGGCTTGCTCTTTTTTTAGCAGTGTTCTCCTAAGCTTATTGAGTTCTTCGGTAAATACC
>JAYEOH010000181.1:0-8855 GCA_034722775.1 Campylobacterota bacterium | reverse complement strand
CAGTTGGGTTTTGACAAAAACCCTGGTGGGTTGATGAATGATGCTATCTCTGCATTAGATACTATCTCTGTGGCAGTCATAGACGAGTGTAAAGGTAAAGCTTGTTTTCATCAGACAAAACTGGAAGTGGGTGATATCATATTCTTTGATAATGATCGCCCCTATAATTTTATGACCAATGATTATCATAGTTATGTGGTTCTCAGTATACCAATAGATAGTTTGGAACCCTTGCAACCGAAGCTTTCACAGGCAATCAACCATACGATCAAAGATACCAATGGTGATTTCAGTACATTAGTACATCAAATTTGGCATCGTTTTGCAAATACTTCAGAGTTAAAAAAAGAGACAAAAGAGTATGTCGAAGCAGAAATGGAAATTATTTCTACCCTACAAACACTTCTTGAAACACAAACACCCAAGAAAACGAAACTTACCAAGGGTGAAAAAACAGTATTGGACATCCGTGATCAGGTTTATGCACATATGGACGGGAAAATAAATATAGCTTCTTTGGCAAAGCAACACAATATTAGTGAAAGAACCCTCCAAAAAAGTTTCAAATCACTTTTTGGTTTTTCACCTACACTGCTCTTGCGTAACATGAAACTCAATCTCGTCTACCGTGATCTGAAATTTGCAGATCCAAAAACAGAAAAGGTATCAAGAGTCGCACAAAAATGGGGATTCATGCATATGGGACGTTTTTCCAGTTTTTATACTGAACTCTTTGGTGAGAACCCTTCTCAAACACTAAAAAGAGATTATATGATGGAAAACACTATGTCAGAAGAGTGTGTTGAGAGACAAGAGGAGATGGTGTAGTCTTTGGCTGTATGGTAACTCATTCAATCGTCGCATTAATATCTGAAAACAACATTTGTATACGGCTTGTATCACTTCGGTTGGTCTCTTTGGCAGCTGCTTTAGTCGATACTGTCTTTGTATTGATTGCCTTTTTCTCTACTATTTTCACCGGCTTTTGTACACTTTGCTTGGCTGCTTTCTTCTTTTTCTTCTCCTCAAGTTTTTTCTTCTCTTTGACTTTTTTCATCTTGTCACGCTGCCGGAGGTAAGCCTTGAACGCTTTGACATTTTTCAAGTGCTTTTTGTAAGTCTCAGCAAAGACATGCTTGCCTTTTTCGTCAAGCACAAAAAATAGATAGTCACTTTCCTGGGGGGATGCTGCTGCCTGAAGTGCCTCCATGGAAACACTGCTCAGTGGAGCAGGAATGAGACCCTTGTATTTATAAGTATTGTATCTGCTCTTGTCCGTTTTGATGCGTTCCGATGTAACGATAGTGCGTGTGTATTTGCCATAGTTGAGTGTTCCGTCCATCTGCAGTCTCATTCCTTTTTTGAGTCTGTTTTGGATGACAGAGGAGATAAAAGGCATCTCCTTGATGTCGTTACTCTCTTTTTGGATAATGGATGCGATGATCAGGGCTTCGTGCAGTTGTGAATCATTGACATCTATGCCGAATTGTTCACGGGCAAAAAAATCTATCTTCTTATAAGAGTTGTCGAGAAGGTGGTGTATCACTGCCTCCTCATCGGAGGAGTGTGACAATGTGTATTTGCCTGCGAGGATATTGCCCTCTTCGAAGCGTGCTAACTCTTTGTGATACTCTTTAAGTTTTGTTTCGCTCAGTGTCATCTCGCTTGCAAATCGGTAGAATATCTCACTGTTTGTTTCACCGGCGTATACTGGAATACGGATAGATTTTGTCTGCTTTTTGTGTAGATTTCTCCAAAAAGAGAAGCGTCCCACTTCATCGCTGCCGATTCTATACCACCCCTTGCCCGGCAGCTTGGTAAACATCATTGCAAAACGATCAAAAGCGTTTAGCTCGTAGCCATTCTCCTCCAGAGCCTCCTTGATATCGGCTGGGGATGAGGAGGGGAGGTAGAATGTAGATTTCCCCTTTGTTAAAGGAGTTTCATTGTACATGATCAGGGAGAAGAGTATCAGGGCGATAGTGACAGCAAAAACGATCGTCGTGCGGTGTATCGGGGATCGCTCTTCAGGAATATCTATCATCTTCTTTCTGCCTATTGCGCTGTGCGGGACTATTTCAAAAGTTCAAGCTCGAATAGATCCTTTGAAACTATGATAATACCATCATGGTCTGCCAGGAGGTATTCACCATTTCTGAAAGTAATACCGCCAAAAATGAGTTCAGTATCCCGTTGAGCAGGTTTTTTGTCGTGGCTTTTTCGCGAACATGTTCCCAGTGCCCAAAGTCCCACAGGGATGGTTTTGGTGATCTTGGTGTCGCGTACATATCCGTTGATAAGGATTCCTGCCCAGCCATTGTCTCTGGCAAACTTCATCAGGTTCTCTCCCACTACGGCATAGAAAGCCCTATCGACATCGACTACTGCGACACGCCCAAGACCCGGCTCTTTGAGCATAGCTATAAGATCCGAGTTCTCTTCATCGAGCTTGATCGTTGCGATAGGACCATGACAGGTTTCGGTGCCCCCATAGATCTTGTAGTCATGGGAAAGCACTTGTACTTCGTCGCGATGTTCGTCACAGATATCTGCGGTAATAAATTGCATCTCTATTTCTCTCTTTAAGTTATGTTGCCAAAATTATACTAAAAATAAATTCAAGTATTCAGTCTAGTCCGAGTAGACTCCTTCGGACATATCAAAGTCATAATCCGGCTCAAAGGTTGGGACATCAGAGAGAGAATCAGGATCGACCTCATGCGTTTTCGTATCATACCCTTTGCCTTGATAAAATTTCTGCTCTTTGGCATATTTCTTCTCTTTTTCCATCTGCTTTTTGATCTGCTCTTCGATCTTACTCTCTTTTTTGCTGTTGTTGCTTTCATTGTTTTCGTTCGAGGCTGCCAACAGCATTGAACTGGCTACAAAGATAAAAATAAGGATTTTTTTCATAATGACTACCTTCTATTTTATTTATTACTTATATTGATATTATATATAATTTTAAATTAAAAGAAAATAACTTACTATTATTAATATTTTTTTTGTTAAATTTGGGATAATTACTCGGATTATACTAAAAAAAATCAATAATTCGATAGAATAATGAAAATAATCAACAAAGCAGATAGATGAAAGTAGTTACAGGTGTGGTCGGAAATGATATTCATGTCGTTGCCAACAGACTGATCGATATTTCGCTCGAGGAGCGGGGGTTTGAAGTCTTCAATCTCGGGGTCAATACTTACCTCGAAGAGTTTATGGATGCAGTGATAGAGACAGATGCGGATGTCTTGCTGATCTCATCGCTCAACGGTGAAGCAGAGGGTTGGTGTCGGGATTTGCAGATACTTAAAGATCAGTATGATTTTTGTGATGTAGTCTTCATGATAGGAGGTAATCTTGTAGTGGGTGAAGTGACGGCGGAAGAGATCGTGCCTCGGTTTAAGGGTTATGGATTTGATCTTGTTTTTCATCAGGTAGACCTCAATGAGGGTATTGATCAGCTCGAAGAACTCTTGAAGGAGCGAAGATGAATTTGCTGCAGCGAGAGCGAGAGATCATCGTACGCAATGAGTATATAGATCGTTTTGATTTCGATGAGGTCAAAGAGTTTATAAGCGGGGCAAGCAAGGATCTCTTCATCTCTCATAGATTCAAGACTTCCGATGAGATGCTTGTGCAGCCTCGCGGCGGATTTCCGACCTATGACAAAGTCTTCCAACTCTACCGGGAGTTCAAAGATGCCAATGTCGATGTCCTGCCTTTGACTATCGACTCCAACACCAGGCTCAACGACTATGCCACAGCCAAAAAGATGCTTGCACTCTCCGAAGAGAATGACACAGATATGCTCAACGGCTATCCGCTCATCACCCATGGGTACAGAACCACACGCAAAATGATCACGCACTACAATACACCGGTTAGTTTGCGCCATGGTACACCTGATGCACGACTTCTGATCGAAGTAGCACTGGCTTCCGGTATTTTCGAGATAGAAGGCGGGCCGATCACCTATCTGCTCCCTTATTCCAAAAACTTTCCGATGGATAAAGCATTTTTGTACTGGAAATATGTCGAGCGTGTCTGTGCTGCCTATTCAGAGTTGAATGAGCCTATCAATCGCGAATCTTTCGGTCCGCTATCAGCGACACTGCAGCCTCCTGCGATCGTCATTGTCATCCAGCTTCTTGAGATGCTGCTCTCACTCGAGGAGGGGGTCAAATCCTTCTCAGTGAGCTTCTCTCAGACAGGCTCTATGACTCAGGATATCGTCTCTTCCAATGTCATCAAGAAGCTTGCTCGTCACTACGCAGACGAGTTTGGACACAAAGATGCGACTATCAACCTCGTCTATCATCAATGGATGGGTGCCTTCCCCTACAACAGAGAGTACTCCGACTCTCTCATCAATACCTCTACTGTCATCGCCGCGATGGTTGGAGCTGACAAGATCATCACAAAGACCCGCAACGAAGCGTTTGGTATACCGACCAAAGAAGCCAATGCACTTGCTGTGGCTAATGTCAAATATACCCTGGGAATGCTCAAAGGCTTGCCAAAAGTAAGAGATGAAGAGGAGGAGGAGAACCTCACCAATGAAGTCAATGAGATACTTGATGCCGTATTCAATGACGGAGCAGATACTTTGTGGAGAAAAGTCTTCAACTCTATCAAAAATGGCTACATAGACATCCCTTTTTCTCCTCACATCATCAATGCCAATCAAGTCATAACCATTCGCGACAAAGAGAGCAATATCCGTATTCTGAAAAAAGGAAATCTTCCTATTTCAGACAAAAGCTTTGCCTTTGAGAAGTCAAAAATCAATCTGCCTGAAGGAGCAAAAGTAGTGGATAAGATTATACAGGATATAGGGATTATGTTATGAGCAGACTGTTGATAGATATCGGAAGTACCTATTTTAAAGTGGCAGAAGAGGGCCAGATAAATCAGTATTTTAGAAATTTTGATACCAGTATCCTCAATGATCTGGAGAGCAAGTGTGCAGGTACTTTGTCTCAATACGATAAAGAGGAGATCTATATCTGCAGCTCTGCCAATGGTGGTCTGACGACTCTTATTGTAGGGCTCACCAACTCTTTCAGTCTCAAGTATGCAGTCAATATCGCTTTTAATTCGGGGATCAATATCATAAATACGGTACTTTATCCCAAAATAGCCGATGAGATTGCGCCTGCAGAGATGATCGATGTAGTCATTATCGTGGGTGGCATAGACTCGGTTGAGCAGGTTTTTGATGAGAAGCTGATATCATATCTGGATGATATCAACTGTCAAAATATTGTTTTTGTAGGGAGTGAAAAAAACAGAAACTACCTGAAAGAGCAGATACCAAACATAGTCATATTAGAAAATATCATATCAGACAAACTCAAGATTCAAGAGGATGCACTCAAAAATTACTTAACAGACCTCTATCAGGCAGATATCATGGGCAAAGAGGATATCAAGCAGCTATATGCGCTCACCGGCAACCAAATATTCTCCACACCATATATAGTCAACCGCTCTCTTCCCAAAATACACGAACATCTTGATGTTGCCGATCCATTCATCGTCATAGATATCGGTGGAGCGACGACTGATATACACTATAGCCGGGATCTGGTCAATGATAATATTTTGAGTGAACATGGCTATGACAGATTGGTGTTCAAAAAGCTTGGGGTTTATAAGTCTCGCGAAAGTCTTGTCCATATCGCTAAACAAAATGAGTTTGTTTTCGAGCTTCTCGAGCACCTCAATGTCACCGAAAATATTCTTGAGGAGCAGAGTGATGAAGCCATCCGTGTCTTGATGCAGCTCTCCATCTTTCTCGTCCTATACAAAGTCTCCAAACATCACACAGCTTATATAGAGCTCAATCTGGAACTGCTCAATAGTATTGTATTGACAGGAGGCATCACAAAAGTATTGACACAGGAAGATGTAGAAGATATCATCCTCTTCTTTTATAAGAAGATTTTACACTTTCATCATACGCCGACGATCTATCTTGACAGCGAGTATGAGATTTGGACTTATGGAATCAAGGAGTAGCACATGTCTGTAAATACCATCCGAAATTTATTGGAAAGAGCGGCTCAGATTGAGCCTGAGAAAGTAGGGCTTATCGATGGCAGCAGCCAATATACCTATGCCCAACTCAAAGAGCAGGTGGATAAAGTCGCTCACTATCTTATAAAGCTTGGTTTGCCAAAGGGGAGCCGCATCGGTATCTATTCACCAAAAAGTGCCAACCAGGTTATCGCTATATTGGCGGTACTCTCTACGGAGTATCTCTTTGTACCGATTACCCGACTGCTCAAGTCCGAGCAGGTCAAGCATATCATTGATGATTGTGATATCAGTTGTATTGTTACTGATTGTACCAAGATAGAGAGTATTAAAGCGATTGATTATGATGGGAAGATCATCTCCTATGGGGTGAGTGAAGATAGTGATGTCTCTTTCGAAGAGATTTACAAGTTTTATTCAGGTGAAATCAGCTGCGAATTACATGGACATGATAATGCCTGTATCACTTATAGCTTCGGTTCATCAGGTAATCCAAGGGGGATTGTGATCGACAATCGCGCATTGATAGATGGGGCGAGGATCGTATCCAGTTATTTGAAGTTGCGAAAGAGTGACATCATTTCCGGTATACTTTCGTTCAATCTTGACTATGGACTAAATCAGCTCTTTGCCACACTATACAGGCGCTCTACGCTAGTAATACATAAGTTTCTTTTGCCTTCGGATTTCTTTAGCCACTTGATAAATGACAAGATTACGATACTGCCTCTGATGCCTATCCATATCAGCCAAATGTTTGATGATGACCCACGCCGAATCCCTCAGCCGGAGCACTTCAAAGGACTTCGTGTTATCACTTCGTCAGGAGGCAACATTACACCGCTTATGGTCAAGAATATCACCGGACAATTTACCGAAGCAAAATTTTATTCGATGCACGGATTGACAGAGGCGTTTCGTTCCGCTTATCTGAACCCCAGGCAGATCCATACCCGTCCCAACTCCATCGGAAAGGCAATCCCTGATGTAGAACTCTATATCATCAACGAAGATGGAGAGGCCTGCAAACCCAGAGAGATCGGTGAACTGATCCATCGCGGTGCATGTATCTATAAAGGCTACTGGAATGCGCCCGAAGAGACGGAGCAACGGTTTAAGAGTATTCATATCCTGGACAAAGTCATTGAGCCCGAGGGTCAATTGACTGACGAGATCGTCATCGCCAGCGGTGACTTCGTGTATGCTGACGAAGAGGGGTATATCTATTTTGTTTCGCGCAAAGATGATATGATCAAAACCCAGGGCTATCGTGTCAGTCCACAGGAGATCGAGAGTGTTGTCTATGACAATATTCCATCGATCACCGATTGTGCTGTCTTCTCTGTCCCCAATGAAGAGATAGAGGAGGAGATAGTAATGGTGTACGGCTCCAAAATCGAACTGGGACGCAACGAAATTCTTTTTGAACTGAAAAAACACTTGCCTAACTATATGCTGCCTGAGCAGATCATATACAGGAAAAATATGCCGCTCAAGTCACTGCATGAAAAACAGGTGGATAAAGAGGCATTGAGACGGGAGTTTTTGCGGATATAGCCAATATATAGGATAAAATATGAAAGATTATAGCGCCTTTGCTGATTATGTAATTCCGGAAAAACTTAACATCGTCATATTTTTTGCAGCCCTTGCAATCAATTGGTATTTTTTATGGCTTGCCAGTCATGGAGTATGGTGGAGTATTATAGTCGCAGCAGTCGGGTTTGCCTTTTTTCACAATACACTGTTTTCTCTTTTGCATGAAGCTGTGCATGGAGTCTTTTCTCTCAATCCTAAAGTGAATGCACTCTTTGGTCATTTGAGTGCCGCTGCATTTCCTACCTCGTTTACGATGCAAAGCATAGCCCATTTGGGTCATCATAAGCGCAACAGGACAGATGTCGAAATATTTGACTATTATCTGCCCAATGAGTCGAAGCTGAGAAGAAATTTCATACTCTATTTCGGTAACCTGTTTGGTCTCTACTGGTTTACTATCCCTTTTATGAACCTGCTCATATTGATAGCCCCTGCTTTTGCCACTTCGGATTGGTTTATCGAAAATATTGGACGGCCATTGGGTTTCAAACCTTTTTTGAAAGAGATTGCAGAGATTCCAAAGATGAGATTGTGGCTTGAGTCCTTTTTAGCATTGGCCTATCAGGTTTTTATATGGTACCTTTTGGATCTCAATTGGCAGGGCTGGCTGATAGCACACTGGGCTTTTGCTCTGCACTGGTCATCTTTGCAATATGTTGACCATGCCTGGAGTCCCAGAGATGTTATCAATGGTGCCTGGAATCTGAAAGTTCATCCGCTCTCTCGTTTGATCGCACTCAATTATCATTGTCATCTGGCACATCATCGTTTCCCTCAAGTCCCATGGATCTATCTGCCAAAATTAGTTGACAGCAAAGAGGAGAGTCCAACTTTTTGGAAGATCTATTTTTCCCTATGGAAAGGCGTGAAGCCTGCCCCGCCTATGATATAACCCCACCAACTAAATACCCAAGCTTTTGAAAGAACGAGAGGAGGTAAGATGTGAGTGAAAAAAGCTATAGGACTATCTAAAATATTTAGGATGACAAATGGTAATAGTGGCTACTCGTCACCTCGTAAAGTTTGAGATTTGACTCCTGACCCTATCTTTGTGTTTTGTGGACTCGACTTAAACGTTGGTTGCTAACGTTTGACATCAGTGACGCAAGCGTTCACTGCTAGGCTTTGTTATCATTATTATTCAGAAGCCTTTGGAACATTAAGTCTTCTAAGTTTCTACTGCTGTCTACAACCAATAAAACAAAAACCTT
>JAYEOH010000180.1:0-1693 GCA_034722775.1 Campylobacterota bacterium | reverse complement strand
CTTTTCTGGGTCGTATCCAGATTTTTTTCATCAATTTTTTTCAAGCTCATCTTTCCATCATCTCCTCTGACTGCCTGATAGAGTGTGGCATTATCGAGGTCTGATCCACTGGATGCAGAGGTGTTGAGGATGACGCAAGTACTGGTCAATGCTCCATCATTCAGGTACCGACTGTCAACCCAAGTCCCTGTGTTGGCATAGATATTATCAAGTGTCAACGAATCTTTTTTGAGCATTGCATGGTGCGTATGTCCAAATACAACAATTTTTGTTTTAGACCCTTGAGGAGTGAAATACTGTGCTATTGCCGAGTACTCCAGTGTACCGAACCAAAAGAATTTACCGCTTCCGTTCATGATGCCGACGATAACGGAGCTCGGTACACGAACACCATTTTTTTCCTGTCGCTCTTTCCAGTCAGAACCAACTGTCTGCGCATAGATATCTCTCGCATCATTGGAAGAGTACAGCTGTGCATAGCCATCTATATGCGTATAAATCTGTGGTTTACTCGGGTCAAAGCTTGGTATATTAATAGAAGCGACAGCCAGATCCCATGCAGTCGTATAAATAAGTTCCGGACTTATATTTTCAGTTGATTGCGGCTCTATCTGCAGTTTTTCAGTTGATTTTAGATTGCCCGCAGCATAGATACGCGTGATAAAGTATCCGGGCGGCAAAAGACTCCCATCTGTTGTCACGGAATCAGGTGCATTGAATAGGTCATAGTTATGGCCATGCTCAAGCACAATATCTGGCTCAGGAGAATAGGCTCCGGTACCTGGATTGCCTCCTTGCCAATGACCATTCGGGAAAATCGAATAAAATATCTCTTCGGTAAAGAGCATATCATGGTTCCCCGGCACATAGCTGAAGCGAATATCATCCTCATTGGCTATCTGATTGATCTTGGCAATCACTTCTTTGTTGACATCAGCCTCTGCCACGCTATGAAAATATGTTTTTGTATCAGTGATTGCATCTCTGAAAGTATGATATGCCATCGGAATGACCCACATATCCATCATGTCTCCCAAAATAACAAGCTCTTTGATCTTATCACTGCTCCTGACATATTCGAGAAAATCTACCAGCAATTTGCCATTTTCCGTAAAGAGACTATATCCATCGTCAAACCCACGCTGTTCATTCATATGCAGGTCACTGATAACCACGATCTTGGTACGCTGAACTTCTCCGGACTCTGTCGCTTCAAAGGGGTGCTTGCTAGTCGTATGCACCTCCAGCGAAGCAGGAGCCGGTAAAGTGTTGCCTGAGATCGACTTGACTCGGCCTGTCACTACAATAGTATATTTCCATGATTCATTCAAGTGAAAATCATCGTTCAAGTTAATGAGTACACGCTTATGGGAGGGGTCTTCAGGATCAAGTGCCACTGTATGTGCCCACATAAGCTCTCCTCTCTTATCACTCAAATAAATATTCCCGACTAGAGTCAGGGAGTCCATAGACTCATTGAATTCCAGAACGATACGATCTGCATTATAGTCTACTAAAGAATTATCAGGGTAAACAGTAACTGTCAAAATATCCGAAAGGATAGCACTGTTCTCGCTACTATCGCTGCACCCGCCCATTGCCAGACTTGCTGCTGCAACGACAGAGAGCTTGATGAAATCACGCCTGTAAGCATTCATAATTATCCTTTCTTTAGAGATACTTTTGGCTATAG
>JAYEOH010000179.1:0-1699 GCA_034722775.1 Campylobacterota bacterium | reverse complement strand
ATCGACCATAATAATCAGAGCACCTTACCAACCCTCCGTATGTGCTCAAGTAGATTTTTGTTATTGATCTTATCCATATTGACAACATCGAAAAAATAAGGCAAATTGGTCTCCTCATTGAGCATATAAGAGGCTTTTCTCTCATCCCCTGAAATTGCCAGATCTACATCGCTGCCTCTCTTGTAGTTGCCTTTTGCTCTTGACCCGAAAAGAATTATTTTTTGTATATTGAATGGTTTCAGTGTATTGACAATCGTATCTAGCTCATCTTGATGCAATCCGTACATCATTGCAACTTTTTAAAACCATCATATAGCTCTTTGAGTAGCAAGAAATAAGAACCCCTGATCCTATTGTATATCTCACTTGCCTGTGCTTCATCGTAAGTGTGCACAGTAAGGTTTCTGTCAATCAAGGCATTCAGCCACATCTCCCCATCCCCAATCAGATCAATACTAAACGATCTTTTTATGGCTTCCCTGGGAGATTTTACTTCATATCCAAGATACTCCAGATAATCTTTCATCAGTTTCCAGGAGAGTTCAAATGTTATTTCAAAAAACTGTATAGAGCCTGCTTTTTCAGTAATAGATGCATCTTCTATAGCCAAAGCTTGTCGAAGCAGCAAAAATGATTTTTCAAAATTCTCAAATCTTTGTTTGTATCGTATATCATCAGCCATTGAATACACCTTTTTTTGATCTCACTATAGTATACCAAAAATTCTGGGGTGATATGATTGGTCGGCGCGACCGACCCTGCGTATCAAGCCAGCTTAACCTTGCCATCGACATATTGATGCACCAATGCACCGATGATCGTCTGATAAGGAATCCCTACCTCTTTTGACTTGGACTTGATAGCTTTGAGATCCATCATGTTGAGACGCAATGTAATATTCTTTGATTTTGACAAATACTCTCTGGCAGCCTGTTTTGCAAGGGCTATCTCTTCATCAGCATTGATCGTTCTTTTCAGTTGGTCATTTTCCAAAGCCTCCAGTATCTCCAACTCTTCCTGTTCAAACATATTTTATCCTTTATATATTTTTTTTGCTTTTCTGCTTGGGATGATCGTCTTCAAGAACTTTTCATCACCATTTGTTGCAAATGGCACCAAATAGACATATCCCAAAGCCTCCACAACATATATCTTTTGGTTTGGATATTTGTCTTGGTCGGGATGGTCATAAACATCCAATACATCCGTATCTATCGCCTCGACTATCTCCTCAAAACCTATACCTCTTTGTTCTTTTAAGAGTTTGGCTTTCTCTTTATTCCAATTAAACATAACCACAACCCATTTATAATATACATACATTGTAATTATATAATTTTATGCTTAATCAAAGGCAAAAGGTGGGCAAAAGGTGTCAGGTGATCGTAATCATAGAGCTTTTGGGCATCAAGTTTCAAATAGAATTGGTCGGTGTGACCGACCCTACACGGGAAATAATACCACTGCTAAAATGTGTGCAGTCAAATTTCCAACTGCGGAGCGTTGAGACAAGAAAAATGTATGCTATAATAAAACAAAAAGAGGAGATAATATATGGGCGCTATTGATTATACACCTCACTATACTTATGATGACTATAAGATCTGGGATGGAGATTGGGAATTGTATGAAGGTTTTCCTGTTGCGATGTCCCCGGCACCGATGATCATTCACCAGGCACTATCACTTTCTATAGCAA
>JAYEOH010000178.1:5785-8956 GCA_034722775.1 Campylobacterota bacterium | reverse complement strand
TTCTCCTATCACTATCAGGATGCGGCATCAGCAGCAGCAATGATGACGGAGGAGGAAGCACTCCTTCTCCGGCTCCGGGAGGCGAAGTCACAAAAGCATTTTTTGGAGATAAGGCAACCAACCAGGTAGTCGTAGTAGATGTAGAGAATATGAAGCTTGTCACCCACACACCGACAGGACACCTTATCACTTATACAGCGGACAAAGTTGCGGGTCTCCCCAAAACCTATGTAGTCAATCGCGGCAGCAATGCGATGGATGTACAGGATGTCAACACTTATCAAATCACCAAAACTATACCGATGGCACACTACCCAAGAAGTGCAGAGCAGATGAATACAACTTTGAAGCTGAATGAAACATCGGGTATGGATAAGGCAATGGCGAGTATTATCGATTACAATACAGATACAGTAGTATCAGTCGTGGGTACCAATCAAAAAGTCGATACCAACAATAATCCAAACTATGGAGGGTCGCACGCAACAGGACACCCTTTCTGGCTGGATGCCAACCACTTTGCCTTACTGGATCGATACAAGAGAAAAGTGATCACCTACTACATCCAGAATATCAATGGCGAATGGGTCACCACTAAACTCAATGAGATCCCTACTACAACCTCTATCCATCAACTTGTACCGAGAAAAGGAGCTTATTTTGGTGACCCCAATCTCTTTTACGGGACAGCAGAAGGAGCACCCGGTATCTATCCTTCTGTGATAGAGTTCAGACTCGTTTATGGAAAAGGGTTGATACAGACAAGAGAAGTCAGACTTCAAAAGGCCGGTGTGGATGTCAACAGTATGTGGCTGCACCACGGAGACTTCCACCCTTCACAGGCAGTGATGTATGTCGGATCGGGTGACGGAACGATGTTTGTAGTCAACTATGCAACGATGACGATCGAAAAAACTATTCAAGTGGGCAAAGGTGCAGGACATACCGTAATGGTACCGCAGAAGAATCTGGGTGTTGTGATCAATCACAAAGATGTTTTTGTTACCATTACCAATCTTGCAACCAATACAAAAGTCGCAGATGTCAGGGTAAGTAACCACGATGAGTGGATTGGAAGCAAAACAATTCAGGCGCATCCAAAGTATCATGTTTCGAGTAATGGAAAATACTTTTATGCTTTTCTGACCGAAGAGGGGAAGATGTATAAAATGGATCTGGACAGCTTGACAGTTGTAGCAACTGTAGAGACCGGCGGGAAGCCTGCTCAGGGGGCGTTTGTTAAGTATTAGAAGTTATAAAACAGGTCCCCTGATTTTTTTGAAAAAGGGTTTTGCCGATCAAACTCCTCTTCATTGAGTTGAAATCGGAAATCCTGCATATATTTTTGTATGATTTTATAGGATTCATTGATCTCTTTAAACTTTTCCGCATCACCTTCAGGCATATCCGGGTGATATTTTTTGGATAATTTCAAATACCTCTCTTTTAAGTCAGCATAAGAAGTGAGTGTCAAAATATCCAATATCTCAAGTGCTCTCGTAAACTCTTCATAATCTATTTTCTTTTCCATTGCAGTATTATAGCAAAAGTATAATCATCGAATAAAATTCCAAAATCAACTACTTTGAAAAATGCTGATAATCTTTGATGCCAGGCCAGTCACCGCCCCACTTCCAGCCATTTTTTTTGAAGATTTGTGTTGCTTTATCGTTTTTCAAAAGTACCGCTCTGTCTCCTGGGTCAGATAGATTTCGATGTGCCCTCTTGCGATATTTCAGAGAAGCCTTATGTGATATATGACCGCTTTTGGAGATATATGGATTCTCTATCGGATTGATATCAATGGCCCTGCCATAAGCATGCTTAGACCACTTTTTGCTACCGGTCGCAGAGCGGCAGTTGAAGGCTGAACTATTTCCTGCCTCTATCGATTGCCAGTCATTGCCCTTGAAGTCACTCACAAGCTGCATCTTTCTGACAGGATAACGAAGGTTATAAAGTTCTTCAAATACTTCAACAATATCCCGGGAAACATCTCTGTGCATGATCAGTTCACCACTGCGGATTTTACCTTTAAAATCCCAATAGCTCACACGAATATAACGAAGGTCTTCAAGCTTCACAGGACATCCCTTTCTCCATGATTTTCCCTCGATCATCCGCTTCTTGATCTGAGGGCCAATAGCCTCCACACTGCTATTAAAACCGGCAAAGAGTACTGTCACAGAGAAAAACACTATAAGTATCATCTTTTTTTTCATACTTGCTCCTATTATTGACTTTTCATTTACTCTTATTGTATAGTATCGCATATTAAAAGGAGAATTATGGAACATTTCAAAACCTATGCGCTGATGATCGGCCTGACTCTTATTTTTATCTGGTTTGGCGGAATGATCGGCGGACAGACGGGTATGGTGATCGCCTTTTTGATAGCGGCAGGTACGAACTTTTACGCTTACTATTATAGTGACCAGGCAATACTCAAGCACTACCATGCCATTCCTGTCGACAGATCATCAGCATCGGGCATATATGATATCGTCGAGAGATTAACCAGAAAGGCAGACCTGCCAATGCCGCAGATCTATATCATCCCTGATCCTGTCCCCAATGCTTTCGCAACGGGACGGGACTATGACCATGCTGCTGTCGCCGTCACAGAAGGTCTGCTCGATCTTCTCGACGAAGAGGAGATAACAGGGGTGATCGCTCATGAGCTCAGCCATATCCGTCACTACGATATGCTCATCGGCACCATCGCTGCTTCGCTCGCCGGAGCGATCGCAATGCTGGCAAACTTCGGAATGTTCTTTGGCGGCGACAGAGACCGCCCCAATCCTATAGTCATGATTGCTATGATGATCATCATGCCTATGGCAGCCACAATCGTCCAGATGACAGTCAGCAGAAGTCGGGAATTTATGGCAGATGAGGGGGCAGCGCGCCTGACAGGACACCCCGAGTGGCTCCAGAGAGGACTTGCCAAGCTTGATAACTATTCACGGCAGGAAGTCATCCACGATGCCGATCCCCAGACAGCCCACATGTTCATCGTCAACCCCTTCGCCGGCGCACACAACAGTCTCAAGACCCTGTTCAGCACCCACCCAAGCACCGAGGAACGCATCGAGAGACTTGAGGCACTCAAGGGAAAAGTGTAATTTCTTGATCTTTTTGCATCAACTGTGCTATAATAATGTATAAATA
>JAYEOH010000178.1:2694-5685 GCA_034722775.1 Campylobacterota bacterium | reverse complement strand
TTTGCTCCCCAAAAGGGAGCAATAAATGTCCCCCTTCGCCATCCAACTCATCAACGGCTGTATTCCTGCCGATATCGAGGAGGAAGACCAAAGCAGTTTTCAGACCCTGCAAAAAATTCAGGCAATTGAGGAGGTTGGAGGATTATGGAAACTGCGGTCTATCTATCGTGTGGGCGAACTCTTCTTAGGTAAAGACGGGCGCGGCTATGTCGAAGCCCAGCTCAAAGAGCAAAAAGACTTGCTGATCGAACCTGACGATCTTGGGGATGCCGGACATGGGGATATCGTCATCGCCAAACGCATCATCGCCCGACGCGGACGCGCCAGCGGCAAGATCTCTCTGATCATCAAAAAAGCACATAGTTTTATGATCGCCTACACTTACCGGGATGAAGCGGGCAATTTCGAGATACGCGATATTAGAACGGCGCTCCCCACCCACGCCGTGATGAAGGGGATGGATCTCAAAGCTTTCAAGATTGGTACAGTTCTCAAGGTGAACAATGAAACAGAAGAGGTCACCGAAGTATTTGGGCATCTTGATGACCCCAGAGTCGATGAGAAGATATCCTTGGCACTCTTTGATCGTGCAGATATCTTTCCTCCGGCTTGTATAGAGCAAGCAAAGAGTGTCGAATCAACAGTTGATCGCGACGAGCACCCGGAGCGCATCGATCTTACTGCTCTGGATTTCTGTACGATCGACCCTGTCACAGCAAAAGATTTTGATGATGCGATCTATTTTGATAGACAGAACCATACTCTCTATGTCGCCATTGCCGATGTCAGCCACTATGTCCCCTACTTCACCCCTATTGACAAAGAGGCGAAAAAAAGAGGCTTCACCACTTATCTGCCACACAAATCCTTCCCGATGCTGCCAAGAGAGCTAAGTGAAAATATCTGTTCACTCAAACCCAAAGTCGACCGACTTGCTTTTGTTGCCAAAATAGTACTAAACAGAGAGAGTCTATCTCCGATCAAAGAGTCATTCTTTGAAGCCGTTATCCACTCCAAGCGACGCTTTAACTATGAGCAGATCGATGCCTATATTGAAAACAATGGTGCCAATGCGGAGGAGATAGACGCACAACTTTTGAACTACCTCCTGCCTCTCCAGAAGATAACTGAAAAATTGCGCAGCAGACGACTGAGAAAAGGATTTGATTTTCGCAGCGAAGAGGTCAGGCTCTCCATCGATGCTGATCATCTCCTTACTCAAACAGCCATCGAGACAGGCACTCCCTCCCACTCATTGATCGAAGAGTGTATGCTGCTTGCCAATCAGGCGGCTGCCAAACGATTTAAGCAGGAAGATCAAGAGGAGGAGTTTGGCATCTTCCGTATCCACGAGCCTCCACAGCTCGCCAAACTCGAAACACTTCTCGAGGAACTCGCTGCCATCGGTCTCTTCGTCGAATCTTACGAGGACTCCCCCTCCCTGATCCGCGCCATTCAGGGTGAAGCGGAGAAGATGGGACTGGAGAGTGAGGTCGATGCGATGATCATCAAATCACTCAGACGAGCCGCTTATGCTCCTCGCAATGTCGGGCATTTTGGTCTTGGCTTCAGCCACTACAGCCACTTTACTTCCCCGATACGAAGATACAGCGACCTCATCCTCCATCGCTTGATCAAAACCCAGCTATCCGGAGATAAAGAGGAGGCAGAGTATCTCTTGCGCAATATTGAACCACTTTGCACCAGAGTCTCTGATCTCGAACGCGAAAGCACCAAGGCAGAGTGGGATTTCAGGGATCGCAAGTTTGCCCGATGGGCGCAAAAAGAGATCGGCTCCTTCTTCCCTGCCGAAGTGATCGAAGCAGGAGAAAGCGCCAAAGCTCTCTTGCTTGGAGATATCAAAGGTGCCACCGTTCATCTCAAAGGTGACAATATCATGCTCTTTGATAGAGTTCGCATAATGATTACGGAGGTTGATATCGCTATGGCAGCAATCATGGCAGAAGTAGTCGTCAAGCTCGACAAAGACGAGATGGAATTATAAGGAGTTTTTTTAATGTATCAACGAGAATTTGACCAACGCCTGAAACAGGCTCTGCCCAAAGCCTTGCTGCTTTATGGAGACAATACCTATCTTATTGACTACTATATCGATCACTATATCCACACACTGCAAGCCAAAGAAGAACTGCTCGCACTCTACTTTGACGAGTGGGATTTTACACAAGCCAAAAACTATCTTTCCCAAAGTTCTCTTTTTGGAGGAATCAACCTGCTCGTCATTAAACATAATAAAAAAATACCCAAAAAAGAGCTGGATATCCTGATAGCTCTCGCCAATAAAACAAGTGACAATTATCTCGTTTTCGGCTTTGACGGAGAAGCCAGGGATGCTAAAAATATGCAGAGCAGTTTTACAGAAAAAAAGGGTGGAGCTTGGACGCGTTTCTTTGAGCCGAATGTGCGTGAAGGGGTTGAAATACTCCAAAAGAAAGCCCAAAATATCGGTCTCGATATCGATCACTATGCACTCCAGCATCTCATATTGACACTCAATAACAATCTTGCACTCTGTAGTAACGAACTTGACAAGCTCGCCATTCTCGGCACGAAAGTTACCAGCAAAGATATTGACCGTCTTGTCTACTCTACTGCACCACTGGCTACCGAGCAGTTCCTCACTGATCTTTTTGAAAAAAAGCCTGTCACGCAAATGATCGGTACTCTGCTGGATCTTGGCGAAGATGAATCATCCCTGCTGCGCTCCACGCAACGGTTTGTCAATGAAATCTTCCTCTTCAATGCCTATATAAAACTCAATGGAACACCTGACTCTGCAGCGATACTCGGATACAAACTCCCCAAACAGATCGAAGATAAAAAATCACAACTTGCCATGCGCGTCAAACCTGCCGCCCTGCTCAATATCACAGAACATCTTCTCGAAAGCGAACTCGAAATGAAGCGCCCCAACGGCGCTAACAAAGAGACGCTGCTCTATGGGACATTTATCAAGATGCAGCAATATCT
>JAYEOH010000178.1:0-2594 GCA_034722775.1 Campylobacterota bacterium | reverse complement strand
TTCCAAAAATTCTTGCTCAAAGTTTGGAGGGTCATGGAGTCAGTGATCTAAGCAATGGGCTATTAAACCAAAAGGATACGAATGATGAATCATTACGAAACACTGTTTGTCGTAAAACCTACGCTGACAGAAGAAGAGATCAAATCTCAAATCGAAAAAGTAAAAGCCATTCTCGAAAAAGAGGGTGCTGAGATTGTCGCAACAGATGATATGGGGATGAGAAAACTTGCATATCCCGTACAAAAGAACAACAGAGGGTACTATACAGTATTGCTTTTCAATGCCAAAGGCGAAACAATTGCTGAACTCGAAAGAAACCTCAGAATCAATGAAGAGGTCATAAAGTTTTTGACTGTCAAATACAGCAATACCAAAGAGGTGGCGCAATTTAACAAACTTGCGACTGCTGCTAACAAAAAAGCTCAGCCGGAAGAGCCAGCCAAAGCTGAAGCACCGGCAGAAGCTGTAGCGCCCGTTGAAGCAGCAGCAGAAACACCTGCTGAACCTGAAGCAGCTGTAGAAACTGAATCAGCAGCGTCAACAGAAGCATAATCAAAGCTCAGGAGCAACCTTATGTACAACAAAATCATATTGATGGGAAATCTCACAAGAGATGTTGAGATCAGATATAGTCAGGGAGGAAGCGCGATCGGAAATACCGGTATCGCAACCAACAGAAAATGGAAATCTCAAACCGGTGAGCAAAAAGAGGAGGTCATGTTTGTTGACTTGACATTCTTCGGGCGAACCGCTGAGATCGCCAATCAATATCTGCGTAAGGGAAGCAAAGTTTTAGTCGATGGACGACTGTCCCTTGACCAGTGGACGGCACAGGATGGCACCAAGAGAAGCAAACATGCAGTGATCGTAGAGAACTTGCAGATGCTCCCAAAGAGTGAATCTGCTGAAGGTGGAAGCAATTACGGCAATCAAAGCCAGTCAAACCAACAGTATGGTAATCAGTCTGCCCCTGCTCCGCAACAGCAGAAGCGAACTGAGCAGCCACAGGCTACACCGGAGATCCCGACTATAGATATCAATGAAGAAGAAATACCATTTTAGGAGTAAATTATGGCAGAAAGAAGAAAGTTTAAAAAAAGATATTGCAAATATTGTGAAGGCAAAGTTGAGTATATTGACTATAAAGATCTTGAGCAGTTCAAATTTAGTCTAAGCGAAAGATTTAAAATAATGCCAAGAAGATTGACAGGTAACTGCAAAAAGCATCAGGAGATGGTCACAGTAGCGATCAAAAGAGCGCGACAGACAGCACTTATCCCTTATATTGTAGATCGTAAAAATGTTGTCGAGTATCCATTTGACATAATGAAATAGAGTACAGCAATTTTAAATCAGTGGTCGACTTATCGACCACTTCTTCCAAAAAACATTATCCCTTTTTCTGAAAAACCAAAAAATTCTTATCCACCTCATATCCATAAAGAGAAATATCATTCGCTGCAACTAATTTCATATTGCCCAGAGAAGCTTCAATCTTTTCAACCGCATAATAATACTGCTCGATAATCTCCTGTGACTTGCAATAGTGCCCCTCTGTATCTTTTTCAAAGAGTGTAAATTCCGATGCATAAACTCCATCCTCGAAATCACTGTCGATCGTCAGGAAACGATCCCCATCATCTACGATGAAAGAACCCACTGCAACTTCTTCAAATCCATAGAGAGTATTGATATCGCAGAGAAAATATCCTCCGGGGTTGAGCTGTGCTTCGATACAAAGAAGAAGTCGTTCAAGCCGTGGCTTATCAAGATAATTGAGCATATCAAAAACAGCAGTGATTACATCAAAAGTGTCATCAAGTCCGCAAAGATCAATTGCCTGGGCGTGTATACCTTTTTTGATACTCTCTTCGATCATAACAGGACTCAGATCGATACCCAAAAGCTTTTGAGGTGCAAGTGCGTTTTTGACCTGAAGCAAAAAATCACCGCTTCCGCATCCCACATCAAGAATTGAATCAAAATTAATAGAGTTGAGAAAAAGAAAGTAATGGGCATAGAGAGCAGGTGCGGCCTCTTTGACACCCAAAAGATCCTCTACTTTGGCATAGAGGTCAAGCGCATCACTTTTTGGCACGACTCTGCACTACGGCGTTGATCTTTTCATAAAGAGAGAGGATCTCCTCTTTTTTGGCATAGTAACTGTTTTTATTGGCGATGAGATGAGCAGAGGAATCCATGATGTCCTCTGCCACCTTCAAGCCGTTTTCACGCATTGTATTGCCGGTTTCTACGATATCAACGATTGCATCAGCCAAATCGACCAGTGGTGCCAACTCGATCGAGCCATAGAGCTTAATGACTTCTACACCGACAGCTTTTTGTGCAAAATAGTTTTTGGTGATATTGACCATCTTGGTCGCTACTTTGATGTCCGGTTTGCTCCAGTCGAGTTCATCTTCATTTTTGATCCCGATGGCGACTTTGCATTTCCCCAGATTCATATCCATCAGATTGATGATATCGAGCTCTTTTTCAGTGATCACATCCAATCCCACGACACCGATATCCGCCGCTCCATGCTCCACATAGGTCGGGACATCCTGATTTCTGACATTGAGAAATCGAAACTC
>JAYEOH010000177.1:0-8972 GCA_034722775.1 Campylobacterota bacterium | reverse complement strand
GACCCCTGATATCTACTGAAATTTCTTATTTTATTGGCTGGCAATTCAGTTTGATACACAACTCTTTTTTGACTTTATCAAAACTATTCTCTTTTAAAGAGGCTATAAACCTTGACCCCGAGATCAAAGATCCATCTATAGCAGTGAGTTTTGGTACGATGACGACAGACTCTTTTTTGAGTGAACCATCACGAATGTCTTCATCGTTTATCAAGATACCTTCTCTGTCGAGATTAGTTGTTAAAGGCAAAATCAGAAGATCATTTTTATCTATGACCTTAAAGACCAGTACCGGTCTGCTTTTTGCCGTTTTAAAGTCTGAATATGGCATAGAGATAAAATAGATACTGCCTACCATTGAGAGTAATCTTCATCGTCATAATCATGTTTACTTAACCCTATAGCAATCTTTCCAAAATTATCAAGTTCATTATCACTCCAATAGTGCCAATCACTATTTTCTTGATTTAAAGTGATATATTTTTCATAATCCATCACAACCACAAAAGGTTTATCTCTTTTAGTGATTAGGATATCGTCTCGTAACGCTTCTTGCAATCTAACTGAATTCTGTTTTATTTCACTTGCCGAAATGGTAAGCATAAGATATCCTTTTTGTCTATTTTGTTCATTATATCTATTTAAATATCTAATGTCAAATTTATATTTTGATAAGGCAGCTCTCATTATCTCTTTTTTCATAAACCACTTAGATTAAATTTGCTATAAATAGACTTAATATTAACTCCTCAAAAATTGAGGTAAAGGAATGAGATGTCATACGCAATAGAAACATTCGACCCGGAAATTTATGAAGCAATAGAAAATGAGTTAAAGAGAGAAACAGATCACCTCGAAATGATCGCCAGTGAAAACTTCACTTTCCCCGAAGTGATGGAAGCTATGGGCTCTGTTTTTACCAACAAGTATGCAGAGGGATATCCATACAAGCGATACTACGGCGGGTGCGAATATGCAGATATCGTAGAACAGCTCGCTATCGACAGAGCCTGTGAACTTTTCGACTGCAGCTATGCCAATGTCCAGCCGCATTCGGGCAGTCAGGCAAACGGTGCTGTCTATGCTGCACTGATCAAAGCCGGAGACAAGATACTCGGAATGGATCTCAGTCATGGCGGACACTTGACACACGGTTCCAAGCCAAGCTTTTCAGGTAAAAACTATCACAGTTTTACCTATGGTGTTGAGCTGGACGGTCGTATCAATTATGATAGAGTGATGGATATCGCCAAGATCGTCCAACCCAAGATCATCGTCTGCGGTGCTTCTGCCTATGCCAGAGAGATTGATTTCAAAAAATTCAAAGAGATTGCCAATGAAGTCGGTGCAATTCTCTTTGCCGATATCGCCCATATAGCCGGTCTGGTTGTTGCCGGAGAGCATCCAAGCCCCTTTCCGTATGCTGATGTCGTTACGACAACCACGCACAAAACACTTGCCGGACCGCGAGGCGGAATGATCATGGCCAACGATGAAGCGATCGCCAAGAAGATCAATTCAGCTATCTTTCCCGGTCTGCAGGGTGGGCCGCTGGTACATGTCATCGCCGCCAAAGCTGTCGGCTTCAAACACAATCTTTCACCGGAATGGAAAGAGTATGTCAGGCAGGTTAAGCTCAATGCAGCAAAACTTGCAGAGGTACTGATCAACAGAGGATACGACATAGTTTCAGACGGTACAGACAATCATCTTGTACTGGTCTCATTTCTCAACAAAGAGTTCTCAGGCAAAGACGCCGATGCAGCACTCGGTGCAGCAGGAATCACAGTCAATAAAAATACGGTACCCGGAGAGACTCGAAGTCCTTTCGTCACTTCAGGTATCCGCATAGGTTCACCGGCACTCACGAGAAGAGGAATGGGAGAAAAAGAGTTCGAGATCATCGCCAACAAAATAGCTGATGTCCTGGATAATATCAATGATGATGCTCTGCATAGTACAATTAAAGATGAGATGAAAATCCTGGCACAGAACTTTATCATCTACGACAAAGCCATCTACTAAGGAGTCGGGTATTATTCTCGATACGCTTCATCTCAATCGATCCTGCTATTATGTGAAGCGCCGTTCGATTGTTGAAAAGATCACCTTCAGCCATCGCACCTTTTATGCCAAGTTTGAGCGCATCGATGAACCTCTTGACGATACCGTCATTTCACAGCATCTCAGCCGTCAGTTTGTCATCGCTGCAGCACTGTTGCAAAATCATAGAACCAACTATCTTGTCATCGAATACAGAGGAACGGAACCCTCTCGCTTTTATCATACAAGCAAGCATTTGATGCACTCGCTGCAGATTGATGACTACCTCTACTGCGAAGGAAAGAGAAGCAACTACCTTCAGCTCTTTATTCCTGTCGATGCGATTCCCCTGGAAGAAGCCGATGAGATGGTACATAAAATCTCCGATGCCCTGGAGACGAGACTCCCCAAAGAGTGGAAATGCTTCCCCGACAAATCACTCCCTGAATGCTACAATATCGTCACTCTGCCCTACCGGGAGTACACCCCTTGACCCAATCTTGATAGCAAAGTTGATGATTTTTTATTATTTTATAACTTCTTTTACTGTTTTGGGTGCTATAATACCCCAAATGAGCGAAATGAGATGACGATGAAGCACTATTTTTGGATTCTATTTTTACTGCCCCTATCTCTACTCTTTACTGCCTGCACTCCCAAGCCCTACAGCTATCCAAACTATGCCATTATCAAACCTGCCAGAACCTGTGAACCTAATCGAAAAAATATCCAAAAACTTCTCAAAAAATATATGAACAAACCCTATATCTGGGCAGAAGAGGGACCGGATGCCTTTGATTGTTCCGGATTGACCTACAATATCTATGGGAATATGGGGGTACGCATCCCGCGGGTCGCCAGAGATCAGGCCAAAGTAGGAAAAAGGGTCCGCTACAATAACCTCATCTATGGAGATCTTATCTTCTTTGGTTCGAAAAGCGGACGAAGCAGACGCATCACTCATGTCGGAATCTATCTGGGGGATGGCTGGTTTGCCCATGCCAGCAGCAAAGATCGTAAAGTGACCTATACAAGTTTTGATAAAGAGCCTGCCTACCTCAAGAGGATGAAAATATGCAGACGATATATGAGCCCAAACGAAAAGAGATTCTATATGACTTGCTCTGGCAAGATCACCCCGATGAAAACCACCAGCACCTGGCGCACCACACCCTGGAAACCAGGCAATATTATTCCCAGAAAGGCTGTCCCATAGCTCTTAAACGAACAATTCTATTTTTCAGTACAATAATCTTTCTTGTTTTATTGACTGCTTGTGCCTCCAGGCAGCGATACAAACCTGTCGTCAAATACCAAACCCCTTCGCGCGCAGCACTCCAGACAACGCTGCGGGGAACTTATGGGAATGCTTATCGTTATGCGGGACAGGGACCCAATCGCTTCGACTGCTCCGGACTCACCTATTATAGTTATGCTACGATGAACCTCTGGCTGCCACGAAGAGCGATCGACCAGTCCAAGCGCGGGAAAACCATCTCTCTTACTGAACTTAGATATGGTGACTTGATCTTTTTCGATACCCGAAAACGCTTCCGGGGAAAAGTCAATCATGTCGGCATCTATGTAGGCGGCGGGAGATTTGCTCACGCCAGCAGCAGCAAAAAACATGTGATGATCAGCAGTCTCTATAAACCCTATTACAGAAATAGAATTGTTGTCAGTAAACGGGTTATTCCATAAATGGCAAAATTCTCACCCAATCTCCCCTGCCCCTGCGGAAGCGGCAAAAAATATAAAAAGTGCTGCGCTCCCTATCATAAAGGTATGATCCCAGACAATGCTCTTTTGCTGATGAAGTCACGATACAGTGCTTATGCTGCGGGAGAGAGCAGCTACATCATCAAAACGACTCATCCGGATAACCCGGATTTTTCGGAAGATACTAAAACCTGGAAGAGATCCATTGATCTTTTTTGTGAACAAACACAATTTGAAAATTTGGAAATAGTTGAATGGACTGATGGAGATATGGAAGCATTTGTCACCTTCAAGGCTTCGCTTTCTGATGGAGACTTGATAGAGAGAAGCAGATTTTTAAAGGTGTCAGGACGATGGCTCTATGTCGATGGAACATTTGAGCAGGTCGAGGTCTCCTGACCCCGACAAAATTGGCTGTTAAGGGCGCGTAGCTTCCGGTGGAAGTACTACATCGATCTGGAGATCCAGCAGTCTTGATTCCGGTGTATCTTTAGGTATAAACTGGCTCATGTATGCATAGTTGTTCAAGCGCGGATCAGTCAGAGTTTCGAGGAAGGCAACTATCTGATCTACCTGTTGGCCATTCAGAGCAGCTACCTTATGCGGGCTGACACCATTGGCTCTATTGGTTTCCAGTTGTGCCAGAGCCTTGGCATGATTTGCATCTGTATGCTGGAGATTTTGCATACCTGCCTGCAGCACATTGCTCTTGTCGTACGGAGTCGAAGGGTCAACCATATGCTGCACCATACCTCTAAGCGTTGTAAAGGCGCCATCATGACCCCACGGTCCTGTTTTTGCAATGTTTAGCAGTGACATTGTACGCCATTTATACCTGTCGCTGCGCAGGTTAGTAACCTCTTCACGCCCAAAAGAGTCACCATTTGGCTGAGTTCCCAAACCGATCTGCGGTACTGCCAGAACATGAAGGGCATTATCTGTAAAGAAATCACCGCTATGGCACTCTGCACAATTTGCCCCACCCTGCTCGTAACTGCCGAAAAAGAGGAGTGCACCCTGCTTTGCTGTCTCACTGATAGCGCCATTGCTGCCCTGCACATAGGCCTTCCATGGATTCTCTATAAACAGAAGTGTCTGCTCATAATAGGAGATTGTATTATAAATATTGGCATCTGTGAGAGGAACCCCGGCGCTGCTGAATGCCTGCTGCCAGGCTGCACGCTGTTCTGCGGTCAGATAGTCGGTTCCGATTGCACCTGAATTACCGGTGCCTGAAAAGCGTTCGAATAGCAGCTTCCGTTTTCCAAAGCTGTCCAGATGGTTCCACCTGGAGTCGAAGTTGGCCATTTCAACCGGGTTTTGAACAGGAAAACGAGACTGTGTAGCAGGCACATCTGCACCAGCAAAAGGATCGCGCAATCTCGTAGTACCATCTGCAGCATATGCGGAATCCGGATCATACAATCCACCCACACTGCCATTGTATCCTGCCCATGGAGTGGCAGCTTCTATGATACCATTCCAAGCCATAAATCTGTCCTGCAGTGCCGAATTATAATGTGTAGGTGAGTTGACAGCCTGCGATGGTCCTCCTCCGATCTGACCGTATGGTGCATACTTGGCCGGATCCAGAACGCGGTTATACCCAAATACATTGGTATCTACAGCACCTGTACCGACAGCGATCTGGACACCGTCGCCCCCGCCAAGCAGTGGATGGTGACAGCTTATACAAGCCGTATCACCCGGCAAACTCAAAGTTTTTGTAAAATTAAGTTTCATGCCAAGTTGTGCTTTGGGATCATTCATAGTCGGTATATTGCGTCCAGCGGCAGGATTGCCTGTCAAGCCATGTCCCTGTATGAGCGGACGCAATTGCTGATCCAGTGCCGAAGTTGACCCGCCCGATCCTCCTCCATCATCATTACTGTTACTGCTACTGATTCCGCAACCGCCAAGCAGCAGCAGACAAAGCGCAGCTGAACTTAAACTTATAGTTTTCATCTTATCCCCTTATTTTTAATATGAATTAGTATTATAGTAGATTGGGGTGTATACATAGTGAACAAATGGTTAACAGTTGATAAATAAAAATTATTATATTGATTAGAAATACTAATGTTTTCTACTATTAATAAGAGCCGGACGCAGAAAACAAAAACTCTACATAAGCCCAAAAGTAAGAATACACTATAATCTATCCAATAAAAAAGTAGGGGAAACAGATTGAAAGTATCAGATTATATAATAAATTTTCTTGTAGAAAAAAAGATCGATAGAGTTTTTGGGTATGTTGGGGGCGCTATCGCGCATCTCTATGATTCACTGGATAAAATAGAAGAGATAGAGATCGTCAATACTATTCATGAGCAGAGCGCAGGTTTTGCTGCTGAAGCCTATGCCAGAGTGACAGGAAAAACCGGCGTGGCGATCGCGACAAGCGGGCCTGGGGCGACTAACCTGCTGACCCCGATAGGCAGTTGTTTTTTTGATTCGGTTCCGACTATATTTATCACAGGACAAGTCAGCACAAGAGAGTATAAGTATGATAATCCTGCTCGTCAGATCGGTTTTCAGGAGACCGATATCGTCAGTATCGTGAAACCAGTTACCAAATATGCAGTCATGGTCGACGATCTTCAAAATCTTCGCTATGAGATGGAAAAAGCATATTATCTATCTCAGGAGGGACGAAAAGGTCCTGTGCTCATCGATATACCTTCAAATCTTCAATTTCAATCATTTGATCCGGAGAGTGAAGAGTCATTTTTCGAGAGTGAAGAGTACCAGGAGTATATTGCAAAAGATCAGGTCGAAAGCGAGATAAAAAAAGCTGCTGAAATGATCAACCATTCAAAAAGACCGGTTATTCTGGTCGGTGGCGGAGTCAGAATAGCTGATGCCGGTGCAGAACTGGGCAGTTTGCTGGAAAAAACAAATATTCCCGTCATCTACTCCCTGATGGGCAAAGATCTCGTCAAAGAGAGTTACAAGTACAATCTGGGCTTCATTGGCGGCTTCGGAAACAGATATGGCAATTTAACACTTGCCAATTCGGATCTTCTTATCGTACTGGGCTCCAGACTCGATGGGAGACAAGTTGGCAATGCAAAAACATTTGCCAGAGAAGCAAAAATAATACAAGTCGATATAGATAAACATGAATTGGGTCAAAAGGTCAATACAGATCTCATCATTCAGTCTGACATCAAGCCTGCTCTGGAAAAATTGAATATGCAGCAAATAAGCTGCGATATAACTCCATGGCTCGAGAAAGTCACGGAGTACAGAGAGAGGTTCTCTTCTACTCTTGATGTCAATCAAAAAGAGATCATCCCCAATACAATCATGGATCAAATTTCACAATATATGAAAGAAGATGATATAGTTTGTGTCGATGTGGGCCAGCACCAGATGTGGGCAGCACAATCACTCGGTATGAGAGACAATCAGAGGATTCTCTTTTCCGGCGGAATGGGAGCTATGGGATTTGCATTGCCTGCAGCTATCGGTGCCACACTGGGTACCGGAAAAAGATCAATTGTCATCGTAGGCGATGGCGGGTTTCAGATGAATATTCAGGAGCTGGAAGTCATCAAAAGAAGAAACCTGCCCATAAAGGTATTTATATTCAACAATGCGAGTCTGGGCATGGTAAGGCTTCAGCAGGAACAATACAATGAAGAGAACTATGTCGGAACAGAAAAGGACTACAGCGCTCCAAATTTCAAGGATATTGGTTTGGCGTACGGCATCAAAAGCTGTGAAGTCTCCGGAATGAAGGCTATTAACGAGTGTATCAAATCAAGCCTGGAGAGTGACGAAAGCGAGGTCATTGATATCAGACTGACAGAATCAAAAAACCAGCTTGAACCGCGACTGGCTATCGACAGACCTATGGAAGATATGCTTCCCCTTGTGGATTGGGATGAATTGGAGAGGCTGATGCTCATCAAGCCTCTTGACAAATAAACTGATGGGCACCTCCAATGCCATTGAGCTAAGGACTTGCGGGAACCTCGAACTTGTTCGAGGCAAAGGCTCGAGCCCTTTAATTACGGTATTGGCTCGAACAAGTTCGAGTGTCCTAAAAAAGCTTAGACCAATGGCATTGATGGGCACCCCTAAGGTTCTGCCATGAAATACGCAGCCATCGATATCGGACTCAAGCGTATCGGCATAGCGATCTCTCTCGACGGCAAGATCGTTCTGCCTCAAAATGCCATCCTTCGTAAAAATCGCAACCAGGCTGCACAGGATGTCAAGGCATTTCTGACAGAGTGGGAAATTGATAAACTCATTGTAGGCTTACCCAAAGACGGCTCAAGCTCAGAGGAGATGGAGAGACGCATCAAGCATTTTGTCTCTTTAATGCTGTTGGAGATTGAGGTAGCTTATCAAGATGAGCAGGGCAGCTCTTTTGAAGCCAAAGAGTTAACTATGGGTAATTTCAAACACAAAAAAGATGGACGACTTGATTCGGTTGCAGCAAAGATTATACTGGAGAGGTATTTAAAAATTTAAAAAATCTCTCCACTCTTCAGAGTCGCTACCCGAAGTCAGCATCCTTATGCGCCTCAGCAATACAATCGATCGCTATCTTGACACCTTTGGGCAGACTCCGGACTGCCACAGTGCTTCGTGCCGGTCTATGATTTTCGAAGTGATAGGTGTAGATTTTATTCATCGCTTCAAAATCACGCATATCCTCCAGATAGATGGTTGTTTTGATAACATCTGAAAACTTTGAACCTGCTGCATCGAGTACATAATAAAGGTTCTTCATGATCTGGTGCATCTGCTTCTCTACGCCCTCATCTGCGATTTCACCATTAGGCAGCAGTCCGAGTTGTGCAGAAGTATAGACCAGTCCATGGGCAATCACTGCCTGAGAATAGGGTCCTATCGCTGCTGGGGATTCATCGGTTGATACAAATTTCATTTCTTACTCCTTAATTGTTTTCATAAAAGATATAGCTTGTCGAATAGTCCGAAAATTCAAAATAGACCTTCTTTTCGCCTGGATCTACTTTGAGATTCTGGTTTTTATCATCGATACCATATCCATAGCGATAAGGTCTCATTACTGCATCGTTTGAACCATATGCAGTTGAAACTTTGTCGATCTTGATAAATCGTTTGACTAACTTCTCCCCGGCATAGACATCCAATACCCCATTCGTCCCTGTCCAATTCTGCAGTGAACGACTCAGAGAATTTTGCGTCTCCTGCGTGCAGCCTGAAAAAAA
>JAYEOH010000176.1:0-1713 GCA_034722775.1 Campylobacterota bacterium | reverse complement strand
CGCGGCCCGGATACTTACAAATAAAATATCACAAGAGAAGAAAGAAGAAAAGGAAAAATACAATGACACATACACAACTGACAGAAAAGATCAATCTCCTGGGCTACCAGGGATTTAAAGAAGCTTACCAAAGACAGAGTGAAGATATCTCATACGCAGATATGAGCTTTGAAGAGAGAGTCTATCAACTCCTTGATGCCCAGGAGATATTTTTAAAGAACAAACGCATCACTATGAACCACAGACTCTCAAAGATCAAAGACAAACAAGCAGCACTCGATGCCATAGACTATAGACCTGACAGAAGAATCGATAAAGCTCAGATACAATCGCTTGCACAGCTCAACTTCATTGATGCCAGGCAGAATGTAATTATTACGGGAAAAACTGGAACTGGTTATGTAAAGTTCCCTGATATGTAAAGTTCCCCATCTAAACTCCCAGTTAGTGGGGTTTGTTATGCGAATAACTTTACATATCATTTCTTGCACAATAAACATAGATCCTCTTAAATTCCTGATAATTAGATGCCTGACTTACGGTCAGAGTATTGAAAAAAGGATTATCGTGAAGTATTCACAAAAACAGATGACCCGTGTCGATCAATTGGTCGATACAACCTACCAAAAGCTCAAAGAGCTAAACTACTCAAAAGGGAGCCTGAAGCGCTACAGGTATTCTTTTAAACTATTTAAAGCGTATGCCCTCAAGAATGAACTGGATTATTACACCTTTGAGTTGGCATTGACCTTTTTGGAGGAGTGTTGCGGCAGTCTCTCCCAAACCAAACCAGTTAGTTACGCTTTCCAAGATAGGAAAAGAGCAATCGCCAGGTTGGATGAGATGTATCGGTTCAACACTATCAGTTCAAAAAAGCTTTTCGCTAAAAAAGAGTACATCTTCAAAGGATGTCTTAAAGAGAGTATTGAGTCTTATCTGCTGAATCAAGAGAAGATGCTTTCTGCTGCAAGAATCAAAAGTATCAAGCTTTATCTTGAGAGATTTAGTGCATATATCGCAGCGGTTTCTGATATCAAAACTCAGGAAGATCTGACTATTGATCATATTCTGAGGTTTATTCAAGAGAGCAGAGTTTATACAGATACCACCCTCTATGCAACAGTAACATGTGTCAAAAGGTATATCCAATTTTTAGAAGAGAACAGCTTCCTAACAAAGAGACTTTCGTGCGACATACCCCGTATCCCAAGAAGAAGAGATCGCTCATTTATCAAATCCTTCAGCAAAGAGGAAACAACTCTGCTGCTTGAGAGTATCACAAATGACAATTCAAAAGAACGGAGAGATTATGCAATGATACTGCTTGCAGCCAGAGTTGGATTGAGAAGTTCTGATATTGTAAATCTGAAGTTTGACAATATAGACTGGGAAAGCAGTCAGATCACACTTATACAACAAAAGACCAACACTCCCGCAACACTGACACTGCTCAAAGATGTCGGTGAAGCGATCATCAACTATATCAAAAATGGCAGACCAGAGGTTGATACCCCGTATATCTTCATCAGAGAGAATCCACCCTATACACAACTATATGCCGCTTCACTCTATACGATTGTAGATGTATACCTCAAGCGTGCAAAGATAAAGATTCCTGCCGGTAAAAAACATGGGCCACACGCTCTTAGACACTCGCTTGCAACGCGTCTGCTTGAGAATAATATTCCTATTGCCACTATTAAAGAGATACTC
>JAYEOH010000175.1:0-1752 GCA_034722775.1 Campylobacterota bacterium | reverse complement strand
GGTATCTGGATGTCTGAAAGTTAGGATAGGTTAAAATACTTTATTGAACCCGGATAAGGCTACCCCAAAGGGATTAAAAAAAGGATGGTGTATGGATCTACCCAGAGTTGAGCAGGAATTGAAAAAAAGACTCCTCTATCCCTATCGATGGGGCAGGAAACAGTCAGATCTCTGGGATCAGCAGACAAATTTTATCTACACTACATATAGTATGAACATGCTGCAGAAAAGATCAGAACACTTTGAGCAGGCTTTGCGTGATTATGCTTTCAATAGATGGTACAACTTTTGGTCTGCGATGGCTGTTGAAGATATTTTTGTTTCGCATAGTAATGTTGCGGCAAATAAAAATAGTTATGATAAGCTGGTTGATTTCAAGATCGAAAATATACCTTTTGATCATAAAACATCCGTTTTTCCGAGAGGATTTAATCGTTCTTACGACTATGCCAGAGAACATGAGGATGAGTTGATCGATTGGCTCTATGTCAATCAGAGTCAACAGGGCAGGAAGCACCTGAAAAATAGACTTTTCATCATGCTCTATGATGGAGATGCGATGCAGCATTGGAAAATGAAGTCAGAAATTACGCTATTGAAGTCAGCAATAGACGATTATGTGAAGGATTTTTCAAAAAAACAACTACATTTGTTTGATTTTGGTGAGGGTGAGGTGTTTTCAGATATGATATGGGTTACTAAGGGAGTATCGTGAACTACATCGGATCAAAGCTGAAACTGTCCAGCTTTCTAGAAGAGAGTATCAGGAAAACTGTCGGCGACATTAAAGAGGCAACTTTTTGTGATATTTTTGCGGGCACAGGTATCGTCGGCCGTCGATTCAAGACGATAACCAAAAAGGTGATAGCTAACGATATCGAATACTATAGTTATGTACTCAATCGAAACTATATAGGCAATACCGGAGTTTTCGAAAAAGAATCACTCCTTGACAGTCTCAATCAACTCAATGGGGTCAAGGGGTTTATCTACCGGCACTATTCACTGGGCGGACACGGGGATAGGCAATATTTCAGCGATGCCAACGCGATGAAGATCGATGTTATTCGTCAAACACTCGAGTGCTGGAGGGAAGAGGGCAGGATCAGTGAGGATCAATATTTTTTTCTCCTGGCAAGTTTGATAGAGTCGGCTGATAAAGTTGCCAATACTGCATCCGTCTATGGTGCCTATCTCAAGCAGTTGAAACGATCAGCACAAAAACCTTTTGTTTTGGAGGCTGCTGATTTTGATGTGTATGGAGAAGATCATGAGATCTATCATGAAGATGCAAATGGGCTGATCTCCAGAATATCAGGCGATATCCTCTATATGGACCCTCCCTATAATCAGCGGCAGTATGGTGCCAACTATCATCTGCTCAATACAATTGCTCGATATGATAGTTTTGAACCTCAGGGAAAAACTGGTCTGAGAGAGTATATTCGCTCAGATTATTGCAGGAAAGCTGTGGTTCTGGAGAGTTTTGAAGCATTGATCAAAAACGCCGACTTTAGCTATATATTTCTCAGCTACAACAATGAGGGATTGATGCAGTCACAGGAGGTTGGGAAGATTATGCGAAAATATGGCCACTATGGTTTGGTCACGACTGAATATCAACGGTTCAAGGCAGACAAAACGGAAAATCGCAAGCATAAAGCGAGCAGCACTACCGAATATCTGCATATTTTGGAGAAATAAGTTGTACTGTTAGTCATCAGTTAATCATTGGTTTTCCGATAGTTAATC
>JAYEOH010000174.1:0-32196 GCA_034722775.1 Campylobacterota bacterium | reverse complement strand
TGTAGTCTCCCTTAAGTACTACTATTGTATATTATCAAAACACAAACAGGAGAAACCCGCATGACTATCACAAAAGAGGTTATTTTTGTAGCCAAAGAAGAGAATATTGAAGAGCTCAAAGCTCTACTTACCGACATGGTTGAGCCTTCACAAAAATCAGAAGGTTGTCTACTCTATCATATATATCAAATGGACGACAAGCCAAATACTTTTGTCGTGATCGAAAGTTGGAGAGATGAAGCAGCACTCGATGGGCATAAAAGTTCGGCTCACTATAACCATTATAAGTCACATTTTGAGCCATATACTGCAGAAAAATATTCACACAGTCTCAGTAGCCTGGGCTAAGCCTCTCCCAACATTTTTAAATGTTGGCAGCTAATTCATCTCTTTCTCTCTGATTACCAGATAGTTACTGATCCCTTCGGCAATCCCTTTTGCAATACGGTTTTGATAATCCGGAGTGAAAATCCTGCGGCGTTCGATGGGGTTGGTGATGTACCCTACTTCCACCAGGACAGATGGCATTTGAGCACCTACAAGAACCCAGAAAGGTGCGGACCTGACACCATTATCTTTGACACCTTTGTATTTTCGTCTGACATCAGTCAGGATTCTTGTCTGTATGTCGATTGCCAGTTTGTGGGAAAGTTCAATCTTTGGTCCCGAAAGCACAGCTTCTAAAATAACATTTTTACTTAAAAAATCATTTTTATCAAGTACGACACTGTTTTCAAGTGCAGCGATACGCTTTGATCTGGCACTTCTTGTCGTTTGCAGAAAATAGGTCTCGACACCATATACTTTTCCAAACCTCTTCTTGTTTGCAATTGCATTGGCATGAATAGAGACAAAAATATCTGCTTTGTGCCGGTTGGCAAAGCGGGTACGGTTTTTAAGCTTGACAAAACGATCACTTGAGCGTGTCATCTTGACTTTGAATCGCTTCTTTTTCAACTGTTTCTCAACTCGCTTTGCTATCTGAAGCACAACAGTCTTCTCGTAGTATTTTTTTGCGCCGACAGCACCGCTGTCATGCCCTCCATGCCCGGCATCTACCACAATAGTATAGCTTCCCTTGGGACCCGATGAACCACTTGAAAACAGTGAAGAGAAAATGGAAGTTTTCTCCTCATGGACTATTTGCTCCTCTGCCGGTTTTTTGACTCTCACAGGTTTCTTCTTGACTCGTCTTGCCGGGGCTTTTTTGACTTGTTTGACAGGAGTCTTTTTCGATCTCCTGGTCTGTTTGGTCTTTTTCTCTGCCTGCTTTTTTGACTTGGCGGAAGATCCATAACTGCCACTTTTGGGAAGCGTTATTCTGTAGGCAGTACGAGAAGCCATAGGCTGATAGCCTCTGCATTTATAGCCACTGTCTGTTTCTATAACGATTCGAACCACATCCTTCTTGTACTGTGCGACACGAAATGATGTTACTCCTCTTGCCGAAAGACCGGATGCAATATTTTTTTTTCCGATATGGGCATTTTTGATATCTATTACTTGCCTGGGCGGATTACTCAGTGTCATTTGATGGATATCTTTGCTGTTGAGCCAAGAGGAAAATATGATATGCAGTTCAGAGTTCTTGATCTCTGCTCTTTTTAGTGTATTTGTTGCCGAAAAAAGTGCCGTACTCAGCACTGCCCATAAAAGCAATAAGAAAAAGTGCTTCAAGATGATCTACTTCTCTCCATCAACAAGTTTATGCAAAAGTTCTTTGACAGTGATAATCTCATTGAGTCGATAGCCATTGGCACCGGTAAAGAAGAGTCCTGATTCTGTTTTGCCATCATAAGCATCACTTAGCCTGTCTGCAATACAATAACCTACTGCCTTTGCCTCTTCCCCACGATTGCAAGGTGCTACACAATTTGAGATACACGCAATCTTCGGTGCTGTTTTTTCTTCGATCATCTCCTGAAGATGTGTCTTGACACCGCGCGCAGGATATCCAACCGGTGATTTGAGCAGTTTTATATCCTCCTCTTTGGCATCCAGAATAACTTGTTTGAAATTTGCATGGGCATCACACTCTGCTGTACCGATAAAGCGTGTCCCCATCTGCACCCCGGATGCACCCAGCTCCATCATCTTGACAATGTCATCATGATCCCAGACACCACCTGCTGCGATCACGGGAATATTTCCCCAGTTTTTTGCCTCTTCGACAACAGGAGGAAGGATCTCTTCGAGTTGATTTTCAGGCAAAAAACACTCTTCATACTTAAAGCCCTGATGTCCTCCGCTGAGCGGCCCTTCGACGATCACGGCATCAGGTAGTCTGTTGTGTGTTTTTTTCCATCGACGGCAAATGATCCGAAGTGCTTTCGCCGTAGAGACAATCGGGATCAAGGCGACATCAGGATAATCCCTGGCAGCATCAGGCATTGTCAGCGGCAACCCCGCACCGGTGATGATCATATCTGCTCCGGCTTCACACGCATCTTTGACGATACGATTATAGTCGCTTGAAGCATAAAGTACATTGCACGCCAGTGGTTTGTCTCCGCAAATCTTTCGTGCATTTTCAAAAATAATTTTCAGCACTTTGCCTGAGTAGAAGTTTTCAGCCTCATAGGGCTGCCCGCCCTTCATGACCTTCTCTGTAAATTCACGGTTTTTATAAACACCGGTACCTACAGAACTTACCACACCCAACGCTCCCTCACTACTCACAGTTCCCGCCAACTGATCCCATGAGATACCGACACCCATGCCACCTTGAATAATAGGAATATCAACCGTATATTTACCAATTTTGAGTGCTTTGAATGCCATTATTTTACCTTTACTTTTGCAAACTTTCTTTTTCCTACCTGCAGGATAAATTCGCCTGTCGAGAGCTTCAGCTGCTCATCACTGATCTTTTGCTGATCAATTCGCACAGCACCCTGCTTGATATCCCGCCGGGCTTGTGATGTCGAGGGTTCAATACCTACATCAAGCAATGCCTTGCAAATCCAAGTCTCCGCTTCGATATCAAACTCTTTGATATCGCTTGGGAGCTGATTTGATTTGAAAACATTATCAAACTCCTCTTTTGCTATCTTAGCAGACTCTTCATTATAAAATCGTGTTGTAATCTCCAGGGCGAGATTTTCTTTGGCTTTTTTGGGGTGGAGCGTGCCGCTCAACACATCTCCCCTGAATCCCGCAATCACTTCCAGGGAGTGCTCACTGAGCAGCTCGTAATATCGCCACATCAATTCATCCGAAATCGAAAGTACCTTGGCATAAATATCTTTGGCAGGCTCTGTGATCCCGATAAAATTCCCTAAAGATTTACTCATCTTTTGTACGCCATCGAGTCCCTCAAGTATCGGCATCATCACAATCGCCTGCTCTTTTCCAACCTCATAAGATCGCTGCAGCTGTCGTCCCATCAGCAGATTGAACTTCTGATCCGTTCCTCCCAATTCAATATCACTCTCCAGCTCCACACTATCGTATCCCTGCAGCAGAGGATACAGAAACTCTGATATAGAGATATTTTGCCCTGACTTATAGCGCTTGTCAAAATCGTCACGCTCCAGCATACGCGCAACACTAAAAACAGTAGTCAATGCAACCAAACCATCTGCACCGAGTGCATCCAACCATCTGGAGTTGAATACAACTTCTGTTTTTTCGGGATCCAGGATTTTAAAAACCTGCTCCTGATAACTCTTGGCATTCTCCAGTACCGTATCCCGGTCAAGCCTTTTTCGCGTCTCGCTTTTACCTGTCGGGTCTCCGATCATAGCAGTAAAATCACCGATTAATAGCTGAATATGACCTCCATACTTCTGAAAAGTGGATAATTTCTGAAGCAGCACAGTGTGCCCCAGATGCAAATCAGCTGCAGTGGGGTCGAATCCTACTTTTACTTTATAGGTTTTTCCTTCATCAAAAAAACCTTTTACCAGTTTCTCTATCCGTTCTTCATCGATGATCTCTGCTGCTCCTCTGCCGATCTCATCCAGTGCCTGTTGTACCATAAATTTACCCTTATTTATTGATTATATGCATCATCAAGACTGATAATGTCTACCAATTTGAACTTTTGAGAAATCCGCTCCTGCAAAACATTCTTCTTGGTTTCACCGCTCTCTACTTCGATCTGACAATATTCAGCACTATCACTGCTCTTGATTCCCAACTCGATACTTGTCACATTCAAATCCATAAGTGAAAGTTTTCCCAAGATATCTGCAAGTGCGCCTTTGCGGTTGTAGAGACTGATAATGAGACGGTATCTTGCCAGCTTTTTACTCTTCCAGGAGACAAAAATCATCGGTTCATTGCTGACGATCTTCTGGTAGGCTTTACGACATAATTTATGGTGTATAATAGCCTTGTTATCCTTATAAAATGCAACTATCTCATCCCCTACTTTCGGGTGGCAGCAATAATCAAACTCTACCCCTTCAAAAGTATCATTGGTATAGAACATAAAGTGCTCTAACTCTTTGATAAAAGGTTTTTTGTAACCTTTCTTCATCAACTCCCAGAAGCGAACCTGCTTCTTGCCCAGATAGTCCGCGATCTGGTGAATGACCTCTTTGTAGTAATCCAGATGACCGGGCAGCTTATAAAGACTCTGCGATAACCCCAGTTCGTCAATGACTCGCTGGATTCCCTTAACATCGTGATTGAGCAGCGTTGCCAGGATATTGTAGGCACTCAACTCATCGCTCTCTTTGATGCGTGACCGGCAACGGCTTCGTATCCCCTCTTTGGCTCTGGAAGTTTTGACTGTATCGATCCAGGAGCAGTGCAGTCTTGGCTCACCATCCGTCTTGATATTAACAATATCACCATTTTTAAGTGTCGTCAGGATTGATGATTTGTGCTTATTGATCAAGGCAGAGCTTGCCGTTTCTCCAATCTCTGAATGAATAAAATAGGCAAAATCCAATGCAACTGAGTTTTTGGGCAGTGTATAGTAGTCCCCCCTGGGCGAAAATACAGCAATATCTTCACTGAAAAGATCACTCTTTGCCAACTCATAAAACTCTTCGGCCGATTCATTCTGGTAATTCAAACCCTCGAGCCAATCGAGATGAACCCTTGAGTTGCCATCTTTGTATTTCCAGTGTGCAGCGATCCCGTACTCTGCCAGTTTATGCATCTGCGTAGTTCGTATTTGAGACTCCACTATGCCATCATCATCAAAGAGTGTCGTATGAATCGTCTGGTAGCCATTCTCTTTGGGAAGTGCCACATAATCCTTGAATCGAGAGATCAATGGAGTAAACCCAAGGTGCAGAAGTCCCAAAACACGATAACACTGAATCGGCTCATTGACAATGATACGAATCGCTAAAAGATCCAAAACTTCTTCGATACTGATCCCTTTTCGGTGCATCTTGAGATAGATAGAGTAGTAGTGCTTGACACGCCCGAAGATTTCAAAACTATCCCGATGAAATCCATCCCTGTGCATCACAGTAGTCACTTTCTGGATAAATGCATTGAGCCTGAACTGGAGATTTTGTTTGTTTGATTTAATATAGGTATCGATCTTTTCATAATCATTTGGATAGATATAGTAGAAACTGAGATCTTCCAGATCGTTTTTCAAGCGTGAAATACCCAAACGGTGAGCGATCGGTGCATAGACAACCAATGTCTCTTCGGCAATACGCTTTTGTTTGGTTTGGGATAGTGCATCGAGTGTAAGCATGTTGTGAAGTCTGTCGCAGAGTTTGATCACAAGGACACGCACATCTTTGATCGACGCAATCAGCATCTTCCTGAAACTCAGTGCTGAGTTGATCAGGCGATCTCCGGAGCCTGACGGAATCAGCTTCTCGTCCCGAATCTCTACAATTTTTGTCAATCCTCCCACAATATGAACAATATCTACTCCAAATTCTCTCTCGATATCTTCAAGGGTATATGGGGTATCTTCGACCACATCATGCAGGAGTGCTGAAGCAACCATCGTCTCATCCCCGCTGATCGAAGCTGTAATTGCCGCGACAAGAATAGGATGAACAATATAGGGTTCTCCGCTCTTTCGTCTTTGTCCTTTATGGGCTCTCAAAGCAAGGTCAAGTGCCCTTTGAACAGTATCAGTTTCAGGATGGAAAGTGTTAAAAAGAAGCGCTTTCGCCTCTTCGATAGTATGGATCTCTTTTACGGTATTTAAAAAAACATCCAAAGGAGTTTAGCTCTCCAGGCTGACTGATATTTTGCCCTCAGCAATTTCCTGAAGTGCAATATCGGCATATTTTGATTTTATTGGGTCATAATCGACCAAAGGCTGCGCACCATTGGCAAGCTCCTCTGCTCTCTTTCCTACCGCACTTGCAAGAAGATATCTATCGAAATTTACATTTTTTAAAGCTTTTGCTGTAACTTGTTCTACTCTCATTATTTTCCTTATTGATTTACTATTTTAACTACTGCTTAACTACAGAGCAAAGAGTGGTATCACCATTGATGATAGCGAGTAAATTACCCTTGCCAAACATATCGCAGACAATGATCGGCAAGCTATTCTCTTTTGCCAGGGCAATCGATGTATCATCCATCACCTTGATCTCATCTTCCATTGCCTGGTCATAGGTAAGTGTATCTAATTTAACCGCATCATCATACTTATTTGGATCCCGGGTGTAGACACCATCGACTTTTGTCGCCTTGATGATCATCTCTGCAGCAATCTCAGAAGCTCTCAGTGTGGCGGCTGTATCTGTCGTAAAGTATGGATTGCCCGTACCTCCGGCAAAGACTACTACACGCCCTTTATCAAGATGCCTTCGTGCCCGTCTTATGATAAAGGATTCACCGATCTCATGCATATCGATGGCTGACTGCAGACGCGCTTCGAGTCCAATACTCTCGAGAGCCTCCTGAATCGCCACACCATTGATAACAGTCGCAAGCATTCCCATATAATCACCACTGGTTCGACTGATGATGCCATCTGCTGCTGCAGAGACGCCGCGGATGATATTGCCGCCGCCAACGACTACAGCCACCTCTATACCGTTTTCGACCAATTCACTGATCTCGCCGGCAATAAACTTCAGAACCTGCGTATCAATCCCATATCCATTTTCTCCCGCCAGTGCTTCACCGGAAAACTTGACCAAGACTCTTTTTACCATCAATCGCACCTCCAAAATTTACGCGATTATATCCAAAAATATTTTAGAGCGGGTTAAATGCAGGGGCTGTTAAAGGCTGATCAACCTCATAGGATTGATGTGCTTAGAATTTTTTGTTGCTTCAAAAATCAACTTGCGGGAAACTTTTCCTATCACATATCCCTTTTTGATCTTGCTGCCTTTATGTATCGTCGGTGCGATTTTTGACAACCCTGCATAAATTGTATGCACTTTACCGCTATGCGAGACAATTACTACCTTACCGAGCATAGAACTTGAACCGGCAAAGACTACTTTTCCATTGAGTATATTTTGTACTTTGGCATTACTGGAGGGAGCCCTGAGCGTAATAGATTCATTGAATATCTTGATCTTGTAGACAGGATCAACATATGTGCCAAATTTTTTGACGAGTTTTGCGCCACGAATGGGGGAGATGGTTTTTTTCCCGCGATAAGCGTATATTTTATCTTTTTTATAGGAAGAACCTACCTTTTTGACACTGCGATTAACCGGAGTCTCCTTGACTTTGCTGGTATAGACAACCTTCTTGCCCTTTTTCCTGGCTTCACTCCTCGCCTGTTCGCGCTTTATACGCTCATCCTGTTTTCGCTTCTCTTCTGCGAGCATAGCTGCTTTTTGTTCAGCAGCAATCCTGCGCTCCTCTTCAACCTCTTTCTTCTGAAGGATATTCAACTCTGCAAGCGCTGAACGCAATTCATTTTGCCTGTCCATCTCTTTTTGAAGTTTTTGACGATATTTTCCTTCATTGGCAGACAATTTCTTAAGCAGTTTCTTCTTTGCAGATTTTTGCTCTTTATACTCTTTTCGCTGCTTTGCTATCTTGTCAATCTTCTTTTTAACGCTTGAACGCTTTCTTGTAATCTTTCGTTTTTGTACTTTATTGCGATCGATCTGCTGTTTTAGTTCTGCCAGCTCTTTGGTATTCTGCTTTTTCAAAAGCCGATATGCCTCCTGCATCACGATAGACTCTCTGCTTGGATCATGGGATTGATTCATAGCATGGATTACACTGGATTGATTGGCAAGAACTTCGATAAACTTTTTATTTTCTTCTTTGATTTTTCGGTTGATAAGATTAAGATTTTTATCGTATTCTGCCAAGGATTTTTTTGAGGATTGATAGGCTTTCTCATTTTTGCTGAACTCCTGGCTTAAAACCTCCAGCTTTTTATTCAGTGCTCTATTATCGCTATTGGCATTTTTAATATTTTTAGCGATCTTATCAAGCTGTCCGCTCATCTCTTTATGTTCTTTGACACTTTTATTGAGACTTTTTTCAGATTTTTTGATCTTCTTATCTGTTGTGGTTGCCGACAAAAGCGGCAGACTCAGTAGAAGCAGGCTCACAAACAGTATGGCTTTTTTCATTGACTACTCCTTGGTACTGAATACCACAAGATAGACAGAGACGATCACGATCAGCAATGATGTACCCAGCAAAATTAGAAAATCGTTGGATTGGAACAGCAGGTTCTGCTTTTGCATCAAAATATCAATACTACTCTGCTGAGCCCACTCATATTTCAATCCCAAAAAAATCCCACTGGTCAAAAATGTCGCAATGATCGCATCTATGATCGCTACACGAAACAGCACACCGCTTCTGAGCATCAATGAAGCACCAAAGATCTTCATCACCTGCATACGCTCTTTGTGCGCATACTTCCATATCTCCATCTGTTTGATGATCAGGAGGAGACTGACCAGTGCCATAAAACCGATAAAAGCTTTCAGTGAAAATTTGATAAAACTGAAAAGTCTGTAACTGTCAGTATAGCTGTTTCCAAAAGTCTCTACTCGCCTGATTGTATCACTCTCCTCAAGATCTTTTTTGATATTTTTGAGTGCTGAACTATGCAGATAGCTATCAAGCTTTATGTTGTAAAAATAAGGTAATGCCTTCAATATCTCCTTGCTGTTCGACTGGTTCACACCTTTGGATATCTGCGTTGCCAATGCCTCTTTGTCTATCTCTTCTCTTTGACTGATATGCTTGTTTAGCCTTTTGAAATCATCCAATTCAAGTTCTCTCTTCGCAACAACAAACATCGAATACCCCTCCTTGAGCCCCTCTTCGTAACTGTCTGTCGTTCGATCAAATACCAGAAAAAATTCTACGCCAAGGAGAATAGCCATCATCGGAAAAATAAAAGTGAGGTGATTTTTAATGAACTTCATAAATGCCCTTGCCTTCGATAATAAAATGCCGATATGGATTGCTGAAGATAGATGGTATCCTGTGTGTTACCACCAGAACCGTCGTATTGAGCTGTTCGCAGGCATTCTCCATCAAATCCCAGATCACATTGGATGAATACTCATCAAGGTTACCTGTCGGCTCATCAGCCAAAATCAAAAATGGATTTTTTGCAAAAGCACGCGCCACACCGACACGCTGCTGCTCTCCTCCGCTCAACTCAAGAGGATAACGCTCTTTGTATTCGCCAAGCTTGACATGCTTGAGCAGTCGTTCTGCTTGCGTCTCCTGCACATCGACAGAGTATCCGGCGATCATCAGGGGCAAAATTACATTCTTGGCAACGGTCCACTCATTGATCAATTTATAATCTTGAAATATTATCCCCATATGAGTTCGCAGCTCCTGGAGCTTTCTTGTACTGGTGCTGGCCATATCGAGTCCTCCAACGATCAAACTCCCGTCAGTCGGTTCGATCTGCCCATAAAGCGACTTTAAAAGTGTAGATTTTCCGCTGCCGCTGGGACCGGTAATAAAGACAAATTCACCTTTTTTTACAGAAAAACTTGCATCTTTTATAATCTCAGTCTCTCCATAAGAGAGCGTGAGATGCGACGCATTGATAACAAAATTACTAGGCATATAGATACTCCACTATTTTTTTATGTGCACGATGATTGACTGCTGTCTTGACGGGCAGAGACGCATAATATCTACATGCACTCCTCCCAACAAAAATATATTTATGTTCAGGCCTATCGAAACTTCCAAATGCGCACTTGATGAGCAGTGATTCCGATCCTACCCTGCAGATCCTCTCAAAGTGGATGAAATAATCCTCTTCGATCACTGCTTTGGCAGGCAGACGATCCTCAAGTCCGGATATATATCTACTCTCTCCGAAAGAGAAGTCCGCCACAGGAGACTTTTCGTCAGAAAACTCCTGAGAGATCACATGGACTTCATAGATATTCTTCTCCTGTCGTTTCCAGCGTGCTTCATACTTACTGGTTACTGCAAGCTCTTTGTTCTTCTCTATGTGAACTTCCGCTTCAGGCAGGGCAAAAAATGTCTCCATACTGTACCAAAAATATTTTTCACTATCCGTACGAAGCTCCAGGCGACCCCCTCGGGTCAATACGCGCAATGATTCATCGGTAAAGCTGGAGCTGATCACTCGACGATGCGGTTTTTTATCCCACGGTACAGGAAAATGGACAAATATCTGCTCGCAGCTATTGGAGGGGAGCATCTCCAGGAAGAGCCGTGCATCATAATTGACTACCCAGATATTTTTCAAGCCCTGCAGTTCGATCTGCTTGAGTACCTGTTGCGCCGATGGAGTATGGATCTCTATGCCGATATAGAGCCTGTCCGGATGCCTTGTTGCCTGATAGAGCAGATGTCTCCCACTCCCAAACCCCACCTCGACTGCTATCGTATCATAAGGAAATTCAATCGATTCAAAATCTTTGATCTTTTTGAAATACTCCGAAGCCAGAGGCGGCTTGTGAGCCGACTGTGCTATATTGGAATACCAAACCTCCAAATCAAGCTCTTCGGCGAGTAAAGCCAGTGCTTCCTTAATCAAATTCACTTTAAGGGGGCGGGTTACCTTGTCATACTTGATCATATCCGACTCATTTTCACGCTTGATCTGAAGGAGAAACTCTTCCCCCTGATACTCAATACCCAGCAGACAATCAGCACCATTGAGAGGGTCGGCCCTGAACACAACAAGTGAACTTAACTGATCGATCTCATTCAGAACAGTATTACTGATTGGCTTGACTTTAATGTGCGGCATTATTCTCTTCTCTTTTATGCCAATCTATGGCAATATTTTACGGGCAATCGTTTTATCTATCTGTTAAAATAATGCCCAATCAACTCCGGACAAATCTTCTTATCGATCTCTTCCTGGTCAAAGTTTTGGGAAATAAATGCCTTCATATCGTCAAATAGAGGTGCAATAAAGTGCATCTCTCTCCCACTCTCCGGATGCTTCAAATAGAGCAGGTACGCGTGTAAATTAACTCTCGCGATTGTATCTTTTTTGCTCTTAAAACCATATAAAAAATCTCCGAGAATATGCCGTCCAAGTGAAGAAAGATGGACTCTGATCTGATGGGTTCTTCCCGTAAAAAGCTTCGCAGCAATCAATTCTCTGTCCCCTTTTCCCTCTGCAAGTTTGACAAAAGAGGTTTTTGCCTCTTTTCCATGCAGCACGATATCCATTTTCAGACGATTATTGGGGTTTCTTCCGATAGGTTTATCTACAACTACATCTTCTTTGAGCGGATAGTCGATGAACGCCAGATAATAGCGCCCCATACTCTTGTCCTGCAGCTGTTCACTGAGTTTCTGATGAGCTTCATTGGTTTTGGCTATCACCAGCGCTCCGGTCGTATCCTTGTCGATACGATGGACTATCCCATGCCGCTCTTCTCCTGAAATCGTAGAGAGCGAAACACCTTTGTGGATCAGCCAATCCACCAATGTCGGCTCTTTGACACTGGGTGCCGGATGGACGACAAGACCGCTTGGCTTGTTGACAACCATTAAATACTCATCTTCATAAAGGATCTCTACTTCAAAGTCGATCTCTTGGGCCTCTCTCTTTTCTGCCTCTTTAAATCGATACAGTACCCTATCACCCTCAACAAGTTTATGACTGGTTTTGCTGATATTTGATCCATTGACTTCTACCAATCCATCGCGTATCAGTTTTTCTATCTGATTGCGGCTGACAGAGAGCATTTCCGCCAACACCTTATCGATCCTGCCGCTCTTTGGGGCTGTGATTGTTTCGTTCTTTTTATCCATATTTTACGATTCAATCCTCTCTGCCAAACTGATCCTGGGTCTTCTGGACACAGTGCTTTTTGCCATTTTGATTTATACTTTGTATTATATCATGGTTTTTGTGGAGATTCAACGCCCGTAAAGAGTGATAAATGGGGAGCTCAAAGTTGATGATGGATTTATTTGGGATATATCTCACAAGAAAGAATGTATAATATCACATATTAATGGGCAACCCCTAAAACAAAAGGATATATAGATGTCGAAATTACTAAAAAGTTTAATTGTCATTCTGCTTATTGCAGGATTTGCCGGATGTTCCGTAAAAACGGATGACATACAGGTTGTGGCTTTTAAATCTGATAAAGCTAACCTAAAGGGCTACAAAACATATCAGATCATTGAGGGGAGCTGTTTTCTTCAGGATTCGGAAGGGAACAGGGTTCCGGACAAGATGCAGGTAGGTGCCGAAATACACAAGATGGTTAAATCTGAATTGACAAACAGAGGCAAAGTGCCTGTCAATAAAAATCCTGACTTCTTCGTGGCATATGCAGCGGCGGCCGATGTAGATGCTTTCAAAAAGAAGGTTGACGAAGCAGGAAAAGAGAAGATCGACAAGACACCCGAATCTGCTATGCTGCTGATACTTTTCGATGCGAACACCGGTGCCATCATCTGGTTGTCGCAGGCTGAAGGAGAGATCAGGGACCTCCCCGTTGATCAGGTCAAAAAACGCTTGAGATATACTGTCAAAAAAATGTTCAGCGGAATGTAAAACCTTGCTGTTTCTAATCTATTAGTGCTACAATGTTATTATCAAAAGCAAACAAGGAAGAGAAAATGAAAAAGTTAGTATTTTTAGTAGCGGTTATGGCAGCCATAGGCACGAACGCAGCAGCAGAAAGTTATCCTGCCGAAGGTCCCGATTCTTATCAGGCTTCACGAGACAACCTGGAGCTGATAGGTAGTGCCTATGTGGGAATGGGATACTCCTATATGAATACAAATATGCAGACACCCATATATGGATACAACTATGATGCTGATGTTCAGGGAGATGCTATCACTCTGCTTGCCGGCTATAATGTCAATCAATATTTTGCAGTTGAAGGCAGATTCACCACCACTGTAGGTGATCTCTCTTTGGATGTAAGCTCTGGCGGATTCAATGAAGGAATAGACTTTAGTGGAGATATGTCCAATATCGCACTTTATCTCAAACCAATGTATACAAGTGGTCAAGTGACTATTTACGGCTTGCTGGGATTGGGGCAAGTCAGATTGGAAGATGACAGTTTTGCAAGTGACGATTCAGAGAGCAGCTTTCAGTGGGGACTGGGTCTCAGCTTTGCCGGTGGCGAACATCTAGGTATATTTATGGATTACACTCGATTCTATGACAACTCAGGCGGTTTCGGCAACGACAGCTCAGAGATAGATTTTGTTGTTGATGCGTTTAATTTTGGGTTGGCATACAAATTCTAATCCTTCCTCTATATGAAAATAAGAGTCTATTACGAAGATACTGATGCCGGTGGCATTGTGTACCATACTAACTATATCAAATATTGCGAAAGAGCGCGGAGTGAAATCTTTTTTGAGCAGGGGATGATGCCTGGAGAGGATCTCCATAGCGGGTTTATCGTGAAAGATTTAAAAGCGGGTTTTCTGGCTACTGCTTCACTTGGAGACCTGCTCGATGTCAGAACATCACTGCTCAAACTCAGGAGCAGCTCCACCCTCCTTCAGCAAGAAGTTTATCGAGAGGATACCAAACTATTCTCTATGGAGATTCTTCTCGTCTATGTACGAAATGGCAAGCCGGTCAGAATACCCGAACACTATAAAAAACTTTTCGATCTTCTATCTACTAATACCAAATAAAATTTAAATCACATACTATAAATAATTTAGATTATATGCAGATACAAAATGCCAGAGACAAAGTGCGCGTAAAAAAATGATTGACAGAATGATGAAAGTTTTGAAATAGAAAGATGGGCAGAGAAAAAATCTCTCTGCCTAATTGAGAAAGTGGAGAGTACTACTCTACCATCGCTTCAAGTTCTTCTTTGGAAACTTCGTTGAAGTTCAAGTATTTATAAATATCATCACTCATCTCCGGCTTGATCTTATCTGCAACGATCTCAAGATATTCAGCAGCAGTCGGCAGTCCACCTTTGAGCGCAACAACCGCAGCAAGCTCAGCAGAGCCAAGATAGACTTGTGAGTTCTTGCCCAATCTGTTATCAAAGTTTCTTGTCGATGTCGAGAATACCCATGCATCTTTTGCCACTTGTGCCTGGTTACCCATACAGAGTGAACATCCAGGGATCTCAGTTCTGGCACCAGCCATACCAAAGATCGAGTAATAGCCCTCTTCGTTAAGCTGTTTCTCATCCATTTTTGTAGGTGGACATACCCATGTTCTCGCTACAACCGGACCTTCACCTCGGAGAATTTCACCAAATGCCCTGAAGAGGCCGATGTTTGTCATACAAGACCCGATGAATACTTCGTCGAGCTCTGTTCTGAGTCCGGCTTCTCTGATCTCAGTCAATGTTTTTACATCATCCGGATCATTTGGACATGCGAGGATAGGCTCTTTGATCTGATCCATATCGATCTCGATCACTGCTGCATACTCTGCATCTGCATCTGCTTCCATAAGAACAGGGTTTGCCAACCAGTCTCTCATCTTCTGCGCTCTTCTTTCGAGTGTAGCTTTGTCTTCATAACCTTGAGCGATGAGCTCTTCTATGAGCGCAACATTCGACTCCAGGTATTCAGCGACAGGCTCTTTGTTGAGTTTCACAGTACACGCAGCAGCTGAACGCTCAGCAGATGCATCAGAGAGCTCAAATGCTTGCTCGCACTTGAGATCTTCAAGACCTTCGATCTCCAGGACTCTACCGGCAAAGATATTTTTCTTACCTTTTTTCTCGACAGTTAAAAGTCCGTCTTTGATCGCCTGGTGAGGAATGGCATTGACCATATCCCTCAGTGTGATCCCTGGCTGCATCTCGCCTTTGAATCGCACAAGAACAGACTCAGGCATAGTCAGCGGCATCATACCGGTGACACCTGCGAACGCAACAAGACCTGAACCGGCGGGGAATGAGATACCGATAGGGAATCTTGTATGGCTGTCTCCGCCTGTACCGACAGTATCAGGAAGACACATTCTGTTCAGCCATGAGTGGATAACACCATCACCCGGTCTAAGAATAAACCCTTTTCTCTCTGTCCAGAATTTTGGAAGTGTATGCTGAAGTGTGATATCTGCCGGCTTTGGGTAAGCCGCCGTGTGACAGAAAGACTGAAGAACAAAGTCTGAACCAAAGCTAAGTGCTGCAAGCTCTTTGATCTCATCTCTTGTCATCGGCCCTGTTGTATCCTGGGATCCAACCGTTGCTGCAGCAGGCTCACAATAAACGCCCGGCTTGACACCTTCAATGCCACAAGCTTTTCCAACCATTTTTTGTGCAAGCGTATAACCCTTGCCATTATCTTCCGGTTGAGCTGGAACCATAAAAATTTCGCCGGCATCCATGCCGAGTGCTTCTCTCGCTTTGGCAGTCAATCCCTTACCAATGATAAGTGGGATACGACCACCCGCTCTCATCTCATCAGGAAGTGTGTTTGGCTCGATTGTAAATTCAGAGACAACTGCGCCATCTTTTTCGATCACGCCCTCAAAAGGCTTAACAGTGATCACATCACCAGTCTCCAGGTCACCTATAGGTGCCTGAATAGGAATACATCCGCTATCTTCTGCTGTGTTGAAGAAGATCGGAGCAATGATATCACCAATGACGATACCGCCCGTTCTTTTACCCGGGATATTTGGGATATCCTTACCCATATGCCACTGCACTGAGTTGATACCTGATTTTCTGGAAGAACCGGTACCGACAACATCACCAACATAAGCAAGCGGATGTCCTTTCTCTTTGAGTGCTTTCATTGTATCGAGCGGATCATCCATTCTGTTGACAAGGAACGAATTGGCGTGAAGAGGAATATCTGCTCTTGTAAAGGCTTCTGAAGCCGGAGAGAGGTCATCCGTGTTTGTTTCACCGGGGATCTTATATACAGTTACTGTAATCTCTTTTTCCATCTCCGGCTTGTTAGTGAACCACTCACCATTTGCCCAGGACTCAACTACCTCTTTTGCCAATGTATTGCCACCATCCATAAGTGCTTTTACATCGTTAAATGAATCATAAACAAGAAGTGTATTTTTGAGCTGCTCTGCCGCAGACTCTGCAACCGGTCCATCTATCTTAAGTGCTTCGACAAGCGGTGCAACATTAAATCCGCCCAACATTGTTCCTAAAATTTCTGTTGCTTTAACAGCATCAATAGCATCACAAGATGCATTACCCTGAACAATATCATTTAAAAATGCTGCTTTGACATAGGCTGCATCATCCACACCTGCCGGTACTTTTTCTGTAAAAAGCTCCATTGCATAATCTGCATCAGCAATTGGGCTAGTCTTCAATAATTCTACCAGATCAGCTACCTGATCTGCTGTAAGTGCCAATGGCGTAACACCAAGTAGTGCTCTCTCATCGGTATGTGCTTTGTACTCTTCTAATAAGGCCATAAAGTCTCCTCTGTAATTAAAATAATTTGGTCATATTATAATAGCCAAAATGGGAGAAAAAAATGTTTAAACAAATGGGAGAAAAAAAGAGTTATTTTTGATGTGTCGGATAGTTACAGATAAACAATCGATATGACTCGAATCACACCTTACAGAATCTCTCGATTGCCCTTGTTGTTGGGAGCACTCAGTACCCCGTTTACCTGTAGCTGGTCGATGATATTAGCCGACCTGTTATAACCTATCTGCAGTTTCCTCTGCAAATAAGAGATCGAAGTCTTTTTATCACTCAAGATCACCTCTTTTGCCTGTTCATAGAGTGGGTCCAAATCTACGGCACCCTCACTCCCGGCACCACTACCTTCACTGCTGCCCGCCTCAAGGTAACTTTCATCATAGTCTGGTTCACGCTGTGCCTTAAGGAAATCAACAACCTCCTCGATCTCCTCTTCAGTATTCCAAGGCGCATGCAGCCGCACCAGACCAGTCGTACCCGGAGGCGTGAAAAGTGCATCCCCCCTCCCCAGTAGACTCTCTGCACCCATAGCATCCAGAATGACCTTGGAGTCGATACGCTGCCCGACACGGTAACTGAGCCTTGAAGGTAGATTTGCCTTGATCAGCCCCGTAACGACATCGACACTAGGCCGCTGTGTTGCTACCACCAGGTGTATCCCGGCCGCACGCGCCATCTGTGCAAGCCTCGCGATAGAGTACTCTACTTCTTTACCGCCATTCATCATCAGATCTGCCAACTCATCGATAACAATGACAATAAACGGCATACTTTCACCGCCTAACTTTTTCATTTTCTCATTGAAGTTATCGATATTTTTGACTTTATTCTCCGCCATCAATTTATAGCGTCTCTCCATCTCATGCACCATATTTGCCAAAGCCGAGATCGCCTTCTTGGGCTCTATAATCACCGGAGTCAACAGATGAGGAATATCATTATAGATAGAAAATTCCAGCATCTTGGGGTCGATAAGTATCAGCTTGAGATGGTCGGGGTCATTTCGATAGAGCAACGAGAGCAGCATAGCATTGATTCCCACCGATTTACCGCTTCCGGTCGTACCGGCTATCAACACATGCGGAAGCTTTTTGAGGTCTGTAATAAACGGCTTACCTACGATATCTTTACCCAAAGCAATAGTCAACGGAGACTTTGACTCCTTAAAAAGATCACTTTCAAGTATATCACGCAAATAGATCGTATCGAAAGTCTCGTTGGGTATCTCTATCCCCACGACATCACGCCCCGGAATCGGTGCCTGTATACGGATTGTCTCTGCGCTCAATGCCATTGCCAGATCATCTTGCAAACCTAAGATCTTGGAGACTTTGACATTGGGTGCCGGCTTGAACTCAAAGGTTGTCACTAAAGGACCTGAATAGGTTCGGACTACATCTCCTTCGATCTTGAAACGCCCCAGCTTATCCAGGAGTTCACCTATCTTTCTATCGATCTCCACCTCATTCATCTTCTTTGATGCCTTCGGCGGCTTCTGCAGAAAATCAATCTTTGGAAGTTTGAAATTTTTGGGCTTTGCTACTTTTCCCTTCTCTATCTCACTTAAAATTTTCGAGTTCTCTTCAAGCTCTTCAACAATCTGAACTTGAGAACCGGAGGTGTGTGTCTGAGGTATCTCATTTTCAATCTCCTCTATCTCTCTTATTACCGGATCCTCCTTTGCTGCTGCTTTGGTTCGTCTCCTTTTGACGGCAAGTGACTTCTCTCTCTCTTCCAGGATCTTCTCCTCTTTTTCTGCGCCTTTTTCTACCATATTTTTATAGTCAGCATCCTGCTCTTTGGTACTTTTTTTTGTTTTACGGACAGGTTTGCGTTTGACTGCCGGCTTTTTCACACTCTTGGGTTCTTCATCGTCATAAGACGAATTAAAAGGATTGGAAAAAATTTTCTTGAGGAGTCTGCCCAGAGGTCTGAGTGACGCTTTGGACGGACTGGAGCTTGAGGTATTTTTGCTCTTAGCCAAATTTTTTGTGAGGAAATCAAAACTAAAATCATCATCCACAATCAGCACAAGCGAGAGAGTAATAATCATAAGCCAAAAAAGCCACATCCCCGCCTGGCCGATGTATGGCAGCAAAAAAGCAGAAATTTCTTCGGATATCATACCACTGGCCGGCTTGTCAAAAATCAGCGCAGGCAGCACAACCATCGAAACAAAAAATAGCAGCCAACCGGCATAAAAATCAAGCTGCTTGAAAAGGTTCGGATGCTTATAGAGTCGATAGAGTGGGTAAAAAAGCAGGAAAATATTTATATAGGCTAGATAACCAAAGAGTTTGATATTGGTACTCCCTACGGTCCCACCTATATTGCCTGCCAATTCTGTATTATGAAAAATTGTCGAAAATGCCAAATAGATAAATATGATAGCGCTTATAATGATCGTAATCTTCAATGATTCTCCTGATAAATCTAAAATTTTATTTTTTAATATTATAACAAACTAAGCTAAGGAGGCTTTGAAAATTTTCAAAATGAGGTATAATGTCACCAATCATACTTTAAAGGATATACGATGACCAAGGCAGAATTCATTTCAGAAGTAGCATCAAAAAGCGGACTATCACAAAAAGATACCAATATAGTCATACAAGCTGGAATAGATACACTAACTGAGCTATTGATAAAAAAGGGCAATATCAGTTTTATTGGCTTTGGCTCCTTTTCCACTGTCGAAAAAGATGCCAGAGATGTCAAGATTCCCACCACTGGCAAGATTGTTCATGTCCCGGCAAAAACAGCAGTCAAATTCAAGGTCGGCAAGGCACTCAAAGAGGCAGTCGAATAAATTGGGCTTCATGCATTATCCCCTGTAGTCTCAACACACTTTAAGCTCTCAGGGAGTATGATGCCACTCACATTTTACATGTCTATGCCGCAGTGATGGAACTGGTAGACTTGGTAGACTCAAAATCTTCTGCCTTCGGGCGTGGCGGTTCGAATCCGCCCTGCGGTACCACCCCCCCCTCTTTTTTTCAATCTTTTATAATCCAATACAATCTAATTAAACCCCAATTGTATCGTACTTTAAAGCCTATTCCCTCCATTTTATAGCCCAATATAATCTAATATATGGCAGGGATAACTCTCTACAATAAGTTATCCCTAAAGGAAATCCAAAAAAAGTTGTCCCCAAAATGCCAAAATGACAATGATCCATTTGCATAAATGTTAAGTCATATTGACAACTTTGACGCAAATGATAAAATTGATATTTAATAGAGCAGTCCGGCACCACCGCCCAGGAGAGACGATCAGCACACGGCGGAGCAATCATCGCCGCTGCAAAAGCCAAAATATTATTATTGTGCTATAATGCAATAAAAAAGTAAGGGGTAGCTATGAAGACTATACAATTGGATATCTCAGACGATAAACTAGATACATTTTTGACAATTATCAATAATCTAAAAAATGATATAGTTCAAAATATCCGACTTCAAAACGATAACTTAGATATAGAACCCATAGAAAAAGAGAGTAAAGACTTTTTGGATATACAGAAAACCAAAGGTGAAAATAACCCTCAATACAGCATAGAAGAAGCCAAAGCCAAATTAGGGCTATAGATGATCGTCAAAATAGATGATAGAGTAATCAAAGACTTATCAAAGATACACAAAGGAGAAGTAAATAAGATTTTCTCCAAAATAGAAGAGCTTGAAAAATTCCCTCACATACCAAATATTAAAAAACTTACCAACTTTGAGCCGCCCTATAGATTGAGAGTGGGCAACTATAGAGTTTTGTTTGACATTGAAAATAATATTATCACGGTGTATCGGGTGAAACACAGAAAAAAGAGCTATAAGTAGGCACATTGATTTTAAGATAATCCGCAAGTCACTTCCCGACCTTTCGCTAAAACGTTAATATAGATTAATATGATATAATCTTTTCAAATTTTTTACTGGAGTTCTCTTATCATGATGAATGACCACAATCTGGATGACTTGATTATCGACGATATTAAACCTGAAAAAAACAAAGGCAAAGGGATCCTTACCATTATTGCGCTTCTGATTGCGCTTCTGATCGTAGCCATAGTGATGACTCGTGTGTTTCTCGGCGAAAGTGACCAAAATGCAACGGTCCTGGAGCAAAAACAAGAGGATATGATCAGTCCTGAACTTAGATTGGATGCTTCAAGCCAAGACCCTGATGCAGACAAAAAAGAGCTGGAGCAGCTCTCTTCGATGATGGAGGAGACACTGATCGAGAAGCCGGCAGATACCAAGAGGGATATGCTCCCTTCACAAACAGATCAAATCAAAACAGAAACCATACAGATCGATGAAGCAGAAGAATCAAAAACAACCAAGCCTGATAAGCCGGTGGATGTGCCGGTCCAGGAGTCTATCCAAAAACCTTCTCAGGAAATTGCCAAAGTACCTGATGCTGCGCCCGTCAAAGCAGAGGCAGCAAAGCCTGTACACAAGCCTGCACCAGGCAAGCCGAAAGTATCTTCCGGCTCCTACTATATCCAGGTGGGTTCTTTTTCGAAGCAGCCTGACAAGCGATTCCTCTCCAAGATAACCAATAATGGTTTCCGCTACAATCTCAGCAGAGGAAAACTCCTCATCGGTCCATACAGCAGTGATGCAGCCGCAAGAAGAGATTTACCGAAAGTCAAGAACAAAATTAACAAAGGTGCTTTTGTTAAGCATCTGTAGGAAGCTACCATGCATCAAACCTTACTCTATGACCAGCTTACCCCCGTTGCCCTCTATGGGCAGATCAAAGAGCAGTTCCAAAATGAAGTCACGATGCTCTTCGAGAGTGTCGTCAATACCAGTGACGGAAATTTTAGCTTTATCGCCATCGGAGCACAGGAGCGCCTCAGCTATAGGAATAAAAAGACGAGTTATACCGATAAAAACGGTACGATAAGCTATCCGCCGGAAGATCCGTTCTCTTTTCTCAAGAGATACTATAGCACACTGGACAAAAACCGCTATCAGCAGATTTCTCAGGATGTCGGATTTGGTTTTGTGGATGGCTTTATCGGATTTATTGCGTATGATATGGTCAGGGTTTTTGAACCTGTTCTCGAAAAAAGTATGGATACCCTGTTTGACCCTCTCGATACCCCTGATCTCGATCTGATCCGTCCCAAAATCATTCTTGCTTACTCGCACAAAAGTGCTAAATTGACGATGATCCTCAATGATGAGAGTGCTCAAAATATATTCGATCAGATCGAAGGGATGCTGCACCGCTCTTGCAACCCGATGCCGATCAAAGCTGTCAAACTCGATGGAGAGGGAAATTTCTCTATAGAAGAGGAGCGCTTCAAGCAGATGGTAGACGAGTCCAAGGAGCATATCCGAAGCGGTGATATTTTTCAAATACTGCTCTCAAACCGCTATACCCAAAAAGGAGAGATTGATCCACTGAGCTTCTATCGTGTTCTGCGATCAAAAAACCCCTCCCCCTATCTCTTTTTACTCGACTATGAAGAGTTCTCGATTTGCGGCTCTTCGCCTGAAGTGATGGTGAGACTCACAGACAACGAAATCCTCCTCCGCCCCATCGCAGGCACGAGGAAAAGAGGCAAAACCCATCAACGGGACCGCGAACTCGAAGAGGAGATGCTGGGCGATCCCAAAGAGTGTGCAGAACACCTTATGCTCATCGATCTGGGACGCAACGATGTCGGACGCGTCTCTCAAACAGGCAGCGTTGAAGTCACAGATATGATGCGTGTCGAACGCTACAGCCATGTCATGCACATGGTCACCGATGTAGAAGCGCATCTCGAAGAGGGAAAAGATATGTTTGACCTCCTCGCCGCCACCTTTACAGCCGGAACGATGACGGGCGCACCAAAGATCAAAGCTATGGAGTTGATCGCTGAGTTCGAAAGGCTCAAGCGAGGTTTCTACAGCGGTGCTGTCGGATACTTCTCCTTTACCGGTGATATGGACAGCGCCATCACCATCCGAACTTCACTCATCAAGCCTGACTCTATAACCCTGCAGGCAGGAGCAGGTGTCGTTGCAGACAGCGTACCTGAACTGGAATATCTGGAAGTGAAAAATAAGCTCGGTGCACTCCTTTCGACACTTAAAGAGATGGAAAAGCTCTAATGTTCAGTATTCAGTATTCAGTATTCATCAATAAAAGTTTTGCAAAGCAAAACCTACAACAATTACTCATTCCTCATTCCTCATTCCTAATTAAAAAGGTTCACCCATGAACCTTTTCGCCATCTTCGGAAACCCTGTCTTCCACTCCAAATCACCACTGATGCACAACCTCACTTTCCGGGGACTCGATTATCCCGGATGCTACACACGCTATCTTCTTGAAGATGGCGAAAAGCTGAGAGAAACCTTCTTTGCACTGGGGCTCAAGGGTGCTAACATAACAGTACCGCACAAAGAACATGCCTATAGAGCCTGCGACTATCTAGATCCTTTTGCCCGAAAAGTCGGTGCTGTCAATACGATCGTCGAAAAAGAGGGAAAGCTCTACGGTTACAATACTGATGCCCCCGGATTTCTCAAAGCCATCTCAGAATTTAAAGGTGTCAAAACAGTTCTTTTCCTGGGTGCAGGAGGGACTGCCCGCTCCACCAGCGCTATTTTACGTGATAAGGGGTATGAAGTGACCATCCTCAACCGCAGTGAAGAAAGATTGGAAAGTTTCAAGAAAGAGGACTTCAGGACAGCTACTTTTGAGAGTTTCGAATGTGAACCCTTTGACCTTGTTATCAATATGACCTCAGCCGGATTAGAAGATGATTCTCTCCCAGCACCCCAAGAGATTCTGGATACAGTTATCCCTTCTGCCAAAGCCTGTGTCGATGTGATCTACGGCAAAGAGACTCCCTTTCTCAAACTTGCCAAATCCCACAGCAAACCTACCAAAGATGGCAGTGATATGCTCCTCTATCAGGGGATTATTGCTTTCGAACATTTCACTGATCATCAGTATGCTTTTGATGAGATCAAGCCTTTTATGGAGCGTGCTTTTGTCATATAAGCTTTTTCTGCTTCGGGATTTGGATTGCATATCCTGGTTTAAAGATTATGGTACAATAAAAAAACAGAGTGAGGAGAAGCAATGGCTGCACTGAGAAACAATGATCTTCCCTATTACACATATGATGACTATACTTACTGGGAGGGAGAGTGGGAACTTATAGATGGGATTGCTTATGCGATGTCACCTGCTCCGGTGAAGCGGCATCAAATGCTATGTGGCTATATCTTTAGCGAAATAATTTCACACTTGAGTGAATGCTCTATATGCGAAGTACTTATTTATGAAGATTGGAAGATCGATACAACAACTCTTCTAAAGCCTGATGTGGCAGTGGTCTGCCATGACAAAAACCCCAAATACATCTCCAAAACTCCCGAAATTGTCTTTGAGGTCATTAGCCCTTCTACTGCCAAAAAAGACGAGGGATTGAAATATACGATCTACGAGGCAGAGGGTGTTCAATACTACATACTCATCTACCCTGATGACCTGGTAGCCAAAATGTACCGTTTGATTGGTGAAAAATATCATAAAGTCGGTGAGTTTGATGGTGAAGTGGTTGATTTTGAAGATATCGCCTGTCCATTCTCTTTTGATTTTGATACTATTTTCAGACGCTTTAGATAAAACGAGGAGGATATATAATGAGAAAAAAAAGGGTCTTGATCCTATGCACAGGAAATAGCTGTCGTTCGATCATGGCAGAAGCACTCATCAATACAAAACTGGGCAAATGCGCCGAAGCAGAGAGCTCAGGTGTAAAAGCAAGCGGCAAAGTAAACCCTCAAGCCCGTGCGCTGCTCGAGGCAAAGGGATACTGGAGAGATAACTACCACTCCAAAGTAATCGAAACGGTTTTAGGCAAATCTTTTGATCTCGTCGTCACTGTTTGCGACCATGCCAATGAGACTTGCCCGACCTTCCCCAAGGCAGTCAAAACAATCCATATTGCCTTTGAGGACCCCAGCGGAAAAGCAGCAGAGGAGTATGAAAAGACACTGGAGTTGATCGATCAGGAGCTATTGCCGATTATCAAAGGGGAGTTGTGTTAAATGTGGAAAGCATTCGTTGACTATCTGACCCTTGACCTCCTGCATCTGGAGGGTCACTTTGGAGAAGCTATCAACTTCTTTATATATGATACGATCAAAATTTGGTTTTTGCTGATCACGATTATCTTTGTCGTCTCTTATCTGCGAACCCATTTCAATACCGAATATGTGAGAGCACATCTACAGGGAAAGTCTCAACTCTACGGCAATATCCTGGCGGCACTTTTTGGGATCATCACCCCTTTTTGCTCCTGCAGCGCTATTCCGCTTTTTTTGGGCTTCATACAGGCGCGGATACCTATCGGAGTAACATTCTCTTTTCTCATCAGTTCTCCGATGAACAATGAGATCGCTATCGCACTGCTCTTCGGCCTTTTTGGCTGGAAAATCACAGTGATATATATCGGATTTGGACTACTTGTTGCTATCATAGGCGGCTACATTATCGGTCGCCTCAACATGGAGAAGTATATTCTAATGGATGTCAAGCCAATGGAGGGGGAACTAGAAGAGGTAAAAATCCAACTCTCGTTTCAACAGAGAGCCAAAGAGGCCTGGGACTACACCATCGATATCTTTAAAAACATCTGGCTCTATGTACTCATCGGTGTCGGTATCGGTGCAGTCATACACGGTTATATTCCGGCTGATTTCATCGCCAAATATGCAGGAGCCGACAATCCTTTCGCAGTACTGATCGCTGTCATTATGGGTATCCCAATGTACTCCAATGCGGCAGGCGTGATGCCCTTGGTCGAAGTCTTGACAGGAAAAGGAATGCTGCTGGGAACGGCTCTGAGCTTTATGATGGCAGTAACAGCGCTGAGTCTGCCCGAAGCGATGATACTCAAAAAGATACTTCATGTCAGACTGATTGCAACTTTTTTTGGTATTGTTGGCATAGGGATCATCGCAATAGGGTATCTTTTTAATGCAATTTTATAGGAGAATAAATGAAAATTGAAGTTTTGGGAACAGGATGCAGCAAATGCATTACTTTGGAAAACACAGTAAAGCAGGCGATCGCAAAAAGCGGTAAATTTATCCAGCTTGAAAAAGTCGATGATATCATGAAAATTATGGAGTATCAGGTTGTCAGCACCCCGGGATTGGTGATCGATGGAGAAGTAGTCAGTACGGGCAAACTCCTTAGTATCGATGAAGTTTTGGCACTGATTAATGGTTAAAAGGTACTTTTCTGCATAAATTAGGGAGATTAAATTTTAGTGGCTATAATTCAAAATCATAATATTTAAAATCAAGGAACTTTATGCGATACACTCTACTCTCTCTTCTGACTGCCGCTACGATTGGACTGCTGCCTTTGAGTGCCAGCGAGCCTCCCAATAATACCGCTCAAGCACCTCAGGCACAGTCCGCCACTACACCCTCTTTTGAGTTTACAACGATCGAGAGAAAAAAGATCGAGATTATTGAGACAGCAGATGGATTCAAGTTTCCTGCACTTAAAGGAAAAAACATCATTATGATGTTCTATATCTACTCCGGCAAACCCTGCCGCGATGAGTTGAAGATTTTTACCAGGATCAAGTCAAACCATTCGGATCTTGAGTTTATAACCTTCGAACTAAAGGGACTTACTCCCAAAAAACTCAAAGCATTCCAAAAGGAACTTGATCTAAAAGGCTTACAGATGATCGACACACAGCAAGCCCTTCCTTTTGCTGAATATATTGCCCAACGCGCCCAATGGCAAGGCTCCGTTCCCCTCCTGATGATCACAAACAAAAAGGGCGTGGTAAAGCATATGCAGCTGGGAGCTATGAGTGAAGATGAGGTAGAGAGGACTCTTAAGGAGCTTTAGAAGTCAAACCTACAGATTTTTTGCTTTTTACCTCTTCTGAGGTCTAATCAAAAAGAGTGTTCTTTTTTATCAGAAGGTCTAAATATCTGCTCTTTGCGCTATAATGGTAAAATTTTATTGCCCAACGCAGGTAAATATCCAGGATAACTATGCACTCCTATATCAACATCCACCACTTTGAACCCCCTACTGATTATCAACCTATCGAAAACCTTCTGCCTTTTATTGAACAGACGATGCAGGAACAACAGGTTTCACTTCATCTGAGCCCGGAAGAGATGTCTGAATTTCGAGACAATCTTATCGCTTGTCTGGAAGTTTACTATCAGCTTGTAGGGATCGATGAAGAGGTCATCTCAGGGAAAGGATTGGTTGAACCCAAAGGTATCCTTCCCCTCTATACTGAAAATCTGATGAAGTATTTTCGGGAACTTGAACATTCTGTTCCTGCCAACGAAGAGATAACTACTTTGAAATACTCTGGAGTGGATACGATCAAGATCCGATACAAATATACGGATAGTGTGATCAAGAAACTGGTTAAGCTGGGGCTGCAAAATCCAGAGATACTTCGTGAACCTCTCAAAGTATTTCTCAAAGGGGGTGCACTCCATGACCTGATCGGTATCTTGTTTGTCTGCTCATATCCTTATGAGAAGGAGTGGATTGCCCGGACACTCTATAATTTTTTTGCATTTCCTCATCGGACGGATGATCACCTTCTGTATGGGTTTTATACCGTTGAAAAAAAGAGCGGCTATCGTGCACTTCATTGTGACCACACTCTCTTTAATCCCCGTTTTGATTCTTATTTTTTAAATCAAAGCAAGATTCTGCCGGTCAATCCGAGTTCAATCTTTACACTGCTCAAGCCACAGGATGATACGATCGATATACTCAGAAAACTCAGGGATTACTTCAATATCGAGATTCAACTCCATACAACCTTTGAAAATCTATGGGCATCGATGGAGCATACCAGCAGCTACAATATTCAGGCTAAAGGTACGGGACGAAATAGCAAGATCACCGTACAATGGAAACTACTCTCAGAAACGATGAAAAATCTTGAAGAGCAGTTTGAGCAGCTTCAAGTCGATACGGAACAGGCACGATTTGAAGTATCGCATCATGGGGGATATGTACCTGTCAAAGATCTGCTGGACAAGATCGGATCGGATACCTATCCTATCTATAGTGCATCAACAAAGAAGGTGGAAGATCTTGAGGATCTTTTGAGCAGCCATGAGATTTCACGACAGGATTATGTCTATCAGATACAGAGAGAAGTTGGGCTTATCGATGATTTTTGGAAAAAACAGAGTGATCTCACCCTGCAGACACTTTTCAGGATACAGAGTGCTTTCATCTATTATGGTTTGGCAAACCAGAGCAAGTATTTCAATGATGAAGATATCCGACAATTTGCCAAAAAGTCCTTGAAACGCTATAGTGACATCAATGCTTTTTTGGCTTCTCACCCAGAGATATACAAAGGAGATCTGCTTAATATTTTTGTTATTGTTCGCTATCTTTATCTGGGACATAAGTATGGGCTGGGATTGATAAACCCTCCAAAGGAGCTTTTTGCAGATAAGACTGTTCCAATTGTCAGCCATGCAGACAATCTCTCTTTGTTTGAAACCGGAATCACTTTGCTCAACGGTCTGGAAGATGATGATCTGGAATTTTTCAGGCATGATAGTCTTGTTTCCCTCAAAATCATTCATCATTACGATATATATGCCAGAGAGTGGGAGCTGTTCAACAAAGAGAGCGATTCTGCAGGAAGTGCAGAAATTGCTGAGAATATTTCCCAATTCAGGAGACGATTTGTAGATAGTTCACTGCTGCATAAATTTAACAGGCTTCTTGAATCAAACAAAATCAAAAATATCGGATTTGTTGTCAAGTTTTATACTACAATGGTTTGGCATGGTTTTCTCAGACCGATGGATGCACTGAAACAAATTATCAAATATTCAGCCTACGACAAAATCAAGGCAAGCGACCTCTTCTATTATGAGCTTTCAGCCTACAGGTTTCTTCTCATTCAGCGCTGTGAAGCGGTCAGTGATTGTGACAAAGATGTGACACAGCGTCATAACGATCCTGCCAAAATCAATCATTTCAAACATTACCATAGGAAAAATATGATCCAACTGCTCTTTCGTATCAAGAAAAATGAGTCTGCTTACAGATTTCACAAAGCCCGACTTTATTTCGAGCAGCTGACACAAACACCATTTAAGATTGACCACTTCAGTGACAGCATCCACAGAGAGGATGAGAAAAAATGATAAAAATACTCATGATCGAGGATGATCCTGAATTTGCTGAAATACTCAGTGAATACCTGGCTATGCACGATATAAAGGTCACAAACTACGAAGACCCATTTTTGGGGTTGTCGGCAGGCATCAATAAATTTGACCTTATTATTCTCGACCTGACACTTCCGGGTATGGATGGACTGGAAGTGTGCAGGGAGATCGCCCAACGCTACAATATCCCCATTATCATCTCATCAGCACGCAGTGATATTCAGGACAAGGTTACAGGGTTGGAACTGGGGGCAGATGACTATATTCCAAAGCCCTATGACCCCAAGGAGATGCTCGCGCGTATACACTCTTTGCTGCGTCGCTACCGGGAAAAGGGGGATAAGGAAGAGCCAAAAGATCTTGAAGTCATCCATGAATTGATCTTTCATCACGACAAAGCACTCTCGCTTACACCGGCAGAATTTGATATACTGAGTCATTTGATCCGACAAAGAGGCAAGGCACTTTCGCGTGAGCAGCTTGTCTATGCATCACAGGCGATGAGTATAGATTCGCACTATAAAAGTCTCGATATGATCATCAGCAAACTTCGAGCCAAGCTGGGTGATCCGCAGATTATCCAAACTGTGAGAGGTACAGGTTTCAGGCTTACTCCATGACCATACACTCTCTGAGGGGAAAAATAAATCTCATCTTTTCTCTAGCCCTGGTACTTCTCGTGCTGCTTTTTGCTGCGGCACTGCAATATCAGGAAAAACGAGTAGAGGATGCCTTTATCAAACAAGAGCGAGAAAACACACACTATCTCTACCTCTACTACCTGCAGCACCATACCATAGACATCGATTATCTTGCCTCACAAAATATCCGCCTTGTTCCCGACAAGGAGCGCAAAGGATTGATCGGGAAATTTTCAAAAGACGAAGAGGGTCAAGCCCGATATCAGGTCATCACCTACCGCTACAAGCGTTTCATCATGATCAACAACGATCGCTTCAAGCTGCTGCTCGAAAATATGAACAAACCTGCTATCACGCTGGAGATGAGCCTACTCTTTGCCGGGGCTTTGCTCTTGCTGCTTTTGCTATATCTCTGGATCATCCGAAGTCTGCAGCCCCTCTCAGAGCTCAAAGAGAAGATCAAAACTTTCTCGGAAGGCAATCTCGATATCGAATGCAAAAGTGACAAAAACGATGAGATCGCTGCAGTTGCCAACGAATTTGACCATGCTGTCAAGATGATCAAAGAGATGATCCGGTCACGACAGCTTTTTCTGAGAGCGATTATGCATGAGCTCAAGACTCCCATCGCCAAAGGACGCTTAGTGAGCGAAATGCTTGATAATACCAAACAAAAAGAACGGCTCGATCGCATCTTTGTGCGACTCAATCTACTGATCGATGAGTTTGCCAAGCTTGAGCAGATTGCCTCCAGAAATTTTCACATCAGAATGAAAGCACATACTGCCACAACGCTCTTGGAAGCCAGTATCCACCTCATGATGCTCGACAATAACGAAGAGGCTATTACAATGATCGTCGACCAGGACCATACCATCCCCTCAGACATAGAACTCTTGCCAATTGCCCTCAAAAATCTTATAGACAATGCGTTAAAATACAGCCCTGATCGCCATGTCACCATACACATCAAAGATAATCAGATTATCATCTCCAACAGAGGGGAGCAGTTGGCGCTTGAGATCGAAAACTACTATACTCCCTTTCACGAGTCAGAAAATGGTTTGGGCTTGGGGCTCTATATTGTTAAAAACATTTTGGATATTCATCAGATGGAGCTACACTACAGCCACAAAGATGGACAAAATCACTTTATGATTTCAGGGGCAAAAAAAGTATTATAACTTCAGGACCCTCGCATAAATTCGAGGGTCCTGATGCGGGCAGCTGCTACCTACCCTTTCAGTGCATCACTCACCATAAAGGAGAGTTCAAGTGCCTGATTGGCATTGAGTCTTGGGTCGCATTGTGTGTGGTAACGATTTCCAAGGTCTTCTGCAGTGATAGCACTGGATTGACTGCCTGTACACTCTGTCACATCTTCACCGGTCATCTCCAGGTGGATACCGCCGGCAATAGTTCCTTCACCCTCGTGGATTTTGAAAAATTGTTTCACTTCTCTGAGTATATTCTCAAACTCTCTGGTTTTAAAACCGGTAGAACTCTTCTCAATGTTGCCATGCATTGGATCACAGCTCCACACTATATTTCTACCCTCTGATTTCACTTTTTTGAGCAGTGCAGGGAAATGATCTTCTACCTTGTCAGCACCCATACGAACGATCAGATTGAGCCTTCCCTCTTCGTTTTCAGGATTGAGTGCATCGATAAGCCGGATCAACTCATCTTCACCCATACTTGGTCCCACTTTACAGCCGATAGGATTTTTGATGCCCCGAAAATACTCGATATGCGCACCATCCAACTCTCTCGTGCGATCACCGATCCACAGCATATGCGCAGAACAGTCGTACCAGTCATTAGTGATACTGTCTCTGCGCGTCAATGCCTCCTCATAGTTAAGGAGCAGTGCTTCGTGTGAAGTATAGATCGTTGTTTGGTGCAGTTGCGGTGTATTTCTACTATCGATTCCGCAAGCAGCCATAAATTTCATTGCCCGGTCGATCTTTTCACCCAACTCTTCATATTTTTTCCCCAGAGGATAATCTTTGATAAAGCCAAGGTTCCAACGGTGCACTTCATTGAGATCAGCTAACCCGCCACGAGAAAAAGCCCTGAGCAGGTTCATTGTCGCTGCAGATTGATTATAAGCTTTGATCAGCCTCTCAGGATCAGGGATACGCGCCTCGGCAGTGAAATCAACATCATTGACAATATCTCCTCGGTAACTCGGCAATTCGATATCACCCATTTTCTCAAAGTCACTGCTTCTTGGCTTGGCAAACTGGCCTGCCACCCGTCCAACCTTGATCACCTGTTTACCCGATGAATACATCAGGATCATATTCATTTGAAGCATCAGCTTGAAGAGATTTTTGATACTGGTAGCACCAAAGGCAGAAAAACTCTCCGCACAGTCACCACCCTGAAGCAAAAAAGCCTCTCCTCTGCCTACTTTGGCAAGATCTTCTTTAAGATTTCTTGCTTCTCCGGCAAAGATCAATGGAGGATAACTGCTTAGCTCAGCCTCCACCTTTTTCAACAACTCCATATCCTGATAGGCAGGCTGCTGCTTGATGGGAAAATCTCTCCAGCTACTTGGACTCCAACTCATTTGCTATCCTT